>MHDZ01000048.1:0-22055 GCA_001805055.1 Nitrospirae bacterium GWC2_57_13
CTTCTCAGGATCGAGGCCCGCAGCCATCCAGTCAATGACCATCTCGCGGACAAAGGTGCGCACGCCGGAAGTGTCGGCGTACTGCGTTGTGAGGGCATGCCAGTCAGCGATGAAATAGAAGCACTCGTACTGGCCGCTGTCCTGGAGCTTTCTCCAGTTGTCGAGAGCGCCCAGGAGATTGCCGAGGTGCAGCAGGCCGCTCGGCTGCATGCCGCTTAATACGCGTTTTTTTGTCGCCATAGGAGCTCTACCGGACCCTTTCGTCAATGACGGATCAAATCAGAACCAAACATGACAGGTTGATGCGCCCCGCCCCGTCTCATATAAAATAGGACGCGGGACGGGGAAGGCACGAAGTAATTATCAGCAAGGCTCAGCGTCATAATCAAAGGCGTCTCTCGCAAAGGTTTACCCCGTTAGAGATTTTTCGCTTGCCCGCCCCGGTTCCACTTTTGATATGACGCGGGCCGGGGACGCGATCTCTAACGGGGCAAGAAGGCCGCAAAGGAAACCTTTAAGCCTGGGGTTTACTAAGATGGTCATTAGTAGAGCCTCATAGAAAATAATCCGTCATTCCGGGCTTGACCCGGAATCCAGAGTTTTGGCCTTGTTTCTGGATTCCCGCTTTCGCGGGAATGACGAACTATGTGGCATTACTACCGCATGTCTTAGTAAATCCGGAAGATTATGCATTACATGCATTGTGCCGCAGACAGCGTATTCTCATGACATCAGGTCGCCGAGCAGCAGCCTGATGAGCGGCCGGACGAGAGGATGCACGATCCAGTTCAGTGCTCCTGTTGCAAAGAGCGCCAGCAGGATGAACATGCCATACCGTTCGAGCTGGTTGTAGGCCATGGCCTGGCGGGGTGGAAGCAGCCAGAGCACAACCCTGCTGCCGTCCAGAGGCGGTATGGGGATCATGTTCAACACTGCCAGCACCACATTGATCACCACACCGTAGGCCAGCATCATCTGTGCGATCACCATGAGCGACTTCGGCAGGATCCAGGAGAGGACCGGTAAACCAGCATGGAAAATGAACGCGCAGGCCAACGCCATTATCACATTTACGCCGGGACCGGCGACAGAAGAAAGGGCCAGGCCCTTTCTCGGGTCCCGGAAATAAGCAGGATTGATCGGCACCGGCTTGGCATAGCCGAAGATGAGAGGGCCGGATGGATTATTGTGCGTCATGAGATACATGGTCAGCGGAAGAAGCACCGTGCCGAACAGATCGATATGGGGGATCGGATTGAGAGTGAGCCTGCCGGCGTTCCGTGCCGTGGGATCACCGAGGCGGTTCGCAACCCAGCCGTGAGCCACTTCATGAAGGATGATCGCAATCATGATCGGCGGCGCCAGAATGATGATGTTTAGAATTATCTGGATCATACCTTCCAAACCACTCACCGCACGATGACCAGCGCCTCGTCGGGGTTCACGCTGTCGCCTTCCTTGACGTGGATCTCCGTCACCTCGCCGGCCACGGGGGTATGCACCTCATTTTCCATCTTCATGGCCTCGATGATCAGCACCGTATCGCCCGCTTTCACCGTGTCGCCGACCTTCACCTTCACCTTGATGACGGTCCCGGGCATGGGCGCCTTCACGTCGCCGGGCTCTGCTGCCTTGGGCCGCCGGGACCGGCCTCCCACGCTGGGCGATATCTTGCCTTCCTCGGACGGGACCACTTCCATCAGCGGCTCGACAAGCACCTCGACGAGCTGGTTCTCCACGTACAGGAAGTAGGGCCGCTTGCCTTCGGACTTGTGGCCTTTTCCGCCCACCTTGATGTGGTACGATTCGCCGTGCACATTGACCATGAACTCTGAAGGCGCAAGGTGCGGGCCGCCATCCGAGGGTACTGATGCAGCCGCAGGTATCTTGGGTGCTTCAGGGGGAAATCCCTTGTCGCGCAGTTCGGCAAATTCCATGAAGATCTTGGGGAAGAGGGCGCAGGAGATCACGTCCTCTTCGGATCGAGCCTTGTCGCCAGCCATCTCCCGGGCCTTTTCCAGCTCCGGCTCGATGAGATCGCCGGGGCGCTCCTCGACGACCGGTTCATCGCCCAGGATCTTTTTGCGGACGTCCTCGTTCACCGGCGCCGGCGGCTTGCCGTAGAGCCCTTTGAGGTAGTTCTTCACCTCGCTCGTCACGACCTTGTAGCGCTCGCCCGTCAGGACGTTCAGCGTTGCCTGGGTGCCCACGATCTGGCTCGACGGGGTTACGAGGGGCGGGAAGCCGAAATCTTCGCGCACCTTCGGCACCTCGGCCATGACCTCTTCCATGCGGTCCAGGGCATTCTGTTCCTTGAGCTGGGTGGCCAGGTTCGAGATCATGCCGCCGGGAACCTGGTAGATGATGGCCTTGGGGTCGATGCCTGAGAAGCCGCCGCACTCGAAGGTCAGGTATTTTTTGCGCGCTTCCTTGAAGTAGTCGTTCGCTTTGCCGACAAGGGTCAGGTCGATCCCTGGATCGTAGGGCGTGCCGCGCAGGATGTGGAGCATGGTTTCGAAGGGGGGCTGGCTCGTTCCGCCGGACATGGAGGAGAGAGCCACGTCGATGATGTTAACACCCGCTTCAACGGCCTTGAGCGTGGTGGCCACGGACATGGCACTGGTATCGTGAGTATGGAGGTGGATGGGCGTTGAGACGGCTTTCTTCAGGGCAGTGACGAGTTCGAAAGCATCGTTCGGCGCCAGCAGGCCCGCCATGTCCTTGATGCAGATGGTGTCGGCTCCCATGTCCTCGAGCTTCTTCGCCATGTCCACGAACATGGCATTATTGTAGATATGGCCCAGGGTATAGCAGAAGGCCGCTTCGACCTTGCCGCCGTATTTGATGACGGCCTTGATGGAGGTCTTGATGTTCCGAAAATCGTTCAGCGCATCGAAAATGCGGAACACGTTCATGCCGTTCTCGACGGACTTGGCCACGAACCGCTCTACCACGTCATCGGCATAGTGACGGTATCCCACCACGTTCTGGCCCCGCAGCAGCATCTGGAGAGGAGTCTTTTTCAGGACCTTCTTGAGCTGCCGCAGCCGCTCCCAGGGGTCCTCCCGCAGGAACCGGAGGCAGGTGTCGAAGGTGGCGCCGCCCCAGACCTCGATGGACCACAGGCCCAGATCGTCCATGGTCTCGGCGATGGGCAGCAGGTCCTCAGTCCTCATGCGAGTAGCCAGGAGGCTCTGGTGGGCGTCCCGGAACGTCGTGTCCATGATCCCGACTTTAGTGTCGGTTTTTTTCTTTGTGTTCGCCATGGTTACTCCCTTAAGATGCATAGCGCAGAGAGCATAGAGCAGAGAGTTGAAAAACGGTCACGGTAACGAGGCCCGTTTCGGTGTTCGGTTACGTCGTTCGTCTTTAACACGTAACCTTTTCAACCACCTAACGATACGGGCTTCGTAGCCGACAGACACTTAACCTTTTTACTCCCTGCGTTCTGCCCTATGCGTGATTTACAGTTTCGAGTGGGCCACGATCGCCGCAGCGATCGCAATGGCCATGTCCGCGGGGTCGCGCTCGTGGTCGTAGTTGAGCAGTTCAGCCTTTTCTTCGATATATTTAGTGGTGAACTTCCCAGAGATGAAGGTCGGGTCCTCCATCACTTTCTTGTAGTAGGGGATCGTGGTCTTGATCCCGCGGATCACGTACTCGCTCAGGCAGCGATGCATGCGGCGCACTGCCTCGTCCCAGGTCTCGCCCTTCACAATGAGCTTGGCGAGCAGCGAATCATAGTAGGGCGTGACGGTATAGCCCCGGTATACATTGCCGTCGATGCGCACGCCGTATCCGCCCGGCGAGTAGTATCCCGTGATCTTGCCCGTGGAGGGCAGAAAGTCGTTCTGCGGGTCCTCGGCGTTCACCCGGCACTGGATGGCGTAGCCGCGAAGATGGACGTCCTCCTGGCGGAGCGTCAGCTTTTCGCCGGCGGCGATGCGGATCATGGTCTGGAGCAGGTCGATGCCCGTCACTTCCTCGGTGATCGTGTGCTCCACCTGGATGCGTGTGTTCATTTCGAGGAAGTAGAACTTACGGTCCTTATCCACGAGGAACTCGACCGTGCCAACGTTGTCGTATCCCACGGAGCGGGCAACGGTCACGGCTGCTTCGCCCATCCGGTTCCTGAGCTCCTCATCAAGCAGGAGCGACGGCGCTATCTCGACGAGCTTCTGGTGCCGGCGCTGGATGGAGCAGTCGCGTTCGCCCAGGTGGATCACGTTGCCGTGGCGATCAGCCACGATCTGGAACTCGATGTGATGAGGTTCTTCAATGTATTTTTCGATGAAGACGGCGTCATTGCCAAAGGCCTTCTTCGCTTCGCCGATGGCCAGGGGAAGCATGCGGCGGATGTCCTCGGCCGCACGGCAGACGCGCAGGCCGCGGCCTCCTCCTCCAGCCGACGCCTTCAGAATGACGGGATAGCCAATTTTTTCCGCAGCGGACACAGCCTCGTCCTCCGAGTGGAGGGCGGGTGTGCCGGGGATGACGGGCACGCCGGTGGCGGCCATTTTCTGGCGCGCCTCGATCTTGAGACCCATGTCCCTGACTGCCTGGGGATGGGGGCCGATGAAGGTGATCCGCGCATCTGCGCAGGCCTGGGCGAACTCGGCGTTCTCGGACAGGAATCCATAGCCGGGATGGATCGCGTCGGCGCCCATCTGCCGGGCCAGGTCGATGATGCCGTAGATGTTCAGATAGCCCGCGAGGGGACCCGGTCCTACCAGGGCCGCTTCATCGGCCTTTTTGACGTAGAGCGTTGTGGCGTCCGCTTCCGAATGGATCGCAACGGTGCGGATGCCCAGCTCTTTGCAGGCGCGGATGATCCTGAGCGCAATTTCGCCGCGATTGGCAATCAGAACTTTTTTGAACATAGCGGAAAATCTCCGGAAAACAGCGACTTGTGAGCGGCCGCCGATGATAGATGATAGGCGAGAAAGTCTGCTGATACTAAGGGAAATTACGGGGGCTGTCAAGGGAAAATGGAGCAGCAACGGCGCAGAAGTTCACGAGGCGCTGTGATGATCAGAAAAGCTGTCTCAGTCGGCGAGGAGGACGAACCGGCCGTCCCTGATCGTGATCAGGAACAGTTTCTTCTGCGCTTCGCCTGAGGGGAGGAAGGCGGCAGTTCCCGAGAGGCCGGGGAAGTCGCGATATGACAGGAGCCCTTCCTTCAGGAGGGCCGCTGTGTCCTTGCGGTTCCGCAGCAGCACCGTCAGCATCGACGCCGCGTCGTAGGCCTGGGCCGCGAGGATGTCGATCTCCTCCTGGTAAGCCGAACGATAGGCCTCGATGACGGCTTTTGCCTGCGGATCGGAGTTCTCGGGCGAGAAGCCGTCGAAGAACACGGCGCCCTCGGCATGACGGCCTGCCCGGTCGATGAGTTCCTCGGCCCGCCAGTTGTTGGAGCCGATCATGCCGATTCCCGTGATATTGTAAAAGGCGAGCTGCGGCAGGAGCAGTCCCACTTTTTCAGCGTACCCGGGGATATAGATGGCGTCGAATCCGGGAACGTATTCGCGGAAGAACATCTTCCGCTCGTCATCGTCCTCGGGGATCGGGATCTTGCGGGAGCGGAGGTCGATCTCAATGATCTTTTTAATGTAGAGGCCGAAGTCGTTTGCGTCAGCCGGATAGGAGACTGTGGCGAGTATCTCGGCCTTCCTGGCCAACTCTCGCGTCAGGAGCCGGGACAGATCAGCGCCATAGGCGTCGTCAGGGGCCAGGATCACGATCTTGCGGTACTTCTGGGCCGTTATGTACTTGGCAGCCGCCGCAGCCTGTGCGTTGTTCGTCAGGGCGTTCCGGAACAGCCAGGGGCTCTTGCCGGCGAGGTCGGGGCCCGAGGCCGCCGGCGTGATAAGGGGGATCTGCAGCCTGTCGAGCGTCGGAACCAGGGCTTCTACTTCCCGGGTCATCAACGGTCCAATGGAGGCGATAATGCCTTTGGATGAAGCCTCTTGCAGCGCGGCAACGGCCTTTTCGGGAGATCCCTCGGTGTCCTTGACCACCAGTTCGATCCGGTTGTCTGGATCCAGGGTGTTGTAGGCATGGACGGCGAGCTGGACCCCCTTCAACACGCTGTTGCCGAAGAACGCGTAGGGGCCTGACTGGGGCACGAGAACGGCAATGTAGAAGCGGGGCGCCGAAAGCATGGAGAGCGATCGCGTGGCGAGCATCTTTGCCCGTTCCGTTTCGGGATGGCCGGAGAAGCGGTACAGGAAGTCTTCAGCCTGCTTCAGGGCCTCGCGGTACCGGCGCTGTTCGACCAGGTATGCCGAGAGCCGAAGCAGCGCGATATCAGATGGGTAGGTCTTTGCCCGGGCAAGCTGCGCAAGCTCCTCTTCCGAGAAGTTTTTCTCGATGATGTCCCTGATCCGGTCGCGGTACCCGGCTTTCTGTTTTTCCTCCGGCGTGAGTTGGACCAGGGTGACATATTCCGCGACTGCGGCGGGATAGTTCGCCTTGATCACATAGGCGGAGGCCAGCATTTCTGCAGCGCGCCGAAGCATTGCAGGATCGGTAAGTCTGCTCCGGTCCTGGATGTTGGCGACGGCGAGGTCGTATTCCTTCAACTCGTAATAGCACAGCCCGAGCTTGTATTTGGCGTCGAAAATAAAGGCCGACGAGGGAAAGCGTTCGATGATCTCTTTATAATAACTGAGGGCGCGCGGGTAATCGCGCTGCGTAAGGCGTATCTCTCCCAGCAGAAAGAGGGCCCGGTCACGGTGTCTGCTTTCGGGATAGCGGGTGAAAAAGGCGTCAATGGTTTTCACTGCCTGACCGTACTGCCGTTTGGCGAACTGTTCGTCGGCCTGGGACAGCACCGCACGGGCGTCCTTCTCCCACTCCGGCTCCGGCGGCAGCTTCGGCGCGCAGCCGGTCGCGGCTATCGCGGCAAGTGTCAGCAGGACGAGCAGGCCCTTCAGTATGGAGAGACGCGCCAGGCGCATTACTTCGTTCCTTTTGTTTTTGCTGCGTCGGCGATGGCCGTCTTGAGCCGGACCTTCAGGCGCTCCTCACGGCGTTTCCGCTTGCGTCGCAGTTCACGTTCTTTTTCGCGCACGGTTTTTCACTCCTTTCTCCGTAGTATGATGATTGCATCCGGTCACGGTCTTCCGCGCAGGGATCGCGCTGCAGACCGGTACGGCAACGTGCATACTATAAGCCAAGACAGAGCGCTTGTCAATAACTTCAGCGCTAAAAGACAGCAGACAGCATAGCGCGGTTTCCGACCGCAATTGGAAATTTGAAAATTTAAAATTGCAAAGGTGATGTATGGCCGAAGGCCATAGTAGCATGCACATTCGCGCGAACATGCCAACTCTCGGAAAGAAATAGCATAGTAGGCAGCAGACAGCAGACAGGGGACGGATCGCAAATATTTTTCTCTTGATTTCATGCTGTTGAATATAGTAGAGTATGCGTTGCCCGTATCGAAATGGGCGAGTAGCTCAGCTGGGAGAGCGCCGCGTTCGCAATGCGGAGGTCGAGGGTTCGATCCCCTTCTCGTCCACCAGATCTTTTTTCTTTTGAGAATTCCTTTTGTTTGTCCTGTTTCTGACCCCCAGCCAATGGTCCTGCATCTTTTCTCATTCCCTTTTTTTCGTTCCTGCGCGCCGGCGCGACCTCCCGATTCTCTGCTATAATTATGCGAAATAGAAACATGACGCAGAAATAACTCGCTTTTCATTCGATCTTTCATGTTCCAAAGCGGGCAGGGGAAGGAGACGGCATGGGCCGGAGAAAAGGATGGATAGCGGGTGTGGCCTCACTCCTTGTGGTTCTGGGGGCGGTCTGTGGAGCTCCCCGTTGTCTGAGCGCCGGGGAGCAAAAGAGTTACACCGTCGCAGTCGTCCCCCGGCATCCTCCATTGGTGATCGAACGCGACTGGACGCCTCTTCTGCTTCGTCTCTCCGCTGCTTCCGGGTATCAGTTGGTGTTGAAGTTCTACAAATCGTTCGCTGATTTCGAGCGGGAAGTCACGAAGGGCATTCCTGATTTTGTCTTTTTGAACCCTTATCACGCCGCGGTGGCTAAAAAAAGCCGGGGATATGTCCCCTTGGTCAGAGACGACGAACAGCCGCTCGTGGGCATCCTCGTCGTGAAGAAGGACGGCGCTATCACGTCCGTACAGGACCTGAACGGCAAGGAGATCGTTTTTCCGGCGCCGAACGCTTTCGCAGCCTCGCTGTATATTCGCAGCCTCCTGACGCAGCGGGAGCGGGTCAGGTTTACGCCGAAGTACGTAGGGACGCACAGCAACGTGTACCGGCATGTCGTCCTCGGATTCGCTTTGGCGGGAGGCGGTGTGGCGGGGACCTTGCAGAGGGAATCTCCTGAACTGCGAAATGAACTTCGTGTCATCTACGAGACGCCCGGCGTACAGCCCCATCCCCTCTGCGCGCATCCGCGGGTTCCCGCTGTGGTCCGGGAGGCGGTGACGAATGCTGTCCTGCGCTTCGCGCAGGACGACGAGGGAAGGGCCCTGCTGAGGGCAGTGAGGATACCACGGCCTGTCAGAGCCGAGTACGAGCGGGACTATGCGATGCTTGAACATCTGGAACTGGAGCGGTACATCATCAAGGGACGGGATTGAATGGGTCTCAACAGTAGCCGTCTGAAAAACCTGTTTCCGCGAAGTCTTCACCTGCAAGTGGGGTTCATTGTTTCGCTCCTGCTTATCGCGGCAATGACCGTGTATGCCTGGCACACGGCTCAGCAGCAGGGGCGCGATGCGTCGGCGGCTATCAGGCGGCAGGCCTCGGTCATGGCCGAGAGCATCGCCAGCCTGAGCATCCATTATTTGCTCGTCGAGGACTATGCGTCGCTCGAAGCACTGCTCAAAAGGATCGGAGAGTTCCCGAACGTACTGTCCCTGGCGGTCAGTGACGCGAAGGGCGCCGTGCTCAGCCGGGTCGTGAGCGTTGGCGACGACCAGGCGGCCGCCGACTACGGCGCCGAACAGCTCGAGACGCCCCGGGACCTTGCAGCGGGGCCCCTGATCCTTGATGACCGGATCGTTGTCTGGCATCCTATCATCGAGGGGAAGCTGTATGGATGGGTCAGGGTCGATTACAGCCTGCAGACGCTGAAGGACCTGAAGCGGGGGATCTGGCGCGATACGCTCAGGGCAGGCGTGCTCGTCGTTTCAGCCAGCATCGTACTGATTCTCTTTCTCTTGCGCCGGTATCTGCAGGCGATCCGGCGGATAACGGTTTTTGCGAAGAACCTCAATGAGCGCCGCGGGGAGTCCCTGCATATCGAGGGCACGGCCCTTGAGATCGAGGAGCTGGCCTTTGCGCTGAGCGAAACGTCCCTGAAGCTCCGTGATCAGGACCAATCCCTCAGAGAGTCGGGGGAGGACCTGGAACGTCTCAGGAGCCAGAACACGCTCATCCTCCAGTCGGTCGGTGAAGGCATTCTGGGCCTCGACCTCCAGGGGCGGCATATTTTTGCCAATCCAGCTGCGGTCCAGCTTCTGGGCTACGAGGTGACGGAACTCATCGGCCGGTCCTGCGCCGTAACATGGTTCCGCAAGGGGCCCGACGGAGCCCCGCAGAAGGGAGATGAATGCCCCATTGCCGCCCTGTTCGAAGACGGCTCGGGGCATCACGCGGACAGCAAGATATTCTGGCGGAAGGACGGGACAGGCTTTCCCGTTGAATATACCACCACGCCCATCCGGGAAGGCAGCCGGGTCACCGGAGCGGTCATCACCTTTCGCGACATCACCACGCGAAAAATTGCCGAGGACGCGCTCCGGGAGTCGGAACGGAAATACCGCACCCTCTTTGAGGAGTCGAAGGACGTCATCTTCATCGGCACGCTGGACGGCAGGATCCTGGACATCAATCGTGCCGGGATGGAACTGTCAGGATATGATTCGAAAGAGGAACTGCTGACGGCCAACATCGTCCGAGATATGTACATCAACCCCGGCGACCGGGATGCCTTTCGCACGGCTATGGAGCGGCAGGGCTTTATCAGAGACTTCGAAACAAAGTTGAAGAGAAAGAACGGAGAGATACGTACCGTGATCGTGACCGCCACTGCCGTCACCGGCGGGTCGGACGCGACGGGAACGTACCGCGGCATCCTGCGAGACGTCACCGCCGAGCGGCAACTTGAACTGCAGCTTCGCCACGCGCAGAAAATGGAGGCAGTGGGGCAATTGACAGGCGGCATCGCGCACGACTTCAATAACATCCTGACTGCCATCATCGGCTTCGCGCATCTCGTGCTGATGAAACAGAAAAGCGATGATCCGCTCCGGACCTTTGTCGAGCACATCCTCTCGGCGGCCGAGCGGGCGACACATCTTACCCAGAGCCTCCTCACCTTCAGCAGGAAGCAGATATCCAATCCCAAGGCCGTGGATCTCAACGGCATCGTACAGCGGGTGCAGAAGCTGCTGACCAAGCTGGCGGGTGAAGATGTGGAGATCGTCCTGGTGCAGGCCGACGAGGTCTTGACCGTCATGGTTGACAGCGGGCAGGTGGAGCAGGTGCTGATGAACCTTGCGGCCAATGCGCGCGACGCCATGCCGTCGGGCGGACGACTGGTCCTCGAAAGCCGGCGCATTGAACTGGATAGCTCCTTTCTGCAGACCCACAGCTACGGTAAACCGGGCTCCTATGCACTTCTGTCCCTCAGCGACACGGGAGCAGGCATGGATGAACAGACGGTGAAAAGGATATTTGAGCCTTTTTACACGACGAAGGAAGTGGGGCGCGGAACGGGTCTGGGGCTGTCGATCGTCTACGGCATCATGAAGCAGCACAACGGCTATGTCAACGTTTACAGCGAATCCGGCCACGGTACGACGTTTAAGCTCTATTTCCCGCTCACAGCCGTTGTTGCTCAGGAGCAGAAGGCCGAGGAACTGGTTCCGTACCGGGGTGGAACCGAGACCATATTGCTTGCCGAGGACGATCCCGAAGTGCGGCGCCTTACGAAGGCCGTGCTTGGTGAGTTCGGCTACCAGATCGTCGAGGCGACCGACGGCGATGAAGCGGTCCGCCTGTTTGGAGAACACCAGGACAGCGTCGATCTGCTCATACTGGATGTCATTATGCCGAAGCGGAACGGCAGAGAAGTATATGCCGCCGTACGCGTCATGAAGCCTGACGCCAAGGTCCTGTTCATGAGCGGGTATACCGCCAATATCGTCACTCAGCGGGGCATTCTCGAGGAAGGTATGCAGTTCCTGCCGAAACCGGCCGCTCCCACTGAGCTGTTGAAGCGGGTGCGGGAGATCCTTGACGAAAAATGAGACCGTAGCGTATCATCTTAACCCGAACAAACCGAAGCTAAAAATATCCATACACGAATTGCACAAAGGGGACAAATAACACGAATAAAAAGTCCAGGATCATATTCGGGGAATTCGTGCATGCGTGCCATTCGTGTTTCCTGACGTAAGCTGAAAGCATTTGTCCTTTCATATCAGGGGTTATCCGTTTTTTGCGTGTCCCAACTGCCGATTTCAGGTTCATCAGTCATTTCGTTCTGATTTTTTCGGAGGTGATCCAGGTGGATATTATTGTCGGCGCGCGCTACCTTCTTGCCGGATACCGTCTTATCCTGCGGCCGGGACTGCGCAGGTTCTTTGTCCTGCCCGTCATCGTCAATATTCTGCTGTTCTCAGCGTTCATCAGCCTCGCTGTCGGCCAGTTCGATGCGCTCCTGAGCTGGGTGCTGCCTGGCGGCGATGAGTGGTGGGTCTCTGTTGTCCGCGCCCTTCTCTGGGTCGTTTTTGTTGTGGCGTCCCTGGTGGTACTGGTCTTCACCTTCACGCTTGCCGCGAACCTTATCGCCGCCCCCTTCAACGGATTTCTGGCCGAAAAGGTCGCCGTTCACCTGGCCGGCACGAAAGTTCGCGGCGGGAACAGCAGCGCCGTTGCCGAGATCATTCCCTCCTTCCTGAACGAACTCCGGAAGCTCTCTTACTTCATCGCCTGGGCAGCGCCGATCCTTGTCCTCGCGGTCATTCCGGGACTGAACGTCCTGTTTCCCTTTATCTGGATACTCTTTGCCGCCCGGTCCCTGGCACAGGAGTATCTCAGCTATCCCCTGGAGAACGACGGCATGAAATTCAAGGAAGCGCGGCAGCGTTTGTCGGAGAAGCCGATGCTCGTGCTCGGCTTCGGTCTCGCAGTTATGGCAGCGACGATGATCCCTGTTGTCAACTTCCTGGTCATGCCTGCGGCCGTTGCCGGGGCAACGGCTCTGTGGGCGGGGGAGTGGAAGGGAGAGAAGAGGATGAATGGTCATTAATAGCAAAGGCTAAACCAATGCTCGCGCAAAGCCGCCCCCGCTCCGTGTCTATCAGCATCTGATGCGGGACGGAGAAAGTCGCAAAGAAAGGCAAAAAAAATTAGACTGAAAAAAAACATGTAACCGCGAATTGGCGCGAAATTATAAAAACTTGAACTTAATGCGCAAGTCGCCTAACTGGTGAATCATCGACACCCTCTTGCCCAAAAGCCTCGTTTCCTGTATAGTTGTTTACGAAAGGGGCTTGCGGAGCTGTCCGGAATCACCGCCATTGACTCGAACCTCTTCCGCGATACACGACGCGCCCCTCGTACAACGCTCATCGCAATCATAAAACAGCAGGATGGATCATTTGAAATCCCATAGCCCTGTGGCACGCAGCGGTTTAGTCCAACCAGCTTCTTTCTATAAAGAAAGATGCGTTCAGAAATAGCCTGAACATTGGGCCTCATAGGTAGGATCACCGATGAGCGAAGCTGAGATCAGAGGTATCAGGGGGATCGACGCAAACCTCGCATGCGACGACTTCTATCGGTGGGCTACCCACTACTATAAGTCCGAGCAAGTAGCCATCTCGGAGCGCGTGAGTCGCATATATGAAGTGCAGGGTTTTGAGTACTTCGTGTCAGAAGGCGCTCGTACTGCGTACCGCGTTTCTCCAAGAAATTCTCGAATGGTCGCAAGATCGTTCGCCATGACAGCGTGCGCGATGGGCCGCACGTGTAAGAGGATCACGCCATGTCGATCGTCCTGAACGCGTTCCCGCTGAAAGTACCGGACCTGGAGCTTGAAGCCTATCAGATTCCTTACGATAAGGATACGCTGGACAACCTTCGTGCCCGGCACAGATCGACACATGCCTTCCGCCGACAAGGAGGGAGCATCCTGATCTTCTCAGGAGACGGGCAGTTTCCGATTTCGGGCACTCCGCAAACCGTTGCGCTCAAGGAAAATTTCGGCATCTTCTGCTTTCTTGTTAAGGAGGGATTGATTCGGCATCTTGCCAGCCTTGGCCGCCGTCCTGCTGGCTTTACCCCGATCGAACTGGTCAGCGTGAAGCCTGAAGACAATCTTCTGCTCTCGATCCTTGGTGGATCGTATCCCTTTCAGATCTGTGCCAAGTACACGGTCGATACGCGGTTTGTTCAGGGTCAGCCGTGCCTAGTCATTGATTGCACAACGCGCCGGGTTTTCACGGAGAAGTGTCTTTACTTCCTTCACGCTGGGTTCGATCTCATCGGCCGCTATGTCGTCACCGAGCAAGAGGATGGTTATAGAAAACTCCTGGGATCGGTGAGCGCCCTCAAGGGCGAGACGCTGCACGTTACCCGGTCCGACGGGCAGACTGAGCAGATCGAAGCCAAAAACGCATATCTGGAAGCGAGTCGGACGAACTTCGACGACTACATTCTTTGTACTCACGGCGTGCAGAAGGATGCAATCGTGGAGCGTATCCGACAATGCGTGTCGTCGTTCAATGGCGGCGAGAACAAGAAGGCCCGCATCGAGACGCTCAAGAAATACATCCAGTCAAAGACAGTCACGCTGATCGACGGAACCCGCATCGAGATTGAAGACGCGCCGGACATCCAGCGTCAGTGCGAGCAGATGCACAAGCCAGTGTTCGTCTTCAGTGATAACGGTGAGGCAGATTGGGCTGAAAAAGGTCTGACGCAATACGGCCCCTATACCAAGCGTACCTTTGATCGGAACGATCCGTCGATCTGCGTGATTTGTGCCCAGCACGACAAGGGGCGCGTGGAGCAGTTCGTCCGCAAGCTCTTGAAAGGAATTTCCTCAAGCAAGTATTTCCGCAACGGCCTTGAGGGCAAGTTCACGCTGGGAACCAGCCGCGTCGAGGTCTTTGCGACGACGAAGGACAGTGTGGAGGCTTACAAGAGCGCCATCGAAACGGCGATCCGGAAGAAGGCGGACGACGGAGGCCGTTGGGACTTGGCGCTCGTTCAGGTTCGGCAGTCCTTTAAAAAGCTCAACGTTACGGAAAATCCCTACTTTCTCGGAAAGAGCCTGTTTTTCCTGCACCAAGTCCCCGTTCAGGACTTCACGATCGAGCTACTAGGTCAATCCGACTATTCGCTCGGCTACTCCCTCAACAATATGGGGCTGGCCTGCTACGCGAAGATGGGCGGCGTGCCCTGGCTGCTCAAGTCCTCGCCGACCCTTTCCCACGAACTGGTGGTCGGCATCGGCAGCGCGAATATCGGACAGGAGCGCGGCGCTGACAATCAACGGATCATGGGTATTACCACCGTATTTTCCGGGGACGGCAGCTACATCGTCTCGAATACGTCGAAGGCGGTCGTTCCCGAAGCCTATTGCGAGGCATTGACTGCGGTTCTCGGGGAGACGATCGAGAAGATTCAGAAACGCATGAACTGGCAAAAAGGCGACACGATCCGCCTGATCTTTCATGCGCAGGTGAAGAAGTTCAACAAGGACGAGATCGAGGCCGTCCGCGCCGTCATCGACAAGTATCGAGAATATCAGGTCGAGTATGCGTTTCTGAAAATCTCGGAAGACCACGGGCTGCATATGTTTGACTCCGCGACTGCCGGGGTGCAGAAAGGACGACTGGCGCCGCTTCGCGGAAAGACATTCAAACTCTCTAAACATGAAATGCTTGTCTACCTAATCGGCCAGCGCGAGTTAAGGCAGGATACTGACGGGCATCCGCGCGGCGTGATCCTGGATGTCCATAAGGACTCGACCTTCAAAGACATCAAGTATCTGAGCGCCCAGCTCTACAGCTTCGCGTCGCATTCTTGGCGTAGTTACTTCCCGAATCCCATGCCGGTCACGATCAGTTACTCTGATCTGATCGCCAGGAATCTCGGATGGCTGAACCAGATTCCCGGCTGGAACGACTCGGTCATGATCGGAAAGATAGGGCAATCCCAATGGTTCCTATAGTGAAGGAGAACTCGTACCAGTTGCGCGACCACCTGCATCGCAAGGTGGTCGAGAATGCGCACGCCGATCCCTTCAAATACGCCTTTCTGCATTTCCTGGGATTGTCGAAAGACGGCATTCCTAGTTTCGAGTTTTCAGCGCTCACCTTGTACCATCGCTGCGCGATTTCCGGATTGGGCATACTGGAAGAAACCGTGTCCAGTCAGGATGTCTCCCGCCTTCTCGGGCAGGCTGCCAAAATCGACTCTACACCCCGGCCCTGGGTCTCCGACGTGTTCGGCGTGATGGCCGTGAAGTGGCTGATCGCGCATATGAATGACGACCGCATCACCCGAGAGTTTGAGCACTGGATTTCGGGATTTATGGCTCAGCAGGTCAGCGGCGACCATCTCAATCTCTTCGAGAAGGATGTTGCGGCTTATATCAGTGGCGCGGAGTCCGCCGTTTATACGAGCGCTTGCGTCCCGCTCTTTCTTCACTACCGAAAGATTCGGCGGATCGACGACCATCAGCTTCGCCTTTCCCTCATAAGCCGCTTCATGCGTGAATTCCGGGATCAGGCACGGGGAGATGCTTCTGCGGCTCTGTTGAGTGTAATGGTTTATGTCTTTGATCAGGTCAATCAGGATGTCGCGATCGTGCCGCCGAAGGGCTGGAGCCTCGACGATCTTCTGGGGTTCCTGGAGCATATTCCCGTTGGCCTCAAGCGGTGGACGTGGGAAGACTCGGGGCGCACTAAAAACGCCGAACCCGTCAAGTGGCGCGTGGAGAACGAATACCACGTGCAGAACCTTCTTTATGTGCTGCTCGCGCCGGTCTTTAACGACATCGCGGACGAAGTGTATCTGCAACCTGTCGGGCAGAAGACACCGCGCGTTGACTTGTATTTACCGTCTCTGCACACGATCATCGAGGTTAAATACAGAAAGGACGCCAAGAAGTCCTTTCAGAGTCTCATAGGAGAGATCGCCGAAGACGCTTCCCTTTATCGGGCCGATGCAAAGTACAAGGACGCGCGGATCGTCAGCTTCCTGTGGGACTGCACGCGCGCGACGCAAGAGCACGCAAAGTTCAACGAAGGCGTCCTGAAGATCGACGGCATAAACGGCTGCGTAGTGATTAGCGCGCCGTCAACAATGTATGAGTAATCCAAAAGAGACCGAAGGGCCCGCAGATGCCCAGATTTTTCTGGCATTGGATGGCGTCGCTAAGAGGTTGATTTATGTTTGAGGCCCAACAAGGCGCTCCAGGCGGCGCCAAGAAACGGCGCGTGACCGGCGCATTTTATTTTATTTTTGAGGATACTTCTTGGCCTACATCAAGCGAATTGCATTTCGTCACCTTCATGCGCTGAAAGTGCAAACGATCGGTGCTCTGGGAATGATCGCAAAGGCATGTCTGAAATTCGACATCCGTGAGTGGCTAGCTGTGCAAGCTCCTATTTTGCTTGAGCACCTTCCTGAGAAATGCGACGCATTGTATGAGCACCACGACGATAAATTAAAAAATTTAACCCAGAACTACTCGATGCTGCTGAATGTGAGTTTGCTCCAGTACGAGAGTTCAATAAAAGATGATTCAGACTTGCGCGACTACTTCTTGCAGTCTCTTCGGTCAAGCTCTGCCTCAGATCATGCGGCTGAAGACTATTTTGGAAGCAATCTAGGCGGGGCATGGGACATCGACGGCTTTGTAGTTAGGTCGTCCATTATACTAACCCTCTCGGTCTCAGAGGAATTTGAACGAGGAGTGATACGCATCCTTGCAAGCCACGGTTCGACCACTCTGCCTCTAGCGCGAAGCCAGGCATTCGTTCCACGGCTGAAGGACTACAATGAGGCAAGCCCAATATGGGAAAAGCTACGGCGTTCTACGCAAACGGTTCAAGGCCGGCATAAGATCTTACGGCAATATGGAATTGACCCATCTCCGGATGTTTCTTGGATGTTTCGGCTGATTGAGATACGAAAGCGCCGCAATGAGATAGCACATGGCATTGGGGCACCAGAGGTAACCTTGGATACATTCCTCAATGTCCACTACGACGTCTGGCGGTCAGTTGCTCATTTATCACGAGAAGTCGAAGCAGTCCAACGGATAATTCTGTAGTTCGTAGGTCGGGTAGACCAGCGCGACACCGACACAATGATTCCAACAAGCGGATCCACTGCGACGCGCCAAAGGACGGCGCGTGACCCGCATTATTCGGGAATTTGAACAAATGGATATCCAGCAGGAATGCCCGCAATGCCGGTCACGACCAAGCTCACGCTTACTGATAATCTGCCCCTTACCTGTTCACGTTCAGGCACGTGGGTCAACACATATGCTCGAACTCGATCAGTATATCCCGCAGCTTCCCGTCTCTGACTCGAAATAGTGCTTGCGAAAATATATAAAAACTTATATAATTGTTTCAGCTGATGAAACCTTTGAATTTCATAGGTTCAAGTCTGGACGATATTCGGAATTTTCCTGAAGAAGCGCGCAAAGCAGCTGGCTTCGAATTATATTCCGTTCAATGCGGGCTGGAGCCGAGCGACTGGAAGCCCATGCCCAGCGTAGGACGCGGGGTTAAGGAAATTCGTATTCACGTTCTGGGAGAATGGCGCATTATTTACGTGGCGAAGTTCAAGGACGCGGTATATGTGCTCCATTCGTTTCAAAAGAAGAGCAAAAAAACGAATCAACACGATATTGAATTAGCTCGCAAGCGATTCAAGCAAAGTGGAGGGTAGTATTATGAAAGAACCTATTATCAAATCTTCCGGCAATGTGTTTCTTGATCTCGGTTTTCCCCCCGAGGAAGCGGCAATTCTTCAGATGCGTTCTGAGATCATGGCCGATTTTCGGAAGTTCATCAAGAACAAGAAACTGACGCAAACAAAAGCGGCTGAGATTCTTGGCGTCAGTCAGTCCCGCGTCTCTGATCTTATAACAGGCAAATGGGAGAAGTTCAGTTTGGAGATGCTTATCTCCCTTGCAACAAAAGCCGGTATGCGCATCAGCCTTAAAAGGGCTGCATAGACCGGTTTTAACCTGCGCCTCGACAGCGACGCGCCTAGAAGTCGGCGCGTGACCGGCGCGAGGATGCAAGAATTTGAACAAAGGGATTACAAAAACCAAACCCACAATGTCGGTCACGACCAAACTCACCCTTACTGATAATCTGCCGCTTACCTGTTCACGTTCAGGCACCTGCTGTCATGGCAAAACTGTCTGGCTGAACCCGTGGGAACTGGCGTGTCTGGCTGAAGCAAAAGGACTGACCCCAAGGGCGTTTCGCGACCGCTACTGCGATTTTGGCGGCATCCAGTTGCGTTTTGACGGCGCACCGGGCTGGAGGCAGCAGCCGGCGTGCAGCCAGTATGTGCCTGATTTCGGATGCAGCGCGCATGCGGGGCGGCCATTGGCCTGCCGGTTGTATCCTCTTGGCCGCCACAGGCAGAGCGGGGAGCTGCACTACATGCACCAGGGGAGCGAGTTCCCCTGTGTGGAAGGGTGTCCGGAAGTCTTAGATTTACCTCAAGTGAGTGTCGCCGCCTACATTGAAGGACAGGGCACGAAGCGCTTCGAAGTTGCCCAGGATGAGTATCTCGAACTGATGCAAAAGTTGGCTGATAGCGCGTTCGCCCTTCTGCTGGAAAGTGGTTTGGCCGAATCGGGTGACCGGCAGACATTGCGCCTCTGGCGAGAGATGGGTAGAGAAGAGCCCGAACAATTGCAGGGCCGGCTCGGTCCCGAGTGGATCGACCTGCTGATGCTCCCTGAGGTAACGGATGGCTTGCATGATTCCTTGGCTTTTTCTCGCCGGCATCACGATCTACTCCTATTGAAAGCTCAAGAATCATTTGGCACACTGGACAATGTCGCCGATTTCCGCAAAGCATCGGAATTATTGATGGGGCTGGCGCTGCACCTTGGCCGTGGTCTGGGCGCAAATCCTGCCGAACTGGCCGAACACTGGATCAGGACGGCAAAAGAACATGGGGCGCTTGATTAGCGGCATGCAGGCGTGGATAGGGTGGCTCTTCCGGGTTTTGTGTGGGTGTTAAACGCAGTTGATGTGGAGGGATATCCTCCCCATGCGAACATTCCCGTCATGCGGAGATCCTTCAGCCGTATGCTTATGCGACGTCCCGCCATGGCGGGGCGACCGAGTCCGAGGGTTAAACATTTCAGACTGTCTGAGGGCGACCTGTCCCAATAGTATCGGGGAGCCCGAGTTTCTGAAATGTACCGAGGACGACCGAGCAGGGCGGATCAGAATGGTCGCCGGGGGGCCCTTCTTTGGCGCCACCTTTCTTCGGGCAAGCAAGAAAGGTGGCAGGAAGATCGTCTGAGGCTTGATAATTCAGCATCATAATCTTTGACGACACTATATAATAGTACCCGCACGAAAGGCAGAAGGCCCCCTATTTCCCTCTTACTAATCTTCCACCCGCGGCTTTGCCCGCAGCTTCTTCTTTACCGCATCTTTTGCCTTGGAGTCCAGTACTCTTCTCTTCACCGCCCTGGGTTCCTTTGTCTTGATCCGCTTCGGCGCCCGGTAGTTGAGGCGTTCGACCTTCTTCCGCAGATTTTCAAGGCCGATCATCTTGTTCCGATACTGGCTGCGCTCCTGCTGGCAGGTGATGGTGATGCCCGTGGGCCGGTGGCGGATGCGCACGGCCGAGGAGGTCTTGTTCACATGCTGGCCGCCCTTGCCGCTGGCGCGGAACGCCTCGACGTCACATTCTGCGATAAGCTTGTCATCCGATTCAGGGAGAATGATCTTTTTCATAGGGTGTCCACCTAACCCGCATAATGCGGAATTGAAAATTGGGAATTGCAGGCATCTTAAAAAACAGTTGGACGCAGATGAACGCAGATAAAATCTGGCATTCAGGCGTAAAGAGCCTTCACCCCAACGGTGATTCTTTTTCAGTAGCAAAAAGAGTTTTTTTGTCTGTCTTTATCCGCTGGTCCTGATCTTATCCGCGTCCAAATGCTCTTTTCAAGATAATGAATAAGCCTTTTTCCTGTTTGCTTACGTGGCCCGCAGCGCGTCCACGATGTTCATCCGGGCGGCGCGGAAGGCAGGCAGTACGCCTCCTACGAAACCCATGACCAGGGAAAAGACCAGCGAAGCCGCTACGATCCTGCTGGTCAGGGTAAAGGAGAAGGCAAGCTCCGAAAAGGTCTGCCAGTTCACCGTCGAGATGGTGAGGAACTGCATAAAGGACGCGAAGATGAGCCCTGCAATGCCGCCGACGAGTCCCAGGGCCATGGACTCGAGCAGAAATGCGGCCAGGATGCTCCTGCGCCGGAACCCCAGGGCGCGCAGCGTGCCGATCTCCGAGATGCGGTTCGCCACGGCAGCGTACATGGTGATCATGGCGCCGATGACGGCGCCGAGCGAAAAAATGATCGTGAGGGTGATGCCCATGATGCGCAGAAAGGTGGACATCATCTCTGATTGGTCGCGGTAGTACTGGGTCTCCTGTTTGGCCTCTACGGTAAGTCGCGGATCGCCTTCGATCTTTTTCTTGACGCCGGGAAAATCCGACACCGCTCTCAGCTTGAACAGCACTGACGAGTACACGGGCCTGCGAAAGGCCTGCATGAGCTGATCCACATCTCCCCAGATCTCGGAACTATAGCCGGTAGTGCCGGCGTCAAAGATGCCCACCACGGTCCAGTCGCGCATGCCGAAGCGCAGCCGCTCGCCGATGCCCGCTCCCTGGAAGCGGCGGGACACGCTCTCGCCGGCAATGATCTCCGAGGACCCGGGCCGCGGCATGCGTCCTTTGACGAGTCGAACCTGGGGCCGGAGCGCAAGGGAGAATTCGCCGATGCCCCGGATGACGACATTCGACGGACTGTCAGAGCCGCGCTTCGGCAGATTGATCAGCACCACCAGTTCCTTGGCCAGCAGCCGTTTGCCCTCCTTGCCGATGGCGATCTCCGGCAGGGTTTCGATGATCGAGGCTTGATTTCGCTCCATGCCGCTCTGGACCTCTGTGGCCGATCCTTTCCGGATCACCGTTACGTTGTCGAAGGAGCCCGTGTCGACCAGGGTGGCCTGGAAGCCTTCCGCCAGCATCAGGGTGGCGGCAAAGACGTAGACCACCAGTGCCATGCCCGACGCGGTGAGCGCCGTGGTGAGGCGGCGGGTCCTGAGGTTCCGGATGCTGTAGGAAAAGGGAATGGGCATTGTACTAGCAATGTTTAATATCGAAATCCTATACCGAACAAGCCGAACCAAAACCCAATTGTCACACGAAGCCACGAAGCTCGTAAAGAAAGGCGATTAAATGGTTCCAACCTCCGTGACCTTTGTGCCTCCGTGTGAGACAGGTTTAAAGATCCTGATTCTTTATTCATTGGCCTGACGCGTTGCCTCGTTAGCAGATTACCCTATCCTCCTCAACCCGTCGGCGATCCGTATCGTAGCGCCGCGCCAGGTGGGAAAGATTCCGGCAACAGCGCCGACAATGAAAGCTGCGAGGAGATCAAGGCCCACGGTCATAGCCGTCACATGGAAGACGGGGAAGAACTGGCTCAGTTCCGTTTCGATCCATTGGGCGGCAGGGAAGGTGGCAACAACGCCGACCGCGCCGCCTGCCATGGCGATCACCAGGGACTCGCCGAAGACGGCGCCGGCGATGTGCCAGGCGCCGAAGCCCAGGGTCTTCATTGTGGCGTACTCGGCAATGCGCTCGCGGGCCGTCATGGCCATGGTGTTCGCCGCCACGACCATGATGATCACGATGACCACGTAGGACACGATCTGGATGGCGATCACGATGGCCCCGGTCATGGACACGAAGCTCATCTGGAAGGCCCGCTCCGTCTCG
>MHDZ01000048.1:22065-41367 GCA_001805055.1 Nitrospirae bacterium GWC2_57_13
GGAGGCGAGCCCCGGATCAGTCAGGCCGATGACATAGAAGCCCACCTGGTCGGCCCTGCGGGGCACGGTCTTTTTCATCGTCTCATTCAAGTAGTCCCAGTGAAAGAAGAATTGGGTCTCGTCGGCGTTCTTCTGCCTGCCTTGGTACACGCCGCGCAGCACGAACTCCCAGTTGCCGGGAAAGATGGTGCCCTTGAGCGTGATGAGGTCGCCCAGCTTCCAGCCGAACCGGCCGATCAGATTGCGTCCTGCCACGGCGCCCTTGCGGTCGAGCAGGAAGGCCTTTGTCTGGTCCGGCGGCAGCACGAACTCGGGATAGAGCTTCAGATAGCCTTCAGGTTCGACGGCAAAGCTGGGAAAGAAGTTCTTCTCGTCGATATAGACGCCGCCGAACCAGTTGCCCCAGGAAACACCCTCTACGCCCTGCACCTGGCGGATGCGGTCCTTGTAGGCGATGGGCAGGGGGAATACCAGGGAGATGGCATTCCGGGTGACGAGGCGCGATGCCGAGGAAGACTCGACGCCCAGGTACCACAGGTCCACGAGGGTCCGAAGCAGGCCGAATGCAAGGACGGCTATGGCCACGCCCACGATGGTCAGGACCGTGCGGAGCTTGTGGCGGAAGGCGTTCCGCATGATGAGCTTAAGTACGAACATCGTTCAGTACGCCCTTTTCAAGATGCCTCACAAGATGCGCTTTTTCAGCGGCCCGGGGATCGTGGGTCACCATGATGATGGTTTTGCTGAACTCCTGGTTCAGGCGGCCCATGAGGGACAGCACGTCCCCGGCCGAGACCTTGTCCAGATCGCCCGTGGGCTCGTCAGCCACGAGGATGGTGGGGTCCGTGATGAGGGCGCGGGCAATGGCAACGCGCTGCTGCTGTCCTCCCGAGAGCTGGGAGGGGTAGTGGTCCATGCGGTCCGTGAGACTTACGACCCCCAGGGCCGTCTCGACATGCTCTTTCCGTTCCGATCGCGAAAGACCCGTCAGCAGCAGCGGCAACTCCACGTTCTCGAAGGCCGTGAGCACGGGGATGAGGTTGTAGAACTGGAAGATGAAACCCACATTCACGGCCCGCCAGGCAGCGAGCTCCGCCTCTGAAAGGGACGAGATGTCCACGCCTCCCACGAGCACCGTGCCGCTGTCGGCTTTGTCGATGCCTGCAATGATGTTCAGCAGCGTGCTCTTGCCTGATCCCGAAGGGCCCATCAGCGCCAGGAACTCGCCTTCGGCTATCTCAAAGGTGATGTCCTGCAGCACAGGGATCTCCTGGTTCCCGCGGTGGTAGGACTTGAAGAGGCCCCTGATCTCGACGATAGGTGGTATGGTGTTGTTCATGATGATCTCACTAGGGACAGGCACCTGAAATACAAAGGGTGCATCAGTGATGCATAGGGACAGGCACCTGAAATACAAAGGGTGCCAGTCCCTAATTTCCCTTTACCGTGACACGGTCGTTGTTCTGGAGCTTCTTCGGAGGGTTCAGCACCACAGCGCTGCCTGCCTCCACACCACTCAGGATCTCAACCATATCGCCCAACTTGCCGCCCGTAGTAACGGGTGTTTCCACGACGCGGCCGTTTTTCACGACAAACAGCACCTTTTTCCCGTTCCGCTCCACCACGGCCGCGGGGCTTACGCCCGTCCGGGCATCCTGTTCATTCTTGGCCACAGGCCGTTCGAGAAAAGCGACGCGGGCGCTCATCTCCGGAAGCACCCGCAGGTCCCGGTCCAGAAATCGCACCTTGACCATCACGGATGCCTTGGTCCGGTCCGCTGTAGGAACGATCATGTGCACGGCGCCGCGGAACCGGGAGTCGGGAAAGGCGTCGAGCTGTATTTCAGTCGGCTGTCCCGCTTTCACCTTTGCCAGGCTGGATTCGGACACATCGGCCTCGACCAGGAGCGACGACATGTCGGCAATGGTCACGACAGAGGCCCGGGCATTGCTCGCCGCGCCGAGCGGCGTGACGATGTCTCCCACATCGGCGTCCTTGGTCAGGACCACGGCATCAAAGGGCGCTCGGATGCGCGTGTATTCCACGGCCACGTCGGCGGCATCGAGGGCGGCCTTGGATGCGTTGATCGCTGATCCGGCCCCGGAAACCCCGGCCTGGGCCCGCTTGAACCGCGCTTCAGCGGCATCGTAGTCCATCTTGGCGATGAATCCTTTTTCGAGCAGTTCCGTGCTGCGCGCAAAATCCCGCTTGGCCACCTCGAGTTCGGCCTGCGCCTGTTCGAGCGAAGAGCGGACATTATTCAAGTTCGCCGCTGCCTGCTCCCGCGCCGCTGCCACGTCCCTGGCTTCGAGGCGGGCGATCACCTCGCCCTTCTTCACCTTGCTTCCTTCTTCGACGCCGAGCCATTCAAGCCTGCCCGTCGCCTTCGAGGCCACGGCAGCCTTGCGCTGGGCAACAACGTATCCGCTGGCGCTCAGCAGCGTGAAGGACTGGGAGGGATAGACGCGGGAGGCGAGGGCTGTCTCGACCACCACGGCCGATCCGCTCGAGACGAGATAGAGGACCGCGACGATCAGGAACAACGCGACTGCGACAATGCCGAGCTTAGGCCGTTTCTGTTTCTTGCGGAAGTTCGCGGCGGATTTGTCGATCCTGAGCTTTGCAAGATCTTCGTTGGCCATGACGGTCCTTTCCTCAGGCAGGATGACAGGGACAGTCCCCCTGGCATCGAAGGGGGCAGTCCCTTTTATCCGATCAGCTTACACGGACATTATAATCATCTCCTTTGTTGTTGGGAAGCCTTTTTTGTCCGCAGGTCTTCTGAAGCGAATCCCGTTTCGCATTGACTTTTCGCGTGTTTTTTTGTACAGTGTGGTTCCCAAGCATCGTACGTTAACAACTCGCGGAGGGCTACATTATGCGCAGAATTTTCTATTTTCTGGTCACCAACCTGGCGATCCTGATCGTGCTGAGCGCGGTGATGAAGGTCTTCGGCATTCGCGATATGTCGCTCCTGGTCTTTGCTGCAATTTTCGGCATGGGCGGAGCGTTCCTCAGTCTTGCCTTGTCGAAATGGTCGGCCAAGCGGTTGACGGGCGCCAAGGTGATCGAGAGTCCCTCGAACGAGGCCGAAGCCTGGCTTGTGCGCACCGTGGGCGACCTGGCCAAGAAGGCCGGCATCGGCATGCCGGAAGTGGCCGTGTATCCCGCCGATGATGTGAACGCCTTTGCCACGGGCATGCAGCGCAACAAGGCGCTGGTGGCCGTGTCCGTGGGGTTGATGCGCAAGATGGACCGTGACCAGGTGCGGGCTGTGCTGGCCCATGAAGTGGGACATGTGGCCAATGGTGACATGACGACCCTGGCGCTCATCCAGGGTGTGTTGAACACTTTCGTGATCTATCTTTCCCGTGTCATCGGAAGCACCGTGGACAGGATGGTGTTCCGCACTGGTGAAGATGATCGTCACGTGGGATACGGCCCGGCCTATTGGATCATTACGATCCTGGCTGAGATCGTTCTCGGAATTCTTGCCTCCATCATCGTCTTCTGGTTCTCCCGGAAGCGCGAATACCGCGCTGACAGCAGTGCCGCAAGCATGGTGGGCAAGAAGCCCATGATGAGCGCCCTTGAGGCGCTGAAGGCCTCGGTACGTCTGCCGCACCTTCCTGACGAGATGGCCGCCTTCGGCATCTCAGGCGGGAAGAAGAAGGGGCTTGCCGCGCTCTTTGCCACGCATCCGGACCTTGACGACCGGATCAGGGCCCTGGCCGCGTCGCGGTATCCCGAATACAAGCCATGATCCGCATAGAGCGGAATTGAGAATTGTAAAGTGAAAAGTGCAAAATTACATAAAAACGACTGTTAAAAAAATGATATATTGTTCTCTAGTTACGAGAGCTTATTGACGTTCGAATGGGGAGGGATTGTATACAGTGCACGGGATTGCTCCGTGAGTGATGAGCAGTTCAGGGGAAACTGATGAAAAGACTCTACAAGGGGATACGGGAGTTCCAACAGTCCCACTTCCGGAAGGAAGAGGATTTTTTCAAGCGGCTCTCGAAGAGCCAGTCGCCGGAGGTGCTGTTCATCACCTGCGCGGACTCGCGCATTGATCCGAATCTAGTTACCCAGAGCAGGCCGGGCGAGCTGTTCATCGTGAGGAACGTGGGCAATATTGTGCCGCCCTACGACGCCATCAAGGACAAGAACAGCGTGGCGGCGGCCATCGAGTTCTCCGTTCTAAGCCTCAAGGTCAGCGACATCATCATCTGTGGCCACTCGGGATGCGGGGCCATGGATGCCCTCTATGCCTCCGACGAGGATCTGAAGGATATGCCGCACTTGCGTGACTGGCTCAAGATCGCCAGTCCTGTCAGAGCACGGGTGGAAGCGGCCGGCGAGGAAGTCGGCCTTGATCGGCAGCGCGCCACGGAAGAGGCGAACGTGCTGACGCAGCTGGCGAACATACAGTCCTATCCCTTCGTAGCTGAGGCCCTGAACGAGGGGCGTGTTCACCTGCACGGGTGGTACTATGAGATCAGCACGGGCCATGTCTACGCGTTCAAGCCCGAGCAGGAGCAGTTCGAGAAGATCGTCTACGCCAAGGGATAAGCAGGATTCCGTAGAAGACCGGCGTTTTCCAGTGAACGGGTATATGCGCCATGAGCAGCAATAACGATATCATAAGAATCCCGCGGATCATGTCCACCCAGCACCCGGACAACGTCCAGATACCGTTCTTCGCCGAGAACCAGGACATGTCCGGCGACGACGAGGTTCAGGAAGCTTACTACGCTTTCTCGCATCTTGGCTGCGACGAGCAGATGTGGGACTGCGAAGGCAAGGAAGTCGACGATTTCGTCGTGCGCAAGCTGCTGACGCGTTACGAACCTTACTTCCGGCAGAACAAGCTTGGCAGGGAGGTGCGGATCACGCTCCGCGTGCCGAACCCGACCGTGGAGCAGCAGGAAGCGAAAGTGCTGATCGAGACCCTTGAGTCCATTCCCCGCTCCTACGATATCGCCCGGCTTTTTTACGACGAGGACATCCCGCCGATCTTCGAGGTCATTCTGCCGATGACCACGTCGTGCCAGAGCCTCGACCGCATCTATCACTATTACCGCAATTTCGTGACAGGAAAGCAGCACCGGTCATTTTTCCCCGGCGACATCACTATCGCTGAGTGGGTAGGGGAGTTCCGGCCTGAATCCATCAACGTGATCCCTCTCTTCGAGGACCGGGACCACATGCTGGCGTCCGACACCATCGTGCGTGACTACCTGCAGGACAAGGTAGGCACGGAACAGCGGGTCTTTCTGGCCCGGTCCGATCCCGCCATGAACTACGGGATGGTCAGCGCCGTGCTCTGCAACAAGATAGCGCTCCAGCGCCTAAGGGCCCTATCCCGGGAGATCGGCGTCGGGATCTACCCTATCCTGGGCGCAGGCTCCGCGCCTTTCCGCGGACATCTCACCCCGGCAACGGCAGACGCCGTGATGGCCGAATACCCCGACGTGCAGACCTTCACGGTCCAGTCTGCGTTCAAGTACGACCACGCCGTGTCTGACGTGATCAATGCCGTACGACGGATCCACGAGACGCCGCGGCGTGAAGGCCTCGCCGTTGACGAGGAGCGGTGCCTGACGATCATAGACAAGGTGTCGGTGGCCTACGCCAAGCAGATCGAGGCACTGGCGCCGCTGATCAACCTGCTGGCCGGGTTCGTGCCGCGCCGGAGGATGCGAAAGCTGCACGTGGGCCTTTTCGGCTATGCCCGGAGCCTGGGGAAGGTAACGCTCCCGCGGGTCATCGGCTTTTGCGCAGCCTGCTATTCCCTGGGGCTGCCGCCCGAATTGTTGGGGCTGCAGGCCCTTTCGAAAGACGACCTGCGGTTTCTGAAGTCCGTGTACGTCAATTTCGATTTTGATATCACATCGGCCATGCAGTATTTCAATCCCGAGGTGTTCAACGTTCTGCCCGAAGGGTTCCGCGGGACGCTGGCCCTCGACTGCTGCGAACACCAGGTGAACGAGATGCACCGGGCGGTCACGTCGCGTATCATCAAGGCAGTGAAGGACGGACAGACCAACGCGCTTTCTTCGCTGATCGTGGAAGCGGCGCACATCAGGAAATTTTTGGGATAGTTACAGATAAAAAGCTTCTCAAAACGGGTTGAATATTTTCGAGAAAATCATAAATGCCCTGTAAATAAAGAATAAAATTGCTGTTTTTGGAACGCCGATTTCCGCAGATTTGCACTTTTCAAGTTACAATTTTAAATTTCCAATTTCGGCCTGTCCCGCTTGCGGGGCTTGTCTGGGTTAGGAGTGGATCAATGAATAAACCGTTAGTAGGCATTCTTATGGGGAGTGAAAGCGATCTGCCGGTTATGGAAAAAGCTGCTGAGGTTCTGAAGCAGATGGGCGTGCCGTATGAGATGGACATCAGCTCCGCGCACCGGCTGCCCGACAAGACCGCGGATTATGCGAAAACGGCTCGTGAAAGGGGCATCGTGGTGTTGATAGCGGGCGCGGGCATGGCAGCGCACCTCGCGGGTGTGGTGGCTGCGAACACAACGCTTCCGGTGATCGGCGTTCCCCTGCGGTCGGGCGCCCTGGAAGGGGTGGACGCTCTCTACTCAACCGTCATGATGCCGCCGGGCATTCCGGTGGCAACGGTGGCCATAGACGGCGCCAAGAACGCCGCCTACCTGGCCTGTTCGATCCTGTCGACGAAGGACCCGGAAATGGCGAAGAAGCTTGATGCATTCCGTGAGAGAACTCGGCAGGAGCTGATGGAAAAATCAGCGAAACTCAAGGCGAAGGCCTGACAGTACTACAGGGGAAAAAGCGGTCATTCTTTTCCAGCGAAAAGAATTGAAGGGTTAAGGGACTACCAATTTTCGAATCTTTTCATGAGTTCCTTCGTGCCTTCGCGTCTTTCTCCGTCCCGCATCCAATTAGTACTTGTTAGTACTTGGCAACGGAGCGGGGGTGGCATATTGGGTTCCCCGCTCCTTATTAAAAATAGGATGCGGGGCGTAGCCGGCCTGCCCCGACTTGTCGGGGCTTGTCCGGGTTAGGGGTTCCTCAGAAAATCGTCATTCCTCCCTGATGCATCGCGGCACAGGACGCGTCTTCCCCTGATCGTCAGCCTGCCTTCAGCATAGAGCTGTATGGCCTTCGAGTAGATCTTGTGTTCCTGTTTCAGGATCCGTTCCGCGAGGCTGTCATCTGTGTCGCTGTCCAGCACGGGGACCACGGCCTGGATGATGATCGGTCCTGTATCCATGCCTTCGTCCACGAAATGCACGGTGCAGCCTGAGAATTTTACGCCGTGGTCGATGGCCGCCTTCTGAACGTGGAGTCCGGGAAACGAGGGCAGCAGTGCCGGATGGATGTTCATGACGAGGTTCGGGTAGGCGGCAAGCAGTTTCGGCGTGATGATGCGCATGAAACCGGCAAGGCATACCAGTTCGACATTCCGTTCCTGCAGCGTCCGCACCAGCTGGGCATCGTACTCTTCCCGTTTTCCCTTGTATCCTTTGGCGCTGACATGGACCGCCGTGATGCCGTGCTTCCGGGCGCGCTCCAGTGAATAGGCCTCTGCCTGGTCGCTGATCACGACGGCGATCTCAGCGTTCAGCGAACCCTTCTCCACATTGTCGATGATGGCCTGCAGGTTGGAGCCCCGGCCCGAGACGAGGATGCCTATGCGTAGCTTGCTCATACGGTTTTCACTCTTGTGGATTATTTCGCATACCCGGCGGTGATGCCAGGCGGAACGAAGGTAAGAGGGTAAGAGGGTAGGAGGGTAGGAGAGGAAGAGAGCATTCAACCCTTCCCAACATCCTGCCTTCCTAACTTCCAGTCCTTCTCGTACTTCACTCCCGGCTTTCCCTTAACGATCTCACCGATGCGAAAGGCCTTTTCGCCGAGCCGCTTCGCCTTCTTCATGATCGCCTGCGCCTGTTTTTCCGGAACAGCGAGGACCATGCCGATCCCCATATTGAAGTCCCGGTACATCTCGTCATCGTCCACTCCCGCGTGGTGCTGGATCAAGGAGAAGAGGGGATGTATTTCCCAGGCGCCTTTCCGGATCAGGGCGCGGGCCCCTTTCGGCAGCATGCGGGGTGTGTTCTCGGTGATGCCGCCGCCGGTGATGTGGGCCATGCCAAGGATATCGAACTCCTTCAGCAGCGCCATGATCGTCTTTGCATAGATCCGCGTAGGAGTGAGCAGCACATCGCCGAGCGGTCGCCCGAGCTCGGGCAACACATCGCTCACCGAATATCCGGCTGCTTCGAGCAGTGCCTTGCGGGCCAGGGAGTAGCCGTTACTGTGCAGGCCTGACGATCCGAGGCCGATGAGCGCATTGCCGGGACGAATCCGGGAGCCGTCAATGATCCGTTTTTTCTCCACTACGCCCACGGCGAATCCTGCAAGATCGTATTCATCTTCGTCATAGAAGGACGGCATCTCGGCGGTCTCGCCGCCGATTAAGGCGCATCCAGCCTGGCGGCATCCTGCGGCAATACCCTTTACGATGTCGGCATGCTCGGCGGGTTTTAGCTTACCGGTGGCAAAGTAGTCGAGGAAAAAAAGCGGTTCAGCTCCCTGGACGATGATGTCGTTCACGCACATGGCCACGAGGTCGATGCCGATCGTATCGTGTTTCTTCGTCAGGAACGCGATCTTGAGCTTGGTTCCCACACCGTCGGTGCCTGACACGAGTACGGGGTTGCGGTATTTCTTGAGGGCAAAAAGGCCTCCGAACCCGCCGATATGGGTCATCACCTCAGGCCGGAAGGTGGATTTCACGTAAGGTTTGATCTTCTTGACGAAGAGGTCTCCTGCGTCGATATCGACGCCGGCATCCTTGTAGGTAATGGGCATCTGCGGTCCTTCTGTCCTGCGGATATATAAGTGACGAGGCGATTCAGATAGTAGCGATATTCAGCGCGGCTGTCAACAGCTTTTCCCGGGGCTTTGCAACCCGGCACCTGGGGTAGGCGGTTATTCCTGAACTTTTTTCCGTATCTCCCCGATAGTAGCATTGTTCAGAAGTTTCATGAACGCAGGATTCGCCGTGAGCGTTGCGATGTCGCCTTTTCCCACGGCAGCCATGACCGCGGGGTCCCGCAGAATTTTTTGGAAATCCGGGTCGTCCTGGAGGGACCTGATCAGGTCCATGATCTCCTCGTTGCCCATCATCTGCTTCTGGAGAGACCCGATCTGGCCAAGCGCAGCAGGATCGACCGATGAAGTTGCACTGCCTCCCGTTGCAGACTCTGATCCCGAAAGTGTCCTGATGGACCGGATCTTTCTTTCCGGAACGGTGATCGTGCCGAGGGCCGGTGACTTGACCGTATACAGCCCGTTCTGCAGGGACACTACTTCGCCGATCATGGTGCTACCGTCGCTCAGCACGATCTCGCGCAGATCACCGGCAACGGCTCTGTCAGTGGACAGCAGGGTGAGCATGAAGAGTAGAATGAGGATGCAGCGACGTAGAAAAAGCATGATGGTATTATAGCACGTGACCAGGCAATGCGCAACGATACAGGTTATTCGCCCGGGTTCTTTCAGGACACATCATTTTCTGGTTTTCTCTTAAAAGGTGGTCGCCCACGGGCGGAAGCTTCGTTCCGCTTCTTTGAGATCAGAACCATTGACAAAGTGCGGCAGTGAGTTTATCATTGTCTGCGTGGGCTGCTTCATTGCCTCTCTTTGCCTCTGCAGCAAGGCCCATGAAGAGCACATTTTGTCTGTCAGGAGGAAAACCATGAGCACCGTCATTCCGCAGGCGGATTCCTTCGGCCTGCCTGTGAATCCGGATACAGCTTTCTCTACGCCCAAGGGCGAGTTCAAGGAACGGATCAAGAAACGGCAGCTCAAGATGCTCGAGAAATATCAGGACCTGCTGAAGCAGTTCCTGGAGCCGGGAGAAGAGATCCTGCTCGCCATGCGGGGCTGTTCTCCCATGTCGTTCATCGAGCAACTGACCGTCGGCTGGGTCATCCTTCTTATCAAGAGGTGCACGCTGATCGTGACGAACAAGCGGATCCTGCATTTTCCCGCAAAGATGGATTTTTCTCCCAAGCGCTCGATCTCCCAGATCCGCTACGGCGACGTGGACACGATCAAGCCGGCCGGCTTTCTCGGGAGCCGGTTCACGGTGCGCTACAAAAACGGCGTCAAGGAGACGTTTCTCTATGTGAAGGAAAGCAGAAAGCTCAAGGCGATCATGCCGAAACTGAAGCTCCAGGGAGAACCGACGTCGCTCTTCCGTTCCCGTCATCATCTTTGCCCAAAGTGCGCCGTTCCCCTGGAGCCGGGCGTGTACAAGTGCTGGAAATGCGGCATGGAGTTCAAGAGCATGAAGACGGCAATGGCGCTCTCGATCTTTCTTCCCGGTGGCGGCTATTTCTATACGGGCCATCCCTTTCTGGGTCTCGGGGATGCCATCGGCGAGATCATCCTTCTTGTCGTTGTGGCCTTCTCAGCCTACAACGTCGTCTTCGGCACGGCTGATCCGGTAGGCGATCTGATGCTCCTGGCCATTTTCGGAGTTCTGCTGGTTTTCGAAAAGATCATGACCGTGTATCATGCAAAGCATTTTGTGAAGGAGTACATTCCCGTTGAGAAGGATTTTCAGCCCATGAAAGGGACCTGAGGCAGGCACCAGCTAAATCTGGATTTATTTAAAACGGCGCGGGATTTCCTCTTGCGCCGTTTTTTTACAGAGAGGTGAGAAGCCTCACTGACTTTCTTGGAACATTTTCATCGGCAGCGATGCTGAGCGACCGGAGCCGGTATTCCGTCTTCAATGCCATCACATTACTACGTTTCTGACCGAGGGCGGTCGAAAGATCGAGAGGGTGCACGGTGATACGGGCTGAACTGTGCTCCGATCCCTTCCCCAACAGCCTCTGCATTTTCCCCAGAAAAATCGATGACTCCACAAGCTGGCCGAAAGCGGGATGATAAGGCCCGGCCAGCACGGTGCCTGGTCTGCCCAGTTCCGCTGTGGGCTGGAGTCCGATCCGTATGACCGGGATGCCGGCCTCTTCGAACCGGAGCAGCGCCTGCCGGCAAAGATCAACGGCACTGTCGATCGAAAGCGGCTCGTACGCGCCGCTTCGATACAGTTCCTCTAGCGGCGTATTCTTGATCACCAGGGTGGGGTAAAGCCGAACGAAATCCGGCTTTAAACCCACGGTCTCTTCTACCGTGCGGAGAAAGGTTTCGTCCCTGTCGCCGGGAAGTCCGGCCATGATCTGAATCCCGATGATGAATCCCTCGCTGCCGAGAAGGGCCACGGTTGCTGCAGTGTCAGCGGCGGTATGGCCCCGTCCTGAACGATGCAGTACTTCATCGTCCATGGACTGGGATCCAAGCTCCACGATGGTCACTCGAAAACGTTTCAGCAGGGAAATTCCGGATGCGGTGACGCAGTCCGGCCGTGTGGAAATGCGGATTGTGCTGATACGCCCGGCCTCGATGAACTGAGACACTGGCGCAAGATAGGCTTCCTGGCGGTCAGGGGCAAGGGCGGTGAAGCTGCCCCCGTAAAAGGCGACTTCAGTCCTGTCGCCGCTTTCGGCCGATGCCAGATACTCCTCGATCATCGGTGCGATCGTGGAGGGTTCCGGCGGACCACTGCTGCCGGTGATCTGCTTCTGGCTGCAGAACACACACTGGTGCTGGCAGCCTGCATGAGGGATGAAGAAGGGGATGATCATGGGGAATTCAGCAAACAGGATACAGCAAACAGGATACAGTAAACAGGATACAGGCAGACCCTTATTCCTCTCCCCATGTACTGCATGCTGTCTACTAACTACTACCGAAATTTCGTCAGCGCTTCTTTTGCCGCTCTCTGCTCCGCTTCCTTTTTGCTGCGGCCGACGCCCCGGCCGTAGGACTGGCCTTTGATCAAGATCTCCACTTCGAACTGCTTCTGATGGTCAGGGCCTGACTCGGAAGCAACGCGATACTCCGGGAGTTGCTTGAGCCGCTCCTGGCAGAGCTCCTGGAGCTTCGTCTTGTGGTCTACAATGCCTCCTGAGGAGCAGGTCTTTTCGATAAGGGGTTCGAAGAACAGGGAGATGAATGCTGAGGCTGATTGCTGGCCACCGTCAAGGTAGATCGATGCGATCAGCGCCTCAAGGCCGTCTGACAGCAGTGAGTCCTTGTCCCGGCCGCCGGACTGCTCTTCGCCTCTGCCGAGCAGAATATAGCTGCCGAGCCCGATGTGGCGAGCCACCGCCGCGAGCGACGGCTCGCTCACGACGGCGGCCCTGAGCTTCGAGAGGTCGCCCTCCGATGAGTCAGGGCATTTGTTCATCAGAAATTCGCTGACCAGGAGGTTCAGAACTGCGTCGCCCAGGAACTCGAGCCGTTCATTATGAAAGGGGACCCGGTGCTCGTTCGCGTAGGACTTGTGTGTCAGCGCCCGTTCGAGAAGCGACGGATCCCGGAAGGCATGGGCGATGCGCTCTTGAATGGCCATGACCGGATCCATGCTACTTCCGGTGCTTTTTGAAGATCAGGCTGGCGTTCGTGCCGCCGAAGCCGAAGGAGTTGGACATGGCAACGTCGACCGCTGCTTTCCTTGCCTTGTTCGGAATGTAGTCCAGGTCGCACTCGGGATCGGGGTTCTCCAGGTTGATGGTCGGCGGCAGCACACCGCGTTCCATGGCGAGAATGGTGATAACGGCCTCGACGCCTCCGGCAGCGCCGAGGAGGTGTCCTGTCATCGATTTCGTTGAGCTCATCGGTATCTTGTAGGCATGATCGCCGAAGACAGTCTTGACGGCCATGGTCTCGTACTCGTCATTGTACTTCGTGGACGTGCCGTGGGCGTTGATGTAGCCCATGTCCATGGGTGAGATGCCTGCGTCCTTGACGGCCATGCTGAGGCAGCGGGCAGCGCCTTCTCCGTTCGGCGCCGGCGTAGTCAGGTGGTAGGCGTCGCCCGAGAGGCCGTAGCCGATCACTTCGGCGTAGATGCGCGCGCCGCGTTTTTGAGCGAATTCCAGCTCCTCGAGGATCACAACCCCGGCTCCTTCGCCCATGACAAAGCCGTCGCGCTGGGCGTCGAAGGGCCTGCTCGCCCGCTGCGGTTCGTCATTGCGCGTGGAGAGGGCTTTCATGGCGCAAAAGCCGCCCATGCCGATGGGGCATATACAGGATTCCGTCCCCCCGGCGATCATGGCGTCCGCATCTCCGCGCTGGATCATCTTGAAAGAGTCGCCGATGCAATGGGTCCCTGTGGCGCAGGCGGTAACGACCGCCGAGTTGGGGCCTTTGGCGCCGAAGCGGATCGATATCTGACCCGACGCCTCATTGATGATCAGCATGGGGATCATGAAGGGTGAGATCTTCCGGTACCCTTTTTCCAGATATGCCTTGTAATACCGTTCGATTGCCGGCAGCCCGCCGATGCCGGCGCCGACCATGACGCCCACGCGGTCGGCGTTCTCCGGCGTCGTCTTGAGGCCTGCGTCGTCCATGGCCATCTGGCTCGCTGCGATGGCCAGATGGATGAAGCGGTCCATCTTCTTGATCTCTTTCAGTTCAATGTACTGGGCGGCTTCGAAGCCTTTAATCTCGCCCGCGATCTGCGTCGGAAAATCCTTGTCTTCGAAGAAAGTCAGCGGACCGATCCCGGATTTTCCGTTGATCAGGCCCTCCCAGGTTGTTTCCGTATCCATTCCGACGGGGGTGAGCATGCCCACACCGGTCACCACGACTCTGCGTTTCACAGGAATACCTCCTCCCCTTGAAATCCGAAAAGCCAAAAGACCGGCTCAGCGCTTTTGCGCTAGGGGTCTTCTGGCTTTCGGTGCTTCGGGGACCAATCTGACAATACGCTCTCGGCGTCCGAATACGGACGCTGTTACTTCGATTTTGCGTTAATGTAGTCGATCGCGGTCTGGACCGTGGCGATCTTTTCAGCATCCTCATCGGGGATCTCGACGCCGAATTCTTCTTCCAGGGCCATGACAAGCTCCACTGTATCGAGCGAGTCCGCCCCCAGGTCGTTCACGAAGGACGACTCGAGTTTCACATCGCCCTCGGGTACACCGAGCTGCTCGGAAATGATCTTTATTACCTTCGCATTCACGTCTGCCATTGTATCCTCCCGTATGCTTATTCGATTCCGATATGATGGTGCGGATCGCTCCGCGTTACATGTACATTCCGCCGTTCACATGGACCACCTGGCCGGTGATGTAGGCCGCCCAGGGCGAGGCCAGGAACCTCACGGCGTTGGCCACGTCCTCGGGCGTGCCGAGTTTGCCGAGGGGAATCTGCTTGGCCAGGTCCTGCCGGACGTTTTCCGACAATGCCTGGGTCATCGCCGTATCGATGAAGCCCGGCGCCACGGCATTTGCCGTGATGCTGCGGTTGGCATATTCCCGCGCAATGGTCTTGGTCAGGCCGATAAGCCCTGCCTTCGAGGCAACGTAGTTCGCCTGACCGGCATTGCCCATGACTCCCACGATGGAAGCGACATTGATGATGGTGCCTCCGCGCTGTTTGGTCATGTATTTGAGCGCGGCTTTGACGCAATTGAAGGCGCCCTTGAGGTTGATGCTCAGCACCAGGTCCCAGTCCTCCTCCTTCATGCGGAGGATAAGACCGTCGCGGGTGATGCCGGCGTTGTTCACAAGGACATCGATCCGACCGAACTTCTCCACGACCTGGTCGATCATGGCGGTCACTTCGGCGGAAGCTGCGACGTTCGCCTTGTAGGCGGCAGACGTGCGTCCCAGGGCTTCGATGTCGGCTGCCGTTTTTTGCGCAGCGTCCAGATTGACGTCGCAGATTGCCACGTCAGCGCCATCGGCGGCAAGGGCCAGTGCAATGTCGCGTCCGATGCCCTGGGCCGCGCCCGTAACGAGGGCTGATTTGCCTTTGAGAGTCATGCAGTGTCTCCTGGATCGGGCCCTATTTTTTGCAGGATCCCTTGATAACCACGCCGTTCAGCGTAAAATTATTATGCCTCACGAACTCGCCTGTGCAGGCTACGCGTTCGTCCTTGCGGAATTTTTCAGCTGCGTTCGTTTCCATCTGGACGTCCACGACAAATTCCTGCGACCGTTCAGGGACCTTCACGAGCACGACGACCTTGGCGTTCTTCTTGCCGATGCGTACGTCATTGACCCTGCCATCAGCCTGGACCTGCTGACCCTTCAGTCCCTTCAAGAATGACTTGATCTCGGCAGTCGTGTGTTTGGTCTTGTCCAGGCGCTGTGCGATCTGCACAGCGCTGACCGTCCCTCCATACGCTGCAGCACTCATGCCGGCCAGGATGATCCCGGCCATAATCATGCGACTGATATTGCCGCACTTCGTTCTGACCATGTCGACTCTCCTGAATTACTTGCGGTAGGGGCCTACGCTGCTCCGACAGCCTTCAGCGTTTCGTCCATGCTCTTCAGGTCTTCCACGTTCAGGATCTTCGCGTCCTTGGCGATCCGTTTTACGAGGCCCGAAAGGACCTTGCCGGGACCGATCTCGATAAAGGTATCAAATCCTTGTCCGGTCAGGGCGGTGATCGAGTCCTCCCAGTAGAGCGGGGAGCTGATCTGCCTGATCAGCGACGGTCTGAGCTCCGCTGCGGTCCGGAGCATCTTTGCATCTGCATTGTTAACAACGGGGATGCGAAGATCCGAAATTACGACCGCATCCAGTTCTTTGGCAAGCCGATCGCCTGCAGGCTTCATCATGACGCAATGTGAAGGCACGCTGACTGCCAGAGGAACAACTTTTTTTGCTCCCGCGGCCCTGGCAAGCTCCATGGCATGCTCGACGGCCTTCTTTTCGCCTGCAATAACGATCTGGCCCGGACTGTTGTAATTTGCAGGGGCAACTATACCATTTTTGGACGCTTCAAGGCAAGTTTTTTCTACGTCCCCGCGGCTCATGCCGAGGACGGCAGCCATGAGCCCCGCGCCCTCGGGCACGGCTTCCTGCATATACCTGCCCCGTTTGCGAACGAGGGCGATGGCGTCCTGAAGAGTGATGCCGTCGGCAGCGGTGATCGCAGTATATTCGCCCAGGCTGTGGCCCGCAACTGCCTCGGCCTTCAGCCCCCGTCGTTCAAAGGGGAGAAGAATGGCAATGCTTGCAGCAAGAATGGCCGGTTGGGTGTTTTCGGTGAGGTTCAGCTGTTCCGCAGGCCCGTGCAGGCAGAGCCGGGTAAGGTCGTATCCGAGGACGGAGCTTGCCGTTTCAAAGACCTGCTTCGACTCCTCGAACTGTTCGATGAATTCCTTGGCCATGCCCACATACTGTGAACCCTGACCGGGAAAGAGATATGCTGTTTTCATGAAGGACCTCGTGAAAAATTGGAAATTGAAAGTTGAAAAATGAGTTGATTGAATAAAATTACTGAATTTTCATTTTCCAATCTTCAATGTAACATGCGCGCCAAAGCGCGGCTCACCCGCGTATTTCCCTGAACTTCTTGATCATGGCCGGGATGACCTCGTTCACATCGCCCACGATGCCGTAGGTGGCGACGTTGAAGATCGGCGCGTCGGGATCCTTGTTGATCGCGACGATCACATCGGCCGATGACATGCCGGCAACGTGCTGTATCGCACCGGAGATGCCGGCGGCAATGTACAGCTTGGGGCAGACGGTCTTGCCGGTCTGGCCCACCTGGTGCGAATAGGCGATCCACCCCTCGTCAACGGCCCCGCGCGTGGCGGCAACAGCGCCGCCGAGCACCTTGGCGAGCTCTTCGAGCATCGCGAAATTCTTGGCGCTTCCGAGGCCCCGGCCGCCCGCCACGATGATGTCCGCCTCGCAGATGTTCACCGTCTCGGTCAGTTCTTCCACGGTCTTCACTACCCTGGTGCGTACAGTACCCGCCTGCTTGAACGTGACGTCGATGATGTCGCCGGTGCGGGATCCGTTCCGTGCAGCGGGCTTCATCACCTTGTGGCGCACCGTGGCCATCTGGGGCCGGTGGTTCGGCGTCACGATGGTGGCCATGATGTTGCCGCCGAAGGCGGGCCGCGTCTGGTGAAGGTGGCCGGTGGCTGCATCGATATCCAGCATCGTGCAGTCCGCTGTCAGGCCCGTGTAGAGCGTTGAAGCGACCTTGGGGAAGAAGGAGCGGCCGATGGCCGTGGCGCCGGCCAGGATGATCTCGGGCTTGTGCTGCTTCGCCAGCGTCGTGAGGACGGCGGCATAGGAATCGTCGTTGAAGTCCTTCAACGCCGGATCATCGGCCACATACACGATGTCCGCGCCGTGGGCGATAAGTTCCGCTGCTTTGTCCCTGATGCCCGAGCCGATGAAGACGGCTGAGAGCTTGGCCTTTCTCTTGTCGGCAAGCTTCCTGCCTTCGCCGAGAAGCTCCAGCGAAACGCTGGCGATATCGCCTTTATGCTGCTCGGCAAAGACCCACACGCCCTGATAAGCGGAAAGATCGACAGCGGGCTTTGCCGCTTCCTCGGTGCGATCAATGGCCTGGAACTCACATGCATCGACGCAGGCGCCGCAGACCGTGCAGGCCTCGGTGATGTAGGCTTTGCCGTCCCGCATCTCGATGGCGGCGAAGGGGCAGGCCGTCACGCAGGTCTCGCAGCCTGTACATTTGTCCGGATTGATGCTTATGCTCACGTCGTACTCCTCTTGAAAACCAGGAAGGTAAGAGGGTAAGAAGATATGCGGGTAGGAAAGAACGCCTACCCTCTTACTTTCACACCTTCGTGGTTCATATCAATGATTGTCCCTTCAGATTCTTCGCGACCGTTCCGACCTGCTCATCGATGCTGCCTGACAGCATCTCCCGATTGCCGCGGGGGGCCGGCGGGAAAATGCGTACAACCTGGGTGGGTGAACCCTTCAGGCCGATCCTGGCATCGTCAGCGTTGATGTCCTTGGCATTCCAGGCCGTGACGGTCAAGTTCTTTGCCTTCATTTTTCCCTTCAGGGAAGGAAGGCGGGGCTCGTTGATCTCTTTCACGACGGTGATGAGCGCCGGCAGGGTGGTCTCCACGACATCGTAGCCTTCATCCATGAGACGTTCAGCGACCATTTTTTTACCTTCGACCTGTTCGATCTTCCTGATATAGGCGACAAAGGGGATGTCGAGCATATCGGCGGTCTCAGGTCCTACCTGGGCCGTGTCGCCGTCGATGGCCTGCTTCCCGGCGATCACGAGATCGAAGGTCCCGATCTTTCTGATCCCCGCGGCGAGGGCATAGGAGGTGGCCCAGGTATCGGCGCCGGCAAAGGCGCGGTCCGACAGGAGTACGGCATCGTCCACGCCCATGGCAACGGCCTGTTTGAGCGCTTCGGCAGCCTGGGGCGGCCCCATGGTGACAGCCGTGACCTTGCCGCCGTGCTTCTCGCGCAGGCGCAGGGCTTCCTCAATAGCATACATGTCGAAAGGATTGATGATGCTCGGCACGCCGTCACGGATCAGGGTGTTCGTCTCGCGATTGATCTTCACCTCTGCCGTGTCAGGCACCTGTTTAACTAAGACAATGATATTCATGCTGATACTCCATCGTACTTGCAAAATTCCAAATAATAAACTACCAATACCAGATAAATTCAACGTTTCAATTTCCATGAGGAAAATTGCTTACTGTTCTTTGGAATGTATTTGGTATTTGGTGCTTTAATTCAGAACTCGCTTGTTATTTTGCCCTCATCGCTTCCCGGACCATGTCCAGGGCGATGACGTTCCGCTGGATCTGGTTCGCTCCTTCGAAGATCTGGAGGATCTTGGCGTCGCGCATCATCTTCTCGACGGGGTACTCCTTCATATAGCCCGAGCCGCCCATGACCTGCACAGCGTCGGTCGTCACTTTCATGGCCACGTCGGTGGCGAAAAGCTTGGCCATGGCGGAAGCGCGCGAGAAATCTTTTGCCCCGCTGTCGATGAACCGCGCTGCGGCATAGACGAGAGCCCGGGCCGCCTCGGTCTGGGTCTGCATGTCGGCCAGCATATGCTGAATAGCCTGGAAGGAGGTGATGGGCTGTCCGAACTGGACCCGGTTCCTGGCAAAGGAGATCGCCGCGTCAATGGCCCCCTGGGCCACGCCTACACCCTGGGCGCCCACGCCTGTACGGGAGCTGTCGAGGGTCTTCATGGCAACAATGAAGCCCATGCCCTGCTTGGCGATCAGGTTCTCCTTCGGAATGCGGCAGTTGTTGAAGATGAGCTCCGTGGTGGAGGATGCACGGATGCCCATTTTGTTCTCTTTCTTGCCGAAGGTGAAGCCGGGGGTGCCTTTCTCGACAACGAAGGCCGAACCGCCACGGGGGCCTTTGGTCTTGTCGGTGATGGCAATGATGGTGTAGA
>MHDZ01000048.1:41377-49149 GCA_001805055.1 Nitrospirae bacterium GWC2_57_13
CAAGTTTGGCCGTGGTCTGGATGCCGCTGGCGTCGCTGCCTGCGTTCGCTTCGGTCAGGCCGAAGGCCACGAGCCGCTTGCCCGCAGCGATGTCGGGGAGATATTTTTTCTTCTGTTCATCGGAGCCGTAGAGCAGAATGGGGTAGGTGCCGAGGGCGTTTGCCGCGTAGCTCGTGGAGACGCCGAGGCAGGCCTTCGAGAGTTCCTCGACGGCAATGCAGAGATCAAGGCTGGCCCTGCCCAGACCGCCGTACTCTTCGGGGATGAACAGTCCGAACAGGTCCGCCTGGGCCATGGCTTTCATGATGTCTGTGGGGAATTTATTGTGCTCGTCGAGCTCGGCCCGGACCGGCACGATCTTCTCTACCGCGATCTGCCGCGCCAGGTCGCGGATCATGATCTGCTCTTCCGTCAGCAAGTAATCCATTAGGTCCTCCGAATAATGTGAGAAATTGTAAATTGTAAATTGGAAATAGCAAATTGCAAATGGGAAAAAAGGCGGTTTGTGCCGGACAATTTACAATTTGATATTTACATTTTGTACTTTGCAATGAACGATTTCACCACCGGATCAGCGCCGACGCCCAGGTGAGGCCGCCGCCGAAGGCCTCGAGCAGGATCATGTTGTGCTCCTTGATCCGCCCGTCGCGCACAGCCTCGTCCAGTGCCATGGGGATGGACGCCGCCGACGTGTTTCCGTATTTCTGGATGGTCACCACGACCTTCTCCATAGGCATGTTCAGGCGCTTGGCCATGGCCTGGATGATTCGAAGGTTCGCCTGGTGCGGCACCAGCAGATCGATCTCTTCAGGTTTTATCTTGTTGAACTCCAGCGCTTCCTGAACGACGTCCTCGAGAGCGCGGACCGCCACCTTGAAGGTCTCATTGCCTCGCATCTTGACGTAGTGCATCCGGCCGTCAACGGTCTCATGGGTGGAGGGCAGACGGGACCCGCCGGCCTCAATGTGCAGCAGATCGGCAAGCGATCCGTCGGCATGCAGGTGCGTCGAGAGGATTCCGCGCTTGCCCGCATGGCGTTGGAGCACCGCTGCGCCTGCTCCGTCGCCGAAGAGGACGCAGGTGGTGCGGTCCTGCCAGTCAACGAAGCGGGACAGGACCTCGGCGCCGACGAGCAGGATGTTCTCGGCCGTGCCGGCCTTGATCAGTGCGCTGGCAACCGAAAGACCATAGATGAACCCTGAGCAAGCGGCATTGATGTCCAGGGCGCCCGCTTTTTTCGCATTCAGTTTATGCTGCAGGATGCATGCGGTATTGGGCATCGCAACATCAGGTGTCAGCGTTGCAACCAGGATCAAGTCAAGATCGGACGCATGCAGGCCGGCGGCCTTAAGCGCCTTGATGCTTGCTTCATAGGCGAGGTCAGAGGTAGCCTCGTGTTTTTCGGCCACCCGCCGCTCCTTGATGCCCGTCCGCTCGATGATCCATTCATCGCTCGTTTCGATGAGCTTTTCGAGGTCATGGTTGGTGACGACCTTTTTCGGGGCGTAGGAGCCTGTACCGACGATCCGTGCCTGTATCATTTTATTTTTGCCAGCTCCATATTCCGTTTGATGTCCTCATGGATGTGCTTGTTCACGTCGCTCCTGGCGATTTCGGCCGCCACACGGACGGCATTCTTGATGGCCCGGGGCGACGAACGTCCGTGGCTGATGATGCTGACGCCGTTCACACCGAGGAGGGGAGCGCCGCCGTATTCCGCGTAGTCCACCTTGCGCTTAAGCGCCTGGAAAGCCGGCTTCATCATAAAGTAGCCGAGCTTGCGGATGAGGTTGTCGCCGATGTTCTCCCGGAGGATGGTCCGGATGCTCTCGGCGACGGACTCGGAAATCTTCAGCACCACGTTGCCAATGAACCCGTCGCACACGATCACATCGGCCTTGCCCATCATCATATCCCGGCCTTCAACGTTGCCGATGAAGTTCAGGGATGTCTCCTTCAGGAGCCTGAAGGCCTCCTTCGTGAGTTCGTTGCCTTTCGTTGCTTCCTCGCCGATGGACAGCAGCCCGACCCGCGGGTTGGGGTTCTTCCGAAGGTATTTCGTGAAGACCTCGCCCATGATGCCGAACTGCAGGAGGTGGACGGGTTTGCAGTCCACGTTGGCACCCATGTCCAGAACGAGGCAGGAACCCTTGATGGTCGGCATGAACACGGCGATGGCCGGACGTTCAACACCCTCCAGGGCACCCAGGACAAAAAGTGACGTGGCCATTGCTGCGCCGGTGTTGCCGGCGCTGATCACCGCGACAGCCTCGCCGCTCTTCACGAGATTGTTCGCCACGCGGATGGACGAGTCCTTTTTCCGCCGGAAGACCGTGGACGGCGAATCATGCATGTCCACTACCTGGGTGGCATTCCGGATCTCGATGGGAAGCGATCTCGCGGCCGGGTGCTTGCGCAGCTCCTCTTGGATCGTCTGCTCGATCCCGACGAGAATGACACCAACGCCGATCTCTTTGGCCGCCTCTACTGCTCCGGCCACGACCGCATGGGGCGCAAAGTCCCCCCCCATGGCATCAACGGCGATTTTCATCATGCAGGCTCCTCGCAAGACAAAAGGCAAAGAGCAATACTGCAGAACGTACAGTAGTAACCCTTTGCCTTGAGGGGAACGGCGTTATATTTCCTGAACAGTGACGATCTCGCGGCCGTTGTAGGTACCGCAGGACATGCAGGCGTGGTGCGGCTTCTTCACTTCCTGGCACTGCGGACAGGTCGAGATGGTGGGCGCCGTGCGGTGCTTGTGGGTCCGTCTCTTGTCTCTGCGGGATCGTGATGTTTTGTATTTAGGATTTGCCATTGCTTTTCTAACGCTCCTTGCCGTGTTATTTCCTGAATATGTCCCTGAGGACCGAGAATGCTCCTGCCTTCCCCCAGCCTTCCGTCTCACAACCGCACTCGGCGAGATTCCGGTCCGTTCCGCAGACCGGGCACAGTCCTTTGCAGTCAGGGCTGTGAAGCGGGACCATGGGAAGGGCGAGCAGGATCTGTTCCTTTATGATAGCGTCAGGGTCGATCTCTTCGCCCTGATAAAATTCCGTGTCCAGTTCCGCCCGTTCCAGCTCATGCTCGGCTTCTTCGTTGATGACCTTCGCCGGCGCCAGGTTGAAGTTGATTTCCGCAACAACGACCTGGGGAAACCGGGTCAGGCAACGGCTGCACTCGATCTCGGCCGTGGCCTGTAGTGATCCGGTGAAGTGAAAAACACCGCCTCCTACAGGTCTGATACTGAGAGCTGCCGTAAAGGTTGTTGCCGATCTTCCCTGATCAAAGAGGTCGACGTTCCGGGCGAGTTCTAACGTCAGCCCTTCAGTCGGTATTTCGTTTATCTTGATGCCCATGGCAATACACTCGGGGCTGAAAATTGCTGAATTATATAGAGAAGGGCCTGTTTTGTCAAGACAAAACAGGGGTAAAAAAATTAGGCCGGGAAAAGGACGTCTTCAAGGGCCGTCGGCGGCACCCGAGAGGCCTTATTCAGCAGGACCGGCGGGGTTCCTGGCCGATCCGTTCTGCAGGGAGGCCGCGGCCAATCGCCCCTTTTTTTCGTCCACAAAGGCGAGGAGTGTTCCTCCACCTATGAACAGCAGGATAAGCGAAAGGATGGCTGCGCGCGGACTGCCGAAGAGCACGCCGGCCACTCCCATCATGACCGGCCCGATGACCGCCGCGAATTTTCCCAGCATGTTGTAGAAACCGAAAAATTCAGCGGCTTTATCAACGGGAATGATGCGCGCATACAAAGAGCGGCTCAGAGACTGGACCCCTCCCTGCACCAGTCCGATGATGATGGCGAGGGCGTAGAACTCCCGCGCGTCCCGCATGAAATAGGCCCATATCGTGACGAGGCAATAGACGGCAATGGCGATGTAGATTCCCGACTTGGCGCCGATTTTCCCTCCCAGCCAGCCGAACACTAGGGCAGACGGGAACCCGACGAACTGCGTGAGGAGCAGAGCCGTGATCAGCTCGGTCCGGCCGAATCCCAGCGCCCTCCCGTAGTCAACGGCCATGCGGATGATCGTGTCCACGCCGTCGATATAGAGCCAGTAGGCGAAAAGAAAAAGGAATACGACCTTCAGGCGGCGAATATGCCGGAACGTGCCGATGAGCTGCTGGAATCCCCCTCCGATCATCTGGAGCATGGAAAGCCGGCCCGGAGCAGGCGGCTCCCTGACGAGAAGCAGGAGCGGTATCGTGAAGACGGCCCACCAGAGGGCTGTCAGCAGAAAGGACACTCGCACCGCCTGGGAAGCGTCCGCGAGGCCGAACAGCGCCGGTTTGATCGTCATGAGCACGCAGAACGCGAAAAGCAGCCCGCCGCCGAGGTATCCCAGGGCATACCCCAGGGCCGATACAGCGTCGTACTTTTCCTCTTTTGCAACAGTGACGAGGAGCGAGTCATAGAAGATATTCCCGCCGCTGAAGCCGAAGACGGAGAGCCCGTAGAGCAGCATGGCGGCTCCCCATCGGCCTTCAGCGACCCAGAACAGGCCCGCCGTCATCACCACGCCCAGGAACGCGAAGGACATCAGAAATCGTTTGCGCGCTCCGCCCCGGTCGGCGATCGCGCCCAGCACAGGCGCCATCACCATGATGGCGAGGCTTGAGAGCGAGTTGGCCAGGCCGAGAGACAAGGTGATGGCATCGCTGGCCCTTCCCTCGCTCCAGTAGTCGCGGAAGAAGATGGGAAAGAAGCCCGCCATTACGGCGGTGGTATATGCCGAGTTGGCCCAATCATAGAAGGCCCAGGCAAGGGCTGGTTTTTTGTTCATGCAATGATTATGCTGCATCGTGTGCAAGATTGCAATACTCCTTTTTTTGAAGACTGCCAGAATCTTTAGCGGAGAGCGGAAAGTCTTGACAGGTGAGGCGACTCATATTAAAATATTGCATCGATAGCCGGAAACACTACTACCTTTCGAGAATGCCCGGGATAGGAGACAGGTTGTGACAAGAAGAGCAATAGGGCTGATAAGTTTTTCAACGGTTCTCTGTCTTTTTCTACTGACGGTGGAAAGCAGCGCCGCGATCTATCGATATGTGGATAAAGACGGTGTCCCGAGCTATGCCGATGATCTCCAGTCGGTACCGAAAGAGTTCCGGCAAAAGGCCGTGATCGTGAGTGGTGAGCTGAAAGAGGAGGAATTGCGGTCTGCGCCGCCGGAAATACTCGACTCCAAGGCGGAAATTCCAGCTTATGAAGCGGTAGGAGAGCATGCAGCATCGGCATCGTTCAGCCGAAGACTCGCACGATCCATTCTCATTCTTCTTGCCATGGTCCCCCTGTTCATAATTTTGAAACAGAAGATCGAGCCGCAACGGGAACTGGCTGCTTCCCGCATTCGAACAGCCCTCTTCGGCATTCTGGTCCTGTATCTTTTCATAGCCCATGCGAAGGATGTGGTGGTCATGGCTGGTCTGACCGGTGACAAGGTCGAAGAGGCAAAGAGAAAATCCGGCGAGAAAGGCCGCAAGGCCGCGGAAGCCATCAAAGCACTTGATGCCGCGATGGAGATGGTGACAAAAGAAACAGGTACGACAATAGAAAAAGTTAAGAATTCAGGCGATGATTAGCGAGAGGATGCCTGAGCGCCTTCGGTGATCTTTTCGGTGGCTTTATAAACAATATCCACCAGTCTCATTAGTTCCTTTACAGATATGGCCAGCGGCGGCATCAGCACGATCACGTTCCCCAGGGGCCGGATGATCAGGCCCATCTTGCGGCATTCCTGGACCACCCGGATCCCGATCTTCTCTTCGAGCGCGTAAGGCTCCTTTGTGGCCCGGTCCTTTACGAGCTCGATCCCCACCATGAAGCCCTTCTGTCGTATATCTCCCACATGCGCAAGCCCGCCGAAGCGTTTCAATTCCTTTGTCAGCTGCCGGACCTTCGGCCGGAGCTTCGCAAGGGTCTGTTCCTTTTTGAACAGGTCGATGTTCGCAATGGCTGCGGCGCAGGCAAGGGGGTTCCCTGTATAGGTGTGGCCGTGGAAGAAAGTCCTGAGCTCGCGGTAGTCTCCCAGGAAGCCCTGGTAGATCTCCTCTGTCGCAAGTGTCGCTGCAAGGGGCAGGTAGCCGCCGGTTATGCCCTTGGCCACGGCCATCAGGTCAGGAACCACGCCCTCCTGTTCGCAGGCGAACATTGTGCCTGTTCTTCCGAATCCCGTCGCTACTTCGTCCGCTATCATTAATATATTGTAGCGCGTACAGAGCTCCCGGATCCTGCGCAGATATCCCGGCGGCGACAGGAGCATGCCGGCCGCTCCCTGTACGAGAGGCTCGATGATCAGCGCCGCGGTCTCATGAGCATGTTCGCTGATCATCTTCCCGGCAAGATCGGCGCAGGCAAGGCCGCAGGAAGCATATTCCCTGCCAAGGCTGCAGCGATAGCAGAAGGGGGTATCTATCTTGTAGGACTGGAACAGGAGGGGCCGGTAGAGCGAATGGAACAGGTCCATGCCGCCCACGCTCACGGCGCCGATGGTGTCGCCGTGGTAGGCTTCTCTAAGGGAAATGAACTTGGTCTTTGACGTGAATTCCGGGCCTTTCTGCTGCCAGTACTGAAAGGCGATCTTGAGGCTGATCTCCACGGCAGTGGAGCCGCTGTCGGAGTAAAAGACCCGGGTCAGTCCTTTTGGAGCTATCTTGACGAGCTTTTCAGCCAGGATCGTTGCGGGAACGTTCGACAGTCCGAGCAGGGTGGAGTGGGCGATCTTCCTGAGCTGCGTTGCCACTGCCGCGTCGAGTTCCTTTTTCCGATGTCCGTGGACCGTTACCCAGAGGGAGGACACGCCGTCGAGGTAGGTAGTGCCGTGGATGTCGGTAAGCGTGCAGCCCGTGCCGCTGTCGATGATGATCTGGGGCTCCCGCTGCCAGTCCTGCATCTGGGTGAAGGGGTGCCAGAGATATTTTTTGTCGAGGCGCTCGAGCTTGTTCGCCTTCGTCGACTTTTTTTTCATTTGTTTCTTGATCACGGAAACCGCCTTGTGGAGATGTCGAGTGCGTGGCAGAGAGATTGCGATCGGAGACCGCGCTATGTTGTCATTGCTCGCGTTCTAAATATATAGGAGACAGCGCCTCTCTGTCAATCGGAAAAGCCCGTGAGGTCCGGTCGCGGCTTGTTAATCTGTAACTTTGCACTTGCTCCCATATTGGGAGCGTGGTATTATGTGTCGTGCGTATCATATCGCGAAAAACACTTCGAGAGTTCTAAGAGAAACATCCAGATGCCGCGCAGCCGTTACAGGCATGGTACCATGACGTTAAGCATGCGCACTGGCAAAGTCCGGCAGATATCAAATCGGTTTATCGGAATGCCAGTTTTTTGGCCAAAAACAGGGTAGTGTTCAACATTAAGGGGAATAACTACCGGCTTGTTACCGCGGTACAATATGATTTTGGCATAGTGTTTATCCGGTTTATCGGTACGCATAAGGATTACGATACTATCGATGCCGGAAACATATAATCGGAGGTAATCATGGAGATCAAACCCATCAAGACAAAAAGAGACCACGCAGCCGCTCTGAAAGAAATCGAACGCCTATTTGATGCCAAGCCGGGCACTGCTGATGGCGATCGTTTTGAGGTGCTGATAGCGCTGATACATGTCTATGAAGAGAAGCATCATGCCGTACCCCTTCCGAATCCCATTGATGCCATTCAGTACTACATGGAAAGCAGGGGGCTGACGCGTCGCGACCTGGAAAAATATATTGGAAGCCGTGCGCGCGTTTCCGAAGTGCTCAACC
>MHDZ01000049.1:0-127 GCA_001805055.1 Nitrospirae bacterium GWC2_57_13
GAGGAGACGAAGGTCCATAGGTATTCGCAGAGGGCAGGGTGCATAGTGCATAGCGCACAGCGTTTACCCTTTGCCCCATGCTCTCTGCGCCATGCGTTGCCCACTATACACAATATTTCTTGAATAC
>MHDZ01000049.1:242-461 GCA_001805055.1 Nitrospirae bacterium GWC2_57_13
ATCTGCTCATCTGGAACCGTGCCATCGAGGAGATGACCGGCATCATGATCACTGAGGCCCTGGGCAAGGACGTGAAGATCGTCCTTGCAGAAGATCCAGCCGTTGTCAGCCTGATCGAAAAGACCTTTTCCTCTGGCAGGTCCTATTCCGACTATGAAGCCGAGCTGCATGCCCGGAACGGACATGCGCTTCCCGTTGGTCTGGTCACGGCAGTCCTGC
>MHDZ01000049.1:490-2308 GCA_001805055.1 Nitrospirae bacterium GWC2_57_13
ATCCTCACGATTCGCGATCAGACCGCCCTTCGGGACCTGAAGGAGCGGATGCGCCGGGCCGACCGGCTGGCAGCCATAGGCCAGATCGCCGCGGGCATCGCCCACGAGATCAAGAATCCCCTCGTGGGGATCCGGGGCGCTGCGCAGCTCATGAAGTCAGATATAAAAGGGGACAGGCTGCAATTTGAAGGAAAAAGCAGCCTGTCCCCTTTCCTGGAGTACGTGGACGTCATCATCAAGGAGTCGGACCGGCTGAACAGCGTGCTGGAAGGCATTCTGGATTTTACGAGGCTGAAGCCGCACGAGCGCCGGAAGTGCAACGTGCACAGCATCCTTGACCGGGCGCTGGTCCTGAACGAGGAGAACGCGCGGCAGCACGGCATCGTCCTGTCGCGCCAGTATGACCCCAGCCTGCCGGAGCTGATCGGCAACGGGGACCAGATCCTCCAGATATTTTTGAACCTTGTCAAGAATGCCGTCGAAGCCATGCCTGACGGCGGGCGCCTCACGGTGGTGACCAGGATGTCCGATCTCTTTACGAGCGTCCAGGCCGACGGCAGGAAGCACCGCCTGATGGTCGTCAAGGTGAGCGATACGGGCGCAGGCATCCGTGACGAGGACCTGGCGAGCATCTTCACACCCTTTTTCACCACCAAGGACAGGGGCGTGGGCCTGGGGCTTGCGCTCTCGTACCAGATCGCCCAGGAGCATCTCGGTACGATCAGGGTGGAGAGCAAGGAAGGTGAAGGCGCCACATTCAGCGTGTATCTGCCGCTGGCGGAGTGATTCCAATGCGGAGTGGCGAGTGCGGAGTGCGGAATGAGAAACGATTGATGAAACATAATAACCTGAAGGAGCGCACAAAGCAGTTCGCCTTACGGGTCATTCGTCTGGTTGAATCTCTGCCAAAAGGGCGGACTTCGGAAGTCATTGGAAGGCAGTTACTTCGCTCCGGTACATCGGTCGCTGCAAATTATCGTGCTGCTTGCAGAGCTAAATCAACTGCGGATTTTATCTTTAAGATGGGAATCGTCGAGGAAGAAGCGGATGAGTCAATATTCTGGATGGAGATTCTCGTTGATGCAAAGATAGTGGAAAAGAAGTTGCTGTTGGAGTTGATGGAAGAGGCGGATGAGCTTTTGGCGATTATCGTTGCTTCGATTAAAACAGCGAGAAAGAAATGATATGTGCACGTGCGGTTCCTGTTGCATTAATTCCGCACCCCGCACTCCGAACTCCGCACTGGATCAGGCTGTAGCAAAAATGCGATGTTCAGGAAGATAAGTGGATGTCTGTATGACAAGCGAAAAAATTCTCATAGTAGACGACGACGAAAGCGTCCGCTGGGTGCTGAAGAAGTCCCTTGAAAAAGAGGGGTTCGTCACGTCCCTGGCAAAGGACGCGTCCGAGGCTTTCGCGCGCATCGGCGAAGGCGGCGTTACTGTCGTTCTCATGGACATCAGGATGCCGGGGATGACGGGGCTCGACGCACTTGACAGTATCCAGAGCATGAGCCGCGGGATCTCCGTGGTCATCATGACGGCCCAGGCCACGATGCAGAACGCCATCGAGGCCATGCGCCGGGGGGCCTTCGACTACATCACCAAGCCCTTTGACCTCGATGAGGTGAATATCATCATTCACAAGGCCGTCGAGGTGCGCCGTCTGAACCAGGAGGTCACGGAGCTGCGGGCCGAGGTGCGTGAAAAGTACGAAGGAGGCCTGGTGGGTTCCACGCCCGCCATGCAGGAGATCTACAAGACCATCGGCCGGGTGGCCGAGAGCGACGCCACGGTCCTGATCCACGGCGAGAGCGGC
>MHDZ01000049.1:2336-5767 GCA_001805055.1 Nitrospirae bacterium GWC2_57_13
TCCATTATCACAGCAAGCGCGCGGGCCGGCCCTTTGTGGCGGTGAATTCGGCGGCGATCCCTTCGGAACTGCTCGAGAGCGAGCTTTTCGGCCATGAGAAAGGCGCCTTTACCGGCGCTGTCAGCAGAAAGCCCGGCAAGTTCGAGGCTGCCGGAAGCGGCACCCTCTTCCTGGACGAGATCGGCGACATGAGCCTGCCGCTCCAGGGCAAACTGCTGCGCGTTCTGCAGGAAAAGGAGTTCGAGCGTGTTGGCGGCACGGAACCGATCCGGACCGACGTGCGCGTCATCGCCGCGACCCATCGGGATCTCGAGAAGGCCGTGCGGGAAAAGCGGTTCCGCGAGGACCTCTTCTACCGTCTGAACGTCATCCAGATCGACATTCCGCCGCTCCGGAAGCGGAAGGACGACATCCCCGCACTCGCCGAGTTCTTCATGCAGAAGCACCAGGCGGGCCAGAAGGGAAAAGCAAAAGTGCTGACCCCCGAGACGGTCAAGGCCCTGAGGGCCTATGACTGGCCCGGCAATGTGCGGGAGCTGGAGAATGCCGTCCAGCGCGCCATAACCCTTGCGACAGGGGACAAGATATTTCCCGACGCGTTGCCGCCCCAGATATTCAGGCCCGGCAAGGGCGTTGCGCTCTCCTTCGAGAACTTCCTGGAAGAAAAGCTCGCCGATCTCGTGGACCGCATGGGCGGGCTCGAACGAGGCGACATCCATGCCATGGTGGTAGAGCGCGTGGAGAAGCCGCTGATCACGCTGGTGCTCAGGAAGACGGAGGGCAACCAGGTGCGCGCCGCGAACCTGCTCGGCATCAACCGCAACACGCTGCGCAAGAAGATGCGGGACCTGGGGATCAAGGGGCCCTTTGGCAAGGATGACGATGCTCCTGAAGAGTAATGCACTTCGTCTTCAATGCGGCAACGGAGTCGCTTCACTATAGTATCGCTCTAAAAGGTCTGCCGTCGCACCCGTTGTCTCATGAGTGATCCTTTATATGTACTGTTAGAGCAGACACTGGACTTTTTTAACCCTCGTGCCTCCTGCCATCAGTAGCTGCAATAAAATCATCTACATTTAAACAGCAAGCCCAGCTCTGTCCACACACTGGAAAACGCCTGATCATAGGAGGCGTTTTTTTTTGGACAAAACCAAAAATACTACCTTGGAGTATGCTATACTCCATTTTGAAGTTAGAAGTTAGTATTTGTTGATGAATAGGTCTTACGCTTGGCTGGGAGTGGGGTGACATTGTCTCAGAAAAACAGAAGGTTGCTGCTGCAAATCGCGGCGGTGCTTGTTTAATTGGCAGGTTTTGAGGCTTTTTTGATAGAAAGCGGGATAGCATACTTTATCGCGGTAATCATCGGTATTGTCGGGTTTGCGGTGCTCCTGTCCAGAGGCGGGGCGCTGGTCAGGAAGAGCAAGGGTTAAGGGTCTGATAAGGCCCGTTTGATCGAATGTCGAGAAAGGAGTGTTCGTCTTGTGATGTGAAGCATAATCTATGAGCCCCATTACGCACTTACTTGCTGGATGGCTCGTTGCCAACGGCAACAAAGATTTTAGCCGCCGGGAACGGACCGTGATTACTCTGGCCGGAATCTGTCCGGACATTGACGGCTTCGGTATCGTCGCAGAGGCGCTCACCCGGAACGGCGACACCCCCCTTCTCTGGTGGAGCAATTACCACCATGTTCTCGGCCACAACCTCCTCTTCGGCCTGTTCGTAACGCTGGTCGCCTTTCTGTTGACCGCGCGGAATCGGGCTGTTGCAGCGCTTGTTTTCGTGAGCTTCCATCTCCATCTCCTTGGTGACGTCGTCGGCGCCCGTGGGCCGGGCGACGACCAATGGGTGATCCCGTATTTTCTTCCCTTTTCTCCCCATGAGTTCTCCTGGGCCGGCCAGTGGGAGCTGAATGCCTGGCCGAACTTCGTTATCACCGGCCTTCTGCTCATAGCCATGTTCTCTCTTGCCTGGAAGCGCGGCTACTCCCCGCTGGAAATGATCTCAACAAAGGCCGATGCCGCATTCGTGCATGCGCTGCGGCAGCGATTCGGATCGCCGAACTTTTCTGTAGAGCGATAATTCATCTTGAGGAGGAAACTATGCGAAGGCTATTGAAAATTATGTCGGCCATATTCCTGCTCTTCCTTCCAGCCTGCATGGCAACGCCGGAGCTGCATCTGAATAGCTCCTACATGTCCATGGAGCTGAAGCAATCGGCGCCTATTGTATTGTCAGTTGCCCTTTCGCCGGACATGCGGTTCGCGCTTTCTGGGAACATGAAAGAGACCGCCACTCTGTGGGATCTGACTTCAGCGGCCGCGGTCAGGACCTTCAGCGCGCCGGGTGGGATGATGGGCCAAGTTAAAGTTGCCTTTTCGCAGGATGGATTGTATGGCATGACCGGGGGAAAAGGATTGAAGATTTGGGACCTGTCTACGGGAAGAGAAGAAAGGACCATGGGAGACTGGGAGATTTGGCATATTGCTGTTTCTCCTGACAAGCGAGCCATTCTCACCGGAGTAAATAGGACCCCCCGGCTCATTCCAAATGGTACTCAAGGTCGCATTATTTTATGGGATATGAGCACAGGCAGCGAAATCAGAGAATTTAAAGATGAATTCAAATGCTCGGCTGTGGCGCTTTCTTCGGATGGAAGGTATGCATTGTCCGGAACCCAAGCAGGTAATATAATTTTATGGGATGTTGCGACGGGAAGAAGACTTCACAGCGTTAAAGCCGACAGCGGCTTTTCCTATTTACCCGGACCCGGATTAGTCATTTCCGTGGCTTTTTCTCCGGACGGAAAATATGCTTTATCTGGTGGATGGGATGGCACCGTGAAACTTTGGAGCATCCCCTCGCTCAGCCCGGTAAAGAAATTTAAAGGACACACGGGCATGGCTGGGGTAGGTGCTGTGGCCTTTTCTCAGGACGGCAAATATGCTTTGTCAGGCGGCCCTTCCGATGGGTTTATTAAATTATGGGATATTTCAACGGGCGCTGAAGTCAAGTCTATAAAGGCGCATTCAGGTATGTATGGGGTCCATTCCCTGGCAATTTCTCCGGATGGTAAATTTATACTTTCCGGCGGTGATGCCTCGACCAGGATATGGGATATGTCCACCCTGGATGAGGTCGCCACGATGGTCAGCTTCGAGGACGGCGAATGGGTGGTCATAACAGCGAATGGATATTACAATTCGTCCGAAAAAGGCGACCAGTATCTGAGCGTCACGGTAGGCGGCAAGCCGTATTCCATCGCTCAGCTTCGTGAATCTTTCTATCGTCCGGACGTTGTCAAGCTTGCCCTCTCAGGCGGGTCGTTGAAAAACTTTGCAAAATTATCCGATATAAAACAGCCGCCAATGGTCTCGATCGTGAACACGCCGGCAAGCGTTGATAAGGATGAAGCAGGCGTTACCCTC
>MHDZ01000050.1:0-28861 GCA_001805055.1 Nitrospirae bacterium GWC2_57_13
CAAAAGCAGTGGACGCGGGACTCTCGCCCGCCCCGGATCAAATACTACTATGATGCGGGCCGGGAAAACGGAGCCGGGGGAGCGGGGGCGGCTCTGCGAGAGACAAGGCTTTCATGCTTTTCGCTTCTCGCCACGAAGTACACGAAGGAAAACGGGATTCCTGGGTTTAACCCTGAACTCAAGGGTTTCCTTTGCGAACTTTGCGCCTTGCGAGAGACGCCCTTGCCTTTAATCTATGAACCCTACCTATAACCTCGTCTTCATCGGCGACTCCCTGACGGAATGGTACGACTGGCAGGAGCGCTTTCCCGACCGGCGCGTCACGAACCTCGGCATAGCCGGCGAGCCCGTGGAAGGCCTGCTGCACCGCCTCGACCAGGCCGTCCGGTCCATGGGAGATCCGGACATGATCTTCCTGATGACGGGAATCAACAACATTGCCATGGAGCATTACGAGATCGGGGGAATGTTCCGGGAGATCGTGGAGCGGCTTGCGAGGGCCTTTGACCGGGCAAACGTCGTTGTGCAGAGCATCCTTCCCGTGGACCTGGCCTGGGTGGACAACAAGGCCATCAAGGACATCAACCGCCGCCTGCAGGACATGGCCCGGGAACTCAGAGCGGACTATCTTGATATATTCAGCCTCTTCGTGACCGAATCCGGAAAACCGATGCCCGGCCTGCTGCTTGACGACGGCGTGCACCTGAGCGCTGATGGCTACCGGGTCTGGGCCGATGCTGTTGATGCGTTCCTGCGCAGCCGGTAGAGAGCATGGTGCATAGGGCATAGCGCATGGGGTAAGACTTTGCTCTTTGCTTCCTACTCCCCACTCGTCCCTCGTCCCTCACTTCTTCGCAATGCCTTCCTCCACCTGCTCCCGGATGAAAGCCTTGATCCAGTCGCTGTCGTCGGCGCTGATCTTGACGAACCGCATACCCATGCCGGGCTGCCGGAAGGGCCCTTCGTTGAACCCATAGGAATACAACACAAGAGCGTCGATCCTGAGCACCCGGTCCCTGATCACCAGTTTCATCGGCACCGTCGTATTAACAGGCAGAAGCTTCGGTGTCTGCACGAATATGCCGTGCTCCGAGATCACCGTGGCCACTTCAGATGCGCCGCTTCCCAGATCGGCCTTCAGATGGGTCGCGATCCGCATATTGCGCCGCGGCGTCCGCTCGATCACGTCCTGCACGGTGCGGTAAAGCGCTTCAGCGCTCAGGGGCTTCACCATCCAGCCGGCGCACCCGAGGCGGCGGCAATCCTTTTCGAGCGAGGCATCGTCGGTGTATGAAGCGATGACCACGGGAACATCGGCCAGCCGGACGTCCTTCTTCATCATATCGAGCAGGGTCAGCCCGCTTGCCCCGGGCAGCGTGGCATCGGCAATAAGCAGTGTGGGCTGCGCCAGGGACATGAACTCCAGCGCCTCTCCCACGGTGCCGACAGTGCAGACTTTGTACTCGAAGCGCTGCAGGATCATGCTGGTATAGTAGCGCTCGCCTGCGTTGCCATCGAGAACCAGGATGAACCGTCGCTTCCGGTCTTCCGCTTCCCTTCCGTGGTCCTTCAGATTCTCCACAGCAACCCTCCCTTATTTCGCCGGGGGAACAACGCTCTTCTTCAGTACGTCAAAAACATGGTCCACCATCTCGCGCCGTTTTTCAAAAAGGATCTTTTCCTGCTGTTCCGCAGGCTCGGCTGTGCCGCCTCCGCTTTCAAAGGGCAGCGGGGAGACCAGCGCGGCGATCACGCCGTTCAGTTCGCGGATCATCCGTTTATCCGCCTCCAGGTCCTGACGCTTGCCCGCGGCGATCCTGCTGTTCAGCTTCTCGATCCTTGCGCTGCTCTGGTTCACGTGCTCGTGAATCTGCTCATAAAGCTCAGTCATGAAATAAAAATCCTGCAGCACGCCGGACGAAAGCTGCTGCGACAGCGCCGCCACCTCTCCCTGGAGCTGCGCAAGGTACTCTTTCGTGACCGGCCCGACCTGCAGATCGTCGCGGACGCGGTCGCGATAATGCCGCTTGAGGTCCTCGACAAGCTCGTCCTTTTTCTCGCCCTTTACCTGCAGACTAACCAGGGTCGTGATGGCCGCCTCGCAGAGATTGGTGATCTTTGCGAGGCCATCCCGGATATAGAGAGAGATATCGTTCAGTTCCTTCACCAGCAGCGGCCACCGTTTGCGCAGCCCGTCGAGATCACGATTGCGCTGTTCCACCAGTTCCTTAAGCCGTGCCATCTTTGCTTCGTCCTTTTTCGGATTGAGCTTGGCGATCTCTTCTTCCGCGGAACGGATGAAGGCTGTCGGCTTGCGAAGGTCGATGTTCTCCAGGGCATGGGCCTGATATTTGAACTGCTCCACCGCGGCGCGGAAAGAAGGCCGGAAGAAGCGGGAATGGGCAAGCACGCCGAGCAGCTTTCGCTCCTGCCAGCCCGGCTGGTCCACGACCTGGCCGTGCTTCTGCTCGAAGGTTTCGATGCGCTGCAGCAAACCGTCAAAGGCAGCAAGGTCGTCCCGATGACACCCGCTCTTCCCGTCGGCCCGGGGGCCTTCAAGGAAGAGCCGCAACTCCTCGTTCGTCGGCTGGATTGATTCGTTGGCGCTGAAGCGGAGGCCGAAGATCGTCTCCTTCATGAAGCTTCCTTTCCGGGGAGAGGTGTGCGCTGCCGGTGCAGGTGCAGGCAGCCGCTGGCTGAGGCAATTATAGCAGTCTCTGAGGATGAAACAAGGTGTTTTTTTCGGAACAGGGATGAAGGGACTGAATATAACCACGGGTCCCGATGAACGGGACACACTGATGGACGCGGATTTTAAGCTGTTTTGAGTATGTGTCTTTGACCGCTCCAGTTCCCGCTTATCCGGGTTCGAAACCAACGCATCATATTCTTTTAAAACTGGAATAAAGGTCGTCGCCGCGAGGGCGCAAAGGACGCCAGGGAAATCTTAGGCTTACGATTTGAAGGCAGCAATACCTCATATGCTCTGCAAGAAACACGGTTTCGATGATTTCTTTTCACTACGAAGTGTACGAAGAAAACGAAAAAAAATTGATCCTTGGGTTAAACCCTGGACCCAACGGTTTCCTTTGCGACCTTGGCGCCTGCGGTTCAAAGCTTTTAGTTCCCAGTTGTCACCGTCAATGTAAAAAACGCGCAAGCCAAGAAGGCAAAAAAAACCGGCGGGACAGCTTCCGCCGGTGGCATCAACTCAACTGCTGATGTTCAGCTACCCGCCGAGGTACCCGCCGGAGAATTCCGGTCCTGTTTGCCTTTCCGGTGACTTGACCGAAACGCTGGGCTCAACGCCCTTGTCCGCTCCGTGCCATTCAAAGGGGCAGGCCTTCACAAGGATCTGGAGCTTCCAGTCAACATATTCGGCAATGTCCAGCAGGTGCCGGTCGTGGCTGCGAAACAGCTCGCTCTCCGGCCCGAAGGTCTTGGCGACGTCTTTCCGCATCGCGACAATATGCTCCTTTACTGCCTCAAGCCTCGTATACATACCATCACAGTAGCTTTCCACGTTTATGTTCTTCCCTGTTGCCATAGCGTCCTCCTTTTTGCAAGCTTTTATCCGCGTGGCGAGTAATAAGCCGATCTGCTCTGCCTGATATCGGCAGACTGCCGTGCGAATATTTGATTAAAGTATAACGCTCATCTGAAGGTTCTGCAAGGTGAAATCAGGATTAAATTGGTACTGATTATGCACAAGAGGCTTCAAAAGCGACCTTTTTGTTCACACATATCGTCCTTTGTACTCACAAAGATTGAATCAGACTTTATTTTCCGAGATATCTGGATTGAAACAGGAACAAAGGGGACAGCGGTGAATGCGAGGGACAGGCGACGAGGGACGAGTCATCGGTTAGATGCTGAGAGCTGACAGCTAGAGGCTGAAAGCTAAATCGTACCACTTGCTCTTTTACGAGAGAATATTCCCCTGTAGATTTGGATCTGGATCTGTCCGCTTTTATCCGTGTCCAAAATAAAACTAAAGAGATTTTAACTCAAGAATCCAGCTTTTCTTTGCGACCTTTGCGCCTTTGCGAGAGAACATCCCGCTGTCGATTTGGATCTGGATCTATCCGCTTTTATCCGTGTCCAAAAAGACCTGAAAACGGAACTATCTGACAAGACCAGCTCAGGACAGCATCCGCACCTTCATGTCCAGCGGATGCTTCTTCGGACCGCTGCCGATCCGGGAAGGCCTTCCCACAGGCACCACGGCCATGAACTCGCCTTCAGGCTCGCCCAGGAAGCGGAGTACGTCGTCCTTGATCAGATACAGGATGCCGAGCCAGACCGTGCCGAGCCCCAGGGAAACAGCAGCAAGCAGGATATTCTGGACCGCGGCGGCGGAGCTCTGGATCTCCATGGTCCGGAAGAAGTCGTGGGCCATGTCCTTCTCGACCTTGAACAGCTCGGTGCCGTGCCGTATGAGATCGCCCGTGTTCGCCACAGCGATCACCACGGGCGCCGAAATGATGCTCTTTGCTCCCATGCGCAGCAGCGCCGCAGCCGGACGGGGCAGTTCAGCCGATCGCGTTGTGACCAGCTGGGCCAGCTCGCTCTTTTTATCGCCCTGCAGAACGATGAACCTCCAGGCCTGCTGATTGTGGGCCGACGGCGCCTGGTTCGCTGCGTGCAGCAGAACGCTGATCTCCTCGTCCGTCACGTCGTCCTTTGTGAAGGTACGCACGCTGCGCCGCTCCTTGATCGCCTTGAGCGCTTCATTTTTTGAAAAAACCGATTCATCGAACATCATACAACGCCTCCTCGCCTCTTAGCTCTCACCTATCAGCTCGCAGCAGTCAGCTTTCAGTCTTCAGCTATCAGCTTTTAGCTCTAAGCTCATTCACCAGCATCGTGCCAATGTATTCCGCATTCCACACAATGCTCTCTGCACTATGCGCTATGCGATCTACACTTCCCTGCCCTTAAACCTGATCTCTGACACCTGACAACTGATTCTCACTTCTTCGCAATTCCCTGCCCGATCTCCTTATGGATGAACAGTCGGATCGCGGCCTTGTCCTCATCGCTGATCGTTTCGAACCGCAGGCCTATGCCCAGCTCTTTCTGCGGATACTCATCGAACCCGTGGCTGTACAGAACATAAGCATCGGTCGTGATCGTCCGTTCCATCAGCACAAAGCTCACCATCACCCGGGACCTGGCAGGCTTCGTGATGGTTGTGCGCAGGAACATGCCGTTCTCGGAAAGCACCACGGACGACCGGACAAATCCGTCAGGCCCGCTGTCCAGCCTCGCATCGATGGATGCGCTGATGCGGATGAAACTTCGCGGATGGGCTTCAATGGTCTTCTGCACGGCCCGATAGAGAGCCTCTGGCTCCAGCGGCAAGCTCAACACGGCCTCGTATCCGGCCCCGTTGAACAGGCGCTCCGCCTTCTTCTCATCAGCCGATGTCAGCAGGATCACGGGGATCGCCGAGGTCTTCGGCTCCTGCTTCATACTGCTCAGGAGGTCCCGGCCCTGCGCCCGCGCCACTCGTTCATCTGCGAGAACGAGCCGTGGCAATATATTGGACACGAACTTTGCCGCCTCCTTCGTCGTGTCCACGGCAAACACGTGGTAGCCGAAGCGCTGCAGCAGCATGCTCGCGTAGTTGCGCTCGTAGAAGTCCGCGACCGCCACAAGAAGGACGCGATCACGGCTTCCGTTTTCCTGCCTCTCTTCTGACATAGGCCAGCCTCACCCTGAAGCTGTGCATACAATAATACGCGTTGATGAATTATTCAAGGGAAATATCCATGCATTGCCGCGGAGACCAGGCAGACACATTCTGCGCCCTACAAAAACACGACCAGGTCCGCCCTTTTCCGGCCTTATTGCGTTGCCCTGTGAAAGAGGCTATAATAGAAGCACTACTAGCTTGGAGGTGAAGAGATGAACCCGCTTCTCAAACGCATATCCGTCGACCCGAACGTCTGCTTCGGGAAACCATGCATCCGAGGTACGCGCATCTGGGTATCGCTCATTCTGGATTTTCTGGCAAACGGAGCGACTAACGAAGAAGTCCTGGCGGAGTACACCCAACTGACGAGAGAGGACATTCAAGCGGCAATAGCGTACGGCGCCGAGATGTCACGAGAACGGTTTGTCGAGGTTGCTGCCGGATGAAATTCAAGCTGGATGAGAATTTCGGCACTCGGACGCAGCAGATTTTTCGTGCAAGCGGTCACGATGTTTTAACTGTCAGGGACCAAGAGCTACAAGGCTGCGCCGACCAGCGGCTTTACGAAGTCTGTCATGCCGAGCATCGCTGTCTGGTAACCCTCGACCTGAATTTTTTCGATGTGCTGCGGTTTCCTCCTCAGCAGGCTCACGGCATTGTCGTCATCCGAGTTCCCCATAATCCTACCTTGCCCCTTCTCGAACAGTTGATCCGGCAGTTTCTGAAATCTCTTGAAACTATGCCAGTAGATAAAAAGCTCTGGATCGTAGAAACCGGACGTATCCGCATCCATCAAGCAGAAGAGGCAGAATGAAATGTGGACCTTCAGGCCCTGGTCTTACCGCTTGATATAGAAGAATCCGCTCTTGAACAGTTCCGCAAGATCGTGGCGGATTTGAGCTTCATTCAGGACCTGACATGATCCTGTAGTTATTCATGCCCATAGGTGATGATGAAAGAACAGATTCCTAGCAGCAACGCTGGGACATTGGGGGTGGGCAATGGAACGAGCGAACGGCACAGACAGCGAGACGCTTCTTGATTGCATCGTCATCGGCGCCGGCCCGGGCGGCCTGCAAGCCTGCATTCACCTGGGCCGCTACAACTTCCGCGTCCTGCTGTTCCACATCCCCGGCGGGCGGACAAGCTACGCGAAACACCTCGAGAACTATCTCGGCATTCCTGTCGTCTCCGGGCCGGTCCTCCTGGAAACCGGCCTGAGCCAGGTAAAGAGCTTCGGCGTTGCCATCGAGAAGGCAAAGGTGGAACGCATCACCGGTCGCGAGGGAGCGTTCGAGGTGCTGGCAGGCGGGAAGACCTATCGCAGCCGCTACGTCATCGCAGCCTCAGGGGCCAATGAATCGCTGGCCCCCTTCAAGAACCTCCATCGCTTCTTCGGCCACTCCTACTATACTTGCATGATCTGCGACGGCTACCGCACCACGGGCAAGAAGCTGCTGGTCATCGACCGCACGGCCAACGGCGTGCGCATGAGCGTCGCCATGAAACAGATGTACACGAAGGACGTGACGTTCCTTGCCCACGGCTTCTCCCCTGCGCCGGTATACAAGACGCTCCTCGAGGACGAGGGGATCGGTCTGATCGAGGGGCGGCCCGAAGAGCTGCTCGGCGAAAAGAACCTGGAGGGGGTGCGGCTGAGCGACGGCCGCATCATCCCCTGCGAGGTGATCCTGGGGTGGGGAGGCATCACCCTCAACGACGAGTACCTCGAAGGCCTCGACCTGGAGCGCGACGCCGAGGGGTTCAAAATCGCCACAAAAAGCAATGGCGAATCGAGCATCCCCGGCCTCTTTGTCCTGGGCGCTCTGCGCCACGGCCACTCCCAGGCGATTATCTCCGCCGGTCAGGGTGCTGAGGCAGCCATCGAGATCAGCACGAGGATCGTGGAGTTATAAGGATACCGAATCCGCCTTTATCATCGCCGTTCTCCGGGCCTTCAGTGTCAAGAAACACGTGCTCGGGCCGAATCTTTATCTGTTATTATTATTGATATCAATCGCGGCGACCGGGTGCAGCTTGAAGCAGCACATCGAACAGAGGATCAAGAAAGAGGAGCGCAAGGACGAGCTTGTCCCCTTGAAGACCGTCTGGGGAGAAGCAAAGGCCTGGGAGACCCTTGCGGGCCTGCGGCCGCGGGACGTCTGCTCGGGCGCCAGGGCCGTATACGACAAAGCGTCCAGGATCTACACAATGCAGGCCTTTGGCATCGATTTCATCGTATCGCTTGACGAGCGGACCATAACGAGCAGCGATCCGAAGTCCGAACTCTTTCTCGAACGGTACAAGGATTTCTTCAAGCTCGCGGTCCCGTGGTATATGACGAGCGCCAAGGACATCCCCGCCACCGGGCGGCTCATCAGTCCGATCGATGTGAAAGGCGGCCAGCGGTTCTTTTCCGGTACCCACGTCCTGCCGCTGGACCGCATCAAGGAGCGGTTCGGCCGGGACAAGGTCGCTTTCGTCGAGCGGGGGCTGCGGTTCGGCGCGGAGATAGTCAGGGTCGGCGATGCCGCGGTCCGCATCTACCCGCTTCCCCGCGTGCCCGTGACCATCATTCTTTGGCTGCAGGACGAGGAATATCCCGCACGAGCCACGCTCTTCTTCGACTCCACCGTTGATTTCCAGCTTTCCCTGTCGGACATTGTCTGGTCCGTTGCCATGATGACAACGCTCGTCATGGGTGAGTAGCGGGCGGAAAGAGATGACGCGGAGGCATGGGGATAAGAGGCAAAGGTCAGGCGTGAGGGGTAAGACTAAGCAGGAACCAGGCAGATCATTTTCGCGCAAAGGAACGCTTGTTCGTCTTGAATTCTATTCTTTAGTTTACTACGTGTCGTCCGGGACTTTGCCCGGTAGACATGGCCCCTTCGGGGAAGGTTGAATTTATTTCCTTTGTAGTGTCCCGATACTCGGGGCTGAAATATCGATAAACCGCAACCCTGAAGGGTTCCCCTACAACTCATTAAGCAAACAAGAAAATCCAAACATCAACAATTTTTTGTCGATGCTATCGGCATAAGCGCCTAACGCGTGGCATCTCTCGTATTTTTTTTCAGACGGTTCCTGAACGCCAGACCAATCCACAAGAACGCCGCGCCCGCCAGGCTAGCAAGCGAAAGGACCGGCAACGGGGGAAGAGAAATAAAGGACCTGAGCCATCTCTCAAGATCGCTTTCATTGCTGACGAGAGCGGCAAAGAGGACCAGCGCCCCGATGATAAAACCGTGTGCGAGGCTCAGGCCGCTCGTGTCCCCGTTCTTCGCTGCAGTTCCGGTCCCTTCGCCCGCAATCCGGACCGTCGGATCCTCGAAGAACCTGAGGACCCTGGTCCCATGCTTGAGAACCAGCCGCTTCAGCCTCGCCGTCTCGAAGGGTCCCGCTTTCAGCTGTTTCAGCACATCGTCGAATTCAAGAGACGTTGTGATATATTTCTGAACAAAGGACCGCAGATGTTCGACGATCTTTATCTGCGGATCAAGGGTCAGGCAGGTCCCTTCGAACGTGGTGAGCGCCTTGGACGCGAGGACAAAATCGTGCGGGATGTGGATCCCGAACTCCAGGCTCGTGTTCAGGAACCGTTCCATCATTTGTGAAAACGGGATGCCGACCACTTCATAAATGGGCAGTTCCGAGAGCACCTCGTTCATCTCGCGGCGATACCCCGCAAGGTCGATCTCGTCCTCCCTGACATTGCACAGCTCCAGGAACGACCCGATGACCCTTGTTACATCACCTTCCGACATGCCGTAGAGGATGTCGAAAATCCATGCCCGCAGGTCCTCGGACAAATAGCCCACGATCCCAAAATCCAGATAAGCGATGGTATTGTTATCCACGAGCAGGATGTTCCCTGCATGGGGATCTCCGTGAAAAAACCCATGGATAAAGATCTGCTGCAGCATGGAATCGGCGATGAGGCGGGCCACTGCCTGCTTATCAATGTCGTGTCCGGCGGCGTTAAAAATATTGACACCCCGGATATGCTCCATGACAAGGATCTTCCTGGTCGTATACTCGCGATAGACCTTTGGGATCCGCACCTCAGGATGGTCTTTGAAATTATGGGAGAAGAGGAGTGCGTTCTTCCCTTCCTGCCGGAAATAGAGCTCGCGCTCGGTCCACCGGGAAAATTCCTGCACAAGCATGACAGGCCGGTTCTTCCTTAGCGAGGGGATGAACCGCACAATAAGATAGGCGAATCGCAGCATAATGAAGAGGTCAGATATCATCGCGTCCTGGATACCCGGCCGCTGGACCTTTACCGCCACCTCTTCACCTGTCCGGAGCCGCGCCCGGTGAACCTGCGACACAGAGGCCGCGGCCATGGCTGTTTCATCAAGTTCGCTGAATATCTCGGTCGTGTCCTTTTTCAGCTCGTTCCTGAGTTCCCGCTTCACCTGCGCAAAGGGGAAGGGAGGTACCCGGTCCTGCAGTTTTTTGAATTCTTCGCAAAAATCCGGAGGGACAAGGTCCGGCCTGATGCTCAGGAATTGGCCGAATTTCACATAGGTGGGCCCGAGCATTTCCAGTGTCTCCTTCGCGATCTCCGGAGCGCTCATCCTCGGCTTTTTCGTTGACAGATATCTGCCGATGGCCTTTTCGAATTTTGCGCTGGGGGCAAAGAGGAACTTGTAGGGAATGAGGATCATGAACTGCCTGAACAAAATAAGACAGATCGTTAGTAAACGCTTCATGCCCCGCAGATGGGTGCGTATCAACCCCATACCAAGATACCTCCACCTGAAAAACGTCCTGCTGTAAAGACGTATATGCGAATCAAGCTTAAAGATAGCGGCACATCTGAGCTTACATATACTATCAGGACTTTGCTTCTGGAGTGAGCGTATTCCTCGTCCCAGAAGGCGGGACTGCAGGGAGCTTCACTATGCATTACTCAGAAATCAGCACAATAGCAAAAGGCTTGGCATGATACAACTCATAAAGAGCTGGCCGTTAAGCCCTTGAGCCTTCGCAGACATAAAACAAAAAGGGCAATCACGCGATATTGCCCTCGAAGCAGAAAAAACAAATTTTTATTCCGCACTAATTATACAACGATGCATCAAGCAATAAATACTCTCCCATTAAACCAAGTTCAGCCGTTTCCTTACTTCTCGCTAATGATGCGCTGAGCTCGTTCTGCTTGATTCGGAAACAGATCTTTAGGCACGTGTTCTTTTCCTACAGCTTTAAAAACGAGCTGCCGTGCACATTCATCATGCTTCCCTTTGCAGTATGTCGTTTTATATATTTCTGCTGTTCCCGGCATGTTTGCCATCTGGCTATTAAAAAAAATGCACCCGCTGATAAGCTCACAGTCTGCCATAAATAACCTCCTGGTTTTTAAAGATATACTAAGCCGAAGTTAATCAAAAAAATGTCATGATGTCAAGGCTGGATAGGGGCAGAACACATCTTTGGGCAGGTCTTTTGATTTATCACTATCCCCTTCCCTCTCGCGTGCCCGAGTGATGCCGACGGCAAAACGCGGAAATACGACGACCTGGTGACAGGGGGCCATGCAAACAGGGGCGCTGGACTACGGTGGCACGGAGACGCAGGAATGAGGTGAGGCAGCATCGAATAAAGATACACTGCGAATGTGCGGCGTCTGACAGCAGCTTTTTAAACACCTGTCCCCTGCCGCCAGTGGAGCCCCTCCAGCGTCCCGACAGGTAGGGACTACAACAACGCGACATCCCGCAGCAACCCCGCTGGAGCTGGATTGCGGCCGCAGCGTCATGCTACGAATTCTGCGCAAAAAAAAGAATTGCTCGCTCCCGTGCTTCTTCCATGGTCGCGCTTGAATGAACGCGGGTCGCCAGGTGGTGTCCGAACTTATAGTTTTTGGAAAAATAGCGCGTGAATTGCTTCAGTCTGCCCAGCCGGTGTTCCGGCAAAAAGAGCGCTCCCAGCAGATCGATCAGGTTGGTGTAAACCGCAGGCAGCGAAAGGACCGGCTTTGCCAGGGCGCAGCCGTACAGGTCCCGGGCGATCTCGCCGAAGAGCCACGGCCGGATCACTGCACCCCGTCCGAGCATCAGGCCGTCTGCTCCGGAAATGCGCAGGCACTCTTCCGCGTCCTGGACCGAGAATATCCCGCCATTCACGACAATGGGGATCTTGAGCCGGTTCTTTACATCGGCAATCCTTTCCCACCGCGGCCTTCTGGCAAAGGGCTCATGTTTCAGCCGCGCGTGGATCGAGACCATGTCAATGCCCTCATCTTCGAGCATGGCGCAGAAAGCCTGCAATTTCCCTTCATCAAGATCGATGCCGATCCGGATCTTTGCTGTGAGGGGCAGCGAGGTCCGTTTGCGCGCCTCCGCCGCGAGGCATCGGGCGTTCTCGGGTTTTTCCATCAGTCTGATGCCCGCGCCGAACCTGCCGACAACAGGAGCCGGGCAGCCCATGTTCAGATCAACAGCATCGGCCTTCAGTTCATGCAATTTCTCCAGGGCCGGGGCCAGCTCTTCGGGCCGGGAGGTCAGGAGCTGATAGGAAAGCGGTCTATCCGAAGCGGTCCTGATGAGGTAGGGAGAACGGCCGGCATTTTCCGTAGGCAGCCTTTTGGCCGAGAGCATCTCTGTTGAGTACAGGCCCACGCCGCCAAAGCCGGCAATGATCTGCCGGAGAGCGCTGTGGGTGAGGCCTGCCATGGGCGCCAGAAGCAGTGGCGGATCGATGTGGAGGCCTCGAATGTGTATTGGCTTACACGGTATTATCATAATTGCCAGGGTGCGGCATGGGACTTTAACAAAAAGAACGGGGAATATCAAATGAAAAAGGGCCGCGTCACATTCCATTTGCCTTTCCCGAAAATTTGCTGTAATCTCCGGCATTCGCCAGGGAATGCCTCCACGTGAAGCTCCCCCTGGGACGAGTGCGGCCTAAGGCCGCGCTGGGGAAAGGCCATCTACCATGAGTGTATTGATCGGAAAAGAGATCGAGAAAGCGTTAGCCAAAAAGTTGATCAGGATCGAGCCGCTTGAGAAGTCGCAGATCGGGCCCGGCTCTATCGACCTGACGCTCGGCAATGATTTCCGGATCTTTAAGAAACAATCAAAGATCTATCACATAAAGAACCACTCCGACTTTCAGGATATCACCAGGGAGGTCCACGTCAAGGACGGCGGCTACATTGTCATCAAGCCCGGGGAGATGATCCTGGGGATCACGAAGGAGAAGATCACCCTTGCCGACAACATATCGGGCCGGCTCGAAGGAAGGAGCAGGTTCGCGCGTTTTGGCCTGGCGGTCCATGTCACCGCCGGCTTCATGCATCCGGGCATCTCGAACCATCAGGTTCTGGAGATCGTGAACCTGGGGCACGGCCCCCTGGCCCTGTACCCCGGCACCAGGATCTGCCAGTTCGTATTTGAACGATGCGACGGCCGCGCGAAGTATAAGGGGAAATTTGTAAAGCAGGTAAAACCCTGAGATTACCCTCTGTGCGTCTTGGGCTTAAACCTCTGCGAGTTCTGCGCAAGACTGACACCTGACCATTCAAAGGACGACATGGCGCTGAAAGCCACCATATTCAAAGCAGATCTTAACATCTCCGACATGGACCGCAACTACTACGGCGATCACAGCCTTACCATCGCCCGCCACCCCTCCGAGAACGACGAGCGCATGATGGTTCGACTGCTGGCCTTTGCCCTTCACGCCCATGAAGCGCTGGTCTTTGGCGACAGCATCGGGAACGATGAGGAGCCCTCGCTCTGGCAAAAGGACCTGACCGGAGCGATCCAGGTCTGGATCGACGTTGGCCAGCCCGACGAAAAACGCCTTCGCAAGGCCTGCGGACGGGCGGACAAGGTTATTGTTCTCACCTACGGCGGCCACGGCAATGACCTGTGGCTGGACCAGATCAGGAGCAGCCTCGACCGCGCGAAGAACCTGACCCTCATGGTCCTGCCTGCCAGCGCTCCCGCGGCCCTTGCCGGGCTGGCGCAGCGCAGCATGAAACTGCAGTTCACCATTCAGGACGGCCAGATATGGGTGACCGATGACAAGGAAACCGTGCATCTGGACATGGCTACGGGTCAGTGATCGTGACATGTATTGCATACCGCAGCCAATTTTACTATAATAGATCAAGTATTCTGGTTAGATGTATCCTCGTTATCATCGGGAGGCGCTGTTATGACCAAAACGGCCGAGAAGCTCGCCCAAGAGATTCATTCCCTTTCGGACATAGAAAAACTTCAACTTGTGGACGCTATCCTCACTGACCTTGACAGGCCAGACCCGGCCATGGACCGAATATGGGCCGATGAAGCCAGAAAACGATGGGCCGCCTACAAGGAAGGCCGCATTCCCACCGTATCTTATAAGGAAGTCATGGATACGCATCGCCGCTCATGAACGTCCGATTTCTCGCTACAGCCCGGGAAGAACTTGACAATGCCGTTGCCTGGTACGACCAGCAGGCCGACGGCCTGGGAAAGGAATTCCTCGATGAATTCGATCGGGTCATTCGTAGAGTTGTTTCCTACCCCTTATCCGCAGTGGAAATCGACCCCGGGCTTAGGCGGGGCCTTCTCGCTCGGTTTCCATACGGATTAATTTATGGTCAGGATGGCGATACTGTCGTGATCGTTGCAGCCGCGCATCTACATCGGGAACCTCGCTACTGGGTGGACCGCTTAAAGTAATATTGATAATCTCGGCGGCCCCCGTGATCTTTAAGTCTCCTCTGAATTCGCCCATTGTCATCGTCCCCTCCCCTGCGTACATTGCCATCTTTCATACAGGCCATGTGACGCGATGGCCGGAGAACAAGGCTCCTTCAAAACAAAAGCCCCCTGCAGAACAGGGGGGCTTTTTTATTTTCGATAAAATACCGTTTGGCGCGCAGCTTCAGCTTTATATCTTGTCCAGCGCCTGCTGTAGGTCCGCGATCAGGTCATCCACATCCTCAAGGCCCAGGGCTATCCGCACGAGATTGTCGGACATGCCGATCTTCTTCCGGTACTCCTCGGGATAATCGAAGAAGGACATCATCCACATCTGGGTCACCAGGCTTTCGCTGCCGCCCAGGCTCGGCGTGATCAGGTAGAGCTCCAGTGCGTCGATGAACTTCCGAGTCCTGGCGTCGTCTCCCTTCACCAGGAAGGTCACCACACTGCCGAAGCCTTTCATCTGCTCCATTGCGATCTTGTGGTCCGGGTGCGACGGCAGGCCGGGATACCAGACCTTCTCGATCTTGGGGTGCGACTCGAGCATCTTCGCGACGACCAGGCCCGCCTCGTTGTGGTGCTTCATCCTGAGGCCAAAGGTTTTGAGCCCCCGCTCCAGCAGAAAGGACGTGAGCGGTCCGGGCGTGGCGCCGATCATGCGCTGCATGCGGTAGACGTCGTTCATCAGTTTGTCCGAACCCAGCGTGACGCCGGCCAGCAGGTCGTTGTGCCCGCCGAGATATTTCGTGGCCGAATGGATCACCACGTCCACGCCCATATCCAGAGGCCTGATGTTGAACGGCGTGGCCAGCGTGGCGTCTATGATGGTCTTTACCTTGTGCTGTTTCGCCACCTTCACCACCGCTGCCAGATCCAGGCAGCGCAGATAAGGATTCGTAGGCGACTCGGTGAAGATGATGTTCGTGTTTGGCTTGATGGCCTTCTCAATGGCCTCGGCCGTGGGGTCCACCAGCGAGACCTCGATGCCGAACTCGGCCAGCAGGTTCGACGCAAAATCCCGCGTCTGGCGGTAGCAGTCGCTCGTAAAGATGATGTGCCCGTCGCGGCGCATGAAGGTCATGAGCGTCAGGATCACGGCGCTCATGCCCGACGAGAACAGCACGGCCCTCTCGGCGCCTTCAACGGCGGCCAGTTTGCGCTCGCACTCGGCCTGCGTCGGGTTCCCGTAGCGGCCGTACTCGTGCTCGCGGATGACCTTCCCTTCGCTCTTTGCCTTCATGAAGTCGTAGACTTCCTGAGTAGTGTTGAAATAGTAATTGGACGTATGCACGATAGGCGTGGAAACGGCGAAGTGGGCGTGCTCTACGCGGTCCACGCCGTGGATGCCGAGGGTCGCGGGTTTCCATTTCCGGGGATCTGATGTTTTCTTAGCCATTCTTGCTACTCCTTTTCTTGAGCGCATGCTGCAGCGCTTCCTTCACCGCGTCTACCGTCGGGGGCAGTTCGATCGGTTTGTTCGCATACTGGCAGGGGAAGTCCATCTTCCCCTCATGGTACTGGACCTTGAAATCGGTGAACTTGAGCCCATGGGCAGTGGAGATGACCACCACGTGCTCGGACCTGTCGATCGTCCCGGACTTCAGCAGTTTCCTGAGCGCAGCCAGGGCCACTCCGGTGTGGGGGCAGTTGAACATGCCCGTGGTGTCCCCGAGCGCGGCAGCATCGGCCAGTTCCTGCTCCGTGGCATCCATCACGATGCCGTTGAACTGCCGGATCGTCCGGATCGCCTTCTCGATGCTGACGGGATTGCCGATCTGGATTGCGCTGGCCAGCGTCTTCTGCGCCTGGATCGGTTCGAAGCTCGCAAAGTTCTTCTGGTACGACCGATAGAGCGGATTTGCCCGCTCAGCCTGGGCAACCACGATCCGCGGCAGACGGGAGATAAGGCCCAGATCCCGCATCATCAGAAGGCCCGATCCCAGGGCCGAGACGTTCCCCAGATTGCCGCCGGGGATGATGATCACATCCGGAACCTCCCAGTCGAACTGCTGCACGATCTCGATGCCCACGGTCTTCTGGCCTTCGATGCGCAGCGAGTTCATGGAGTTGGCCAGGTAGATGGTCTCGTCCTTGGTGATCTCCTGCACCACGCGCATGCAACCGTCGAAATCCGTGTCCAGGGACAGCACCAGAGCGCCGTTCGCGATGGGCTGGACAAGCTGGGCGATAGAAATCTTGCCCTTGGGCAGCAGCACGATGGACTGGATGCCTGCGGCCGCGCAATAGGTGGCCAGCGCGGCGGAGGTGTCACCTGTGGAGGCGCAGGCAACGGCCTGGATCGGCGCGCCCTCGCTGATCATCTGCTTCACCTGCGAAACCAGCACGGTCATGCCCAGGTCCTTGAAAGACCCGCTGTGGGAGTTGCCGCAGAGCTTCAGCCAAAGGTTGTCCACTCCGATCAACTTGCCGAACCGCTCGGCCCAGAAGAGGTTTGTGCCGCCTTCGTAAAGCGACACGATGTTGTCGTCATGGATCTGCGGCAGGACCCATTCCTTCTTTCCCCAGATGCCCGACCCGTAGGGCCACTGGGTGGACTTGTAGCGGTCCTCGAAGAGCTTCATCCAGGCCTTGGCGCTGCGGTGGGCCAGGGCCTGCATGTCGTGCCGGACCTCCAGCAGCGAGTCGCAGGACTTGCAGCGGTAGATGACCGTGTTCAGCGGATAGGTCTCGCTGCACTTTTCATTGATACATTGGAACCACGCTCGATAGGACATAGGTTTCCTTCTCACTACTGCCGGAGGCAGGGATGGTATTATCGGGGCTCCGGCCCTGGGAGTCCCCCTCTGCATGCTGGAGAATACAGGAACAGGCATTCAAAATCAAGAGGGAATGGGAAGGTAAGACAGGGAGATGGGGACGTATGACATCGTGCATGGGGCATAGCGCATAGAGTATGACTTTGCTCTCAGCTTGTAGCTCTTAGCTCATAGCTTTCTGCACTTACTACGAACTATGAACTCCGAACTCTTCACCCCCTCGTCTCTCGTCCTCACCCCTCCTCTTCGCCCCTGCCCCCTGCTTCAATCTCTGCGTACTCTCTCCGTCTCCGTCCCGCCTACAAATAGTCGCTGACACGGAGCGGGGCCCGCATCAAATGCTTATGGAAACGCCCGCCCCGGATCAAACAAAAATAGGAAGCGGGTCCCGCACCTTTGCCAAAAGCAGTGGACGCGGGACTCTCGCCCGCCCCGGATCAAACACTAAAATATGATGCGGGCCGGGGAAACGGAGCCGGGGGAGCGGGGGCGGCTCTGCGAGAGACAAGGTCTTGATGCGTCCTGTTTTTTCACCACGAAGAACACGAAGAAAAGCGGAATTCCTGGTTTAAACCTGAACCTAAAGGTTTCCTTCGCGTCCTTCTCCGTCCCGCGTCTGATGTTGTCGAAAACGGAGCGGGGCGCGCCTTGGCGGTTCAAAGCTTTTAGTTCCGGCTTGCTCAATTCATGCTCGAGACATCTGATCTCATATCCACTTCTTTCGCCGGAAGAAGATCAGCATGCCGAAGGATATGAGAATCAGCAAGGCCATGACCGCGGGATAGCCCCAGGTCCAGTCCAGCTCGGGCATGCGCCGGAAGTTCATGCCGTAGATGCCCACCACGAAGGTGAGGGGCATGAAGATCGTGGCGATGATGGTCAGGACCTTCATGATCTCGTTCATCCGGTTGTTCACGCCCGTAAGGTAGATGTCCAGCATACCGCCCAGGATGTCGCGGTAGGCCTCGATCGTCTCGATCACCTGGATGGTATGATCGTACACATCCCGAAGGTAGGTCCGGGCTGCTCCGGCTATCAGGGGCGAATCGCCGCGCTCCAGCGATGCCAGCACTTCCCGCAAGGGCCAGACGGACCGCCGGAGGAAGATCAGCTTGCGCTTGTAGAGATGCAGCGAACGGAGCGTGGCCTGGGTGGGGCTGCCGAGAAGATGCTCCTCGAGGCTCTCGATCTGCTCGCCCGCGTCCTCCATCACTACGAAATAGTGGTCCACAACAGCGTCGAGCAGGGCGTGGAGCAGGAAATCGGCGCCGGCCTTGCGCAGCCTGCCCCGGTCATTCCGGAGCCGCTCCCGGATAGCGGCGAAGCTCGCGGCGCTCCTCCCTTCGTGGAAGGAGAGCACGAAGCCGCGGCCCAGCACTATGCTCACCTGCTCGGCCCGGATCCAGCGGCTTTCGTCGCGGTACAGCATCTTGAGCACGATGTAGACGTAATCACCGTAATCTTCCAGCTTGGGCCGCTGGTCCGTGTTCACAATGTCCTCGGCAACGAGCGGATGGAGGCCGAAGGCCTCACCCAGCTTCCGGATCACCTCCACGTCGTGCACGCCGTTCACGTCCACCCAGGTGACGGCGCCCTTCTCTGCAACGGGCAGGCAGTCCTCGGCGGTCTTTGCCTCGGACTCGTCGAAGTGGGCCTCGTCGTAGCGCACCACGCCGAGCTTTACCTCATGGGCCGGCGCCTCGCCTGTATACAGCAGCGTCCCGGGCGGCAAACCCGCCTTCCGTGTCCGCTTCTTCGCTGATCGCGTCATTTCTTGTCCTCCCGTGCAGGGCGTGGGCTACCTTGCAGCTTCGATCGCCTCGCGCAGCGCCGCCTCGGTCACTATATCGTTTATAGAGATCAGCCTGCCGTTCACCGCCACGGACGGACAGGGCAGCGGGTCTTTCAGCAGGCCGTATTCCTTCGAGGTCTTTTTGATCACTTCGATACTCGCGCCGAACTCCTCTGCTACCCGCCGGGCAGCTTCGCTGTTTATCATTCAACGCTTTCCCGGGGGATCGTTTTCGTAGAGCGTGATCACCAGTTTTTTCACAGTAACGTCCTCCTGCTATCAGCCCCTTAGGAGCTAGATTCTACCCAAAACGGGCACACCATATGATCGAAAGAGATAAAAACATCATAGCCAGTGGTCAATACAACGATTTTTAAACTGTCGTTTTTTTTAAATTTGCACTTTTCAATTTACAATTTCCAATTTTGATTAATCCGGGTCAGGTCAGGCCTTCGGATATTTGCTTCTTAATAAAGTCCTTGATGAACTCCCGGTCCTGTTCACTGATATCAACAAACTTCATGCCCATGCCCGGCTCACGGTGCTGGCCGCCCACGGTCGGAGAGCTGTACAGGACAAGGGCCGTGGCACTGATCTCCCTGCCTCGGATGAACAGCTTAATCGGAACAAGGGCATTTACCGGCTCAGGCGTCAGGGATTTGATATAGAGGCCGCCTTCGGACAAGGCCGTCATGTACTCGGTCCTGCCCTGTCCGGCCGGGCCGCCTCCTACTTCGGCGCGGAAAAAGGTATCGATCCGCACCATGTGCCTCGGCACGGACTGAACAGCCGCCTCGATGGTCCGGTACAGCACATCAACGTCGGCGAGCTTCCTGAAATAGGCCAGGCAGCCCGCGGCCTTGCAGACCGCTTCCGTCGGCGGGTTCTTCTCGGAGATATGGATGATCACGGGAAGGACCTTGAGCCGGGGAGATTGCTGCATCTTCCGAAGCAGGTCCAGGCCCGTCATGTCGGGAAGCGCCGTGTCCGTGATCATCAGGGAGGGCAGGACGCCGTCCATCGCCTTCAGCGCGTCCTCAGCTGACGACGCAGAGCGCACAAGATAGCCGACCTTCCGGAGCACGCCGGCCATATAGAAAATATGGGACGCGCTGCCGTCAACGACCAGTATCTCCAGATTTTTTCTATCCATCTATTCTCCGCAATGCCGGTTCGTCTTCGCGAACAAAAAAGGTCCCGGGGTGTGACGATCACCTTTCACGCCATTTGATGTGGAAGGGTCTGGCCATGAAAAGACTATAGCACAATCACTCCGCGGCGTGAATGACTTTTCATCGCAGCATCGCCGGCGTGATCATCCACTGCACCGTCCAGGCGCCTTCGGTGGAACGGTGCAAGCAGAGCATACTGCCTGCTGTAAAGGTGATCGTCTCCTTCTCACTGTTGCCGCAGAGCAGCACTGAAGCAAGCCTGCCCATATAGGGCAGATGCCCCACGAGCATGATCGGCTGTTTTTCCTCGTCAAGCCTGCTCATCCATATGCCCGGCTCGTCCATGGGATCGAGCCCGTCGGACGCAGACAAGGCAGGTGTGGGCTTCAGAAGGCCTGCGATTATCTCAGCGGTCTGGCGCGCCCGCCTCTTGCCGCTGTGCACGATGCGAGCCGCTGAGACGCCTGCTCCCTGGGCAAAAGAAGCGACCCTCAGCACGGCGGCCTGTCCGTTGTCGGTCAGTGCCTGCTCCGGATCCTCGTCCTTGCTTTTCGCTTCACCATGGCGCAGGAGATAGAGTTTCATGAGAGAACAATCCTCTTTAGCCACGGATTAACATGAATAGACCTAATGCCTGAGAGTGGCAACGTAATAACTATAGTACAAGAGGCTGTTTACAGCAAGCAATTTGATTGACAGTCCCGAAAGTTGTCTGATATAGTTTTGTGCAGCCGAAGTTCCACTCGACCAACATGCAAAATGGAAGATTAGTCTCGGATTCGTTTTTAAAACAGCTCATTATGGTAGGAGTAAATAGCATGGGGCAAAGTATTGCGATAGTTCTCTTTGGAATAGCTGTCTTATGTGGCTTGTATTCGATTAGCTGTTCGATCCTGCAAGAAATAAAGGCGAGAAAACTGGCCCGATGGGTGAAGGAGCAGTATCCAGACGCATGGAAGTCATTGCCGTGGATACTTCGTACAATAATAAGGGCCGAAGTGGGCCTACGGCAGATACAGCAATCTCAATTAGTAAACGATGCGGTTTTTAATGAAGGATATGCTGCTGTACAAAAATATAATCGACATGTTTGGCTGAGTCTTTTAAGCAGCCTAGTCCTCTTGATAATAGTAGGTACACTTTAAAATTATCACGAGAACTATAACAACTGTCTAACGAAAAGTGGATTTGAAAATATAGAGATGATCGCGAGAGAGCCATATCCCGGGGTGGAGTACGAAAGCCGAAGGGCTTATGTGTTTGCGATAAAACCAGCCGTGAAAAATTGCCCTGACAAGGCGCTGCAGGACTGAGGCTGGTCCAGCCCGAGCATATCCGAATCATTAGATGTCAAATATGCCGCAAATGATGTTTGCCGCCTCGCGCAAACGCGCACCGGAAGGCACTTCCCGGTGAAATTGCCGGAGAATATCCTCCCCTACCGAACTTATTCCCGTACCTTCACGGAATTGACGGCATCTTGACCGTCATGACCTCTCCGGTCAGGGCCTCGACCAAGAAGGTCTTGAGCTGCTTCTTCTCGGCTGCAGTAAGCTTCAGCGGCTTGAGCGACTTATTCCCCTTGCCGCCCCCTTGATCGAAAAACTCGATCACTTCATCCAGCGTCGTAAAGATGCCGTTGTGCATGTAGGGCGCCGTGCGCGAGACCTCGCGCAGCGTGGGCGTCCTGAATGCCTTCCAGTCCTTCTTGTCTTTGGTGATGAGATACCGGCCCGGGTCCTCGTTCAGCGTGCGATACTCCTCGAAGTGATAGAGCTTGGCAACAAAACGCGCGGTGGCGATGACCCGCGGATCATCCAGCAGTTCGGGGTTCTCCGGCACGTTCAGGGCATGGAACATCTGGTCCGACAGCAGCACACCGTCATGGCATTCGACGCACTTGCCCTTCCCCCGGAATATCTCAAGACCCTTCTCAGCCTCCTTTGACAGCGCCTTTTTATCTCCGCTCAGATAGCGATCCAGGGGAGGGTTCACCGACATCAGTGTCCGCTGAAAGGCTGCGAGCGCCATGGCGACTCGCTCCCGCGTTGCCTCGCCGCCAAATGCATTCTGGAAGGCCTTCGCATACTCAGGTACCGCACGGATCTCTTCCTCCATGAAATCGAGGTTCTGGTTCATCTCAAAAGCGCTCATCATCGGAAAGAGCGCCTGGTCCTCCAGCGTGCGGACGCGGCCGTCCTGGAACAGGAACTGCCACAGCCCCGCGTTGATCAGCGTTGGCGAGTTGCGCCAGTTGCGCGTTGTGGGATAGCTGAGCGAGATGGCCAGCCCGTCGGTAAAGGCCTGCTCCGGGTCGTGGCAGGTAACGCAGCTCATGGTCCCGTCGCCGGACAGCCGCCGGTCGAAAAAGAGCATCTTGCCCAGCTCGACCTTCTCAGGCGTCTGGGGATTCTCCTTCGGGATCGGCATCTCCCGGAAGGGTTCAAGATGACCGGCAAAGGCCGGAAAAGCGACCATTACTGCCGCAAATAACATGAACCCGCTGATGGTGAACAGGCGGCGTTTCATTTGCATACCTCCCTTCCGCATTCGAATCACTTTCCTGCCCTCGCCAGCTCTTCGTCGAGTATCCGCTTGAAAGATTCATAGGGTCTGTTGCCCACAACCTTTCTGCCGTTGATGAAGAAGGTCGGGGTGTTGTACAGGTCCATCTTGAGGGCAAGTTGCAGGTCCCGTTCGATCTCCTTGTCGTTCTTCTTCCCGTCGATGGACGCCGTGAACTTCTTCATGTCCAGACCCAGCTCCCGGGCGTAGCTAATGAGACTTTCCCGGTCAAGGCGGGGCGATCGCTCCAGCATGAGGTCATGCATCTCCCAGAACTTCCCCTGGTCCCGGGCGGCGAGAGAAGCTTCTGCGGCGATGCGGGCGTAGTCTCGGTACCGGTAAGGATAATGCTTGATGATGAGCCGTATCTTGCCCTTGTACTCTTTCATGAACCGTTTGACGGTCGGACCGACCCCCACGCAGTGGGGTCACTGAAAATCGATGAATTCGATGATCGTGATGGGCGCATTCTCGGGCCCCATCGACGGAGAGTCGCCGATGGGGACATCGTACCGAGGTTCGGCAGAAAATGCCAGAGAGGATAGGAGCAGCAGCGCTATGATCAATCCCTTGCTCATCACGGGACCCCTCTTGTAATAAGAACGGGCGGGAACGTGGTCGCCCCCGCCCGTCAACATGCTGCCTGTCGTCAGGATTTCGAGTCCGACTCGGGGAAGAGCCGCAGATACTTCGCAGATACCTTGAACCCGACGATCGCGAAGGAGATGAACGCGAGCGTTACGACGATCTCCATCCAGCTCGGGAAATACCAGGCCCCTCTCACGCCGGCGTCCCGGTACATCCCGAAGATGGCGACGTTAAGCCGGTTGATCAAGACGCCCGCGATCACCAGGATATCGGCTGCAAAGATGCGCTTCATGTCCGCCCGTGCGGTTTTCGTCGCAAGCAGACCGATCGGGATAAATACGCTGATGACCATCTCCAGAAGATACATGATGCCTTCCATGCTTCCGCTGAAGACCGCTGCGATGCCGGGACCCTTCACGAGGAACCACATCTTCATTCCGAGATATATGACTGCGGCAATAACCATGCCCCGTGCCAGACCTGAAAGAATGTCCATATTGATCTCATGCTTGAACGCCCTGCCGCTCACAATGGTCTCGAAGCTGACCATGGAAAGCCCCATCATGACGGCCGATGCCAGGAACATCGTAGGCAGCTGCGAACTATACCAGAAAGGCGACATCTTGGCCGGCACGATAAGATAGACCGCCCCGAGGGAGGACTGATGCAGTACGGAAAGGAGCACGCCGAACAGCACGACCGGTGTCAGGATGGCATGGACGAACTTGACGGCCTTTTCCATCTTGAACTTCTCAAAGAACATGGGGCTCGACTCCGTGGCGAGCGTGGTCGTATAGAGCACCACATGGATCGCCACGACCCACATGATGGAATGGATCTGCCACATGAAGACCGGATGCCAGATGCGGTAGGGAATGCCGATGTCGAGGCTTATGGCCGTCGCTGCCAGCACATAACCGAAAAAGGCGTTCAGGATCGAGGCCCGCACGATGGGTTTGTATTTTTTCATGTTCAAGATGTAGACCGCACCGGCGATCAGAAATCCCCCGGCCGCCATAGCCACACCGCCCAGCACATCCATGCCGATCCAGAGCCCCCAGGGGAACCGGTCATTCAGATTAGTCACTGCTCCGAGTCCCGCAACCAGCCGGTAAAGAATGATAAGGATGCCCAGCGCCATGATGCCGACCAGGACCTTGGTCAAGGGCGTCCACAGCTTTATTTCCTGGTGTGAGTTCATGGCTTTTCCTCCCTATCCATGTTCTTATTGCGCCGGGTGATCGCCCAGCTGACAGCGCCCGCGGCCAGAACACCGACGATCACCACAGGGATCTTGGTGATGTACGCCCAGGTGAGATCGGGAAGCTCCTTAGCGGGGATCTTCATGTCGAAGCCGAGGCTTTCGAAAGGAACATCGGACAGATAGATCCATGACGTGCCCCCCGCTTCATCCTTGCCGTAGATATGGTTGACGTATTTGCCGGGGTTCTTCGTGAGCCTGGCATTCGCTTCCTTCAGGACATCTTCATAGTTCCCGTAGAACATGGTCTTGGTGGGACAGACCTTTACACACGCGGGGATCATGTCCGCCTTGATCCTCTCCGAACAGAAGGTACACTTTCTGACCCAGGGCAGGGCCTTTTCCCACTCATACTTCGGAATATAGAACGGACAAGCCAGCATGCAGTAACGGCAGCCGATACAGCGGCTGAAATCGTAGGTCACCGGCCCTGCCGCTGTCTTCCTGAGCGCCTTCACGGGACAGGCCGACACGCATGCAGGGTTCTTGCAGTGAAGGCACTGGTTCTTGATAAAGCTCCAGACCGGCTGGCTGTCCTTCTCCTGCTCGATGTACCTGATGTTAGTATAACATTCCGAATTCAGCTCCGGGGGGTTCGTAAAATTACCGTACATGGTCGTTTCCTTAACGGACCGCTCGTTCCACGACTTGCAGGCCACCTGGCAGCCGCGGCACCCGATGCAGTGGGTCAGGTCCACGAGTACGCCTTTTGATATGCTGTTAGTATTCGCCATGGCTGTCTCCTTACGCCTTCTCGACATTGACCATGAAGGCCTTGGTCTCGGGGATCATGGTGTTCGCGTCGCCGATCGTCGGGGTGAGCAGGTTCGCGCTGTCGCCCTGGCCGCCCTTCTCGGGATACTGCCAGCCGAAGCACCACGGCAGCCCCACCTGATGGACCGTGGAGCCCGCCACTTTGAAGGGCTGGAACCGGGCGGTCACCACGGCAAAGGCAATGATAGCGCCCCGTCCTGAGGAAACCTTCAACTTGTCCCCGTTTTGGATGCCCTTCTCCTTCGCAAGCTCGCGACTGAGCTCGACGAACTGCTGCGGCACCATCTCGAGCTGCCAGGGCTGGTGGCGGGTCATGACGCCCGTCTGCCAATGTTCGGACACGCGGTAGGTCGTGGCCACGAAGGGATACCGCGTGTCGCAGGAGTAAAAGATGTCCTCTGCAGAGCCGCCTCCCTCTGCGGCCCCTGCTGTTGCCGCATCGGTGATACCGAAGAACAGCTTGACCGTGGGGTTGATGCGCTGCTTGGACAGCACGTTCTCCTGGAGCGGGCACTCGAGCGCTTCGTAATGCTCGGGGAAGGGGCCGTCGGCCAGACCCGGTCCAAAGACGGAGCCCACTCCGTCGGGTTTCATGATAAAGGGATAGGAGCCCTTCTCCTGGGCCATGGGCGGCGCCGGACCGTCGGGAATATCGCCGTCCCACTTGGACTCCGCCGCGTTCCACTTGATCACGGGCTTGCGCGGGTTCCAGGGATTGCCGTTCACGTCGACGGAAGCGCGGTTGTACAGGATGCGCCGGTTCACGGGCCAGGCCCATGCCCACTCGGGGTAGAGCCCCAGGCCGCCGGGGTCGGTCTTGCCGCGCCGCGCCATCATGTTCACGATCTTGCCGTCCTTGTGCATATAGCTCTGCGTGTAGAGCCAGTTGCCCGACGACGTGGTGCCGTCATCCTGCAGGTGCCCGAAAGAGGCGCAGAGCTCGCCTTTCTTGCCGAGCTGCTTGCCCGTCTTCTTGTCGAACACGTCCTCGAGATAGTAGCCGTTGATCTCGCGGGCCACCAGGTGGGTGTTCACCTCCTCCACCTTGCCCTCGGCGTTCTTCCTGCCGTAGTCCCAGGTGAGGTTCAGGATCGGTGCGGAATAGGCGCCGCCTTCCTTCTGATAAAGCTTCTTGACGCGGAAGTAGAGCTCGTTCATGATGTCCGAGTCGGACTTGGACTGCCCGATGGGATCAATGGCCTTGACGCGCCACTGGGAAACGCGGCTCGAGTTCGTGATGCTCCCCTCCTTCTCGATGGAGGAGCAGCAGGGTAATTGGAACACCTCGGTCTGGATGTCCTTGGGATCCACGCCGGGACCGCGCCAGAAGGACCCCGTCTCATTGTCGAAGAGGTTAACGTTCACCATCCACTTCAACTTGGCGAGAGCCGAGCGCACCTTGCCGGCATTCGAGCCCGAGCAGGCCGGATTCTGGCCCCAGGCAAAGAAGCCTTCGTACTTGCCTTTGAACATGAGGTCGAAGAGATTGAGCCACGAGAGGTTCATGCCATCGTCGAGCTTCGGAAGCCAGGAGTAGCCGAAGTCGTTTCCCTTCGTTGCCTTTCCGCCGTAGACGGCCTTCAGGTAGCTTGTAATGTACTTGCCGCGGTTGGACCACCAGTTGACGCTCCTGGGGTCCTTGGTCTTGGGCGTGTTCTTGTCGATGTACGTGGCGAGGTCGGGCCACGAGGCCTTCGGCACGGGCAGGTATCCCGGAAGGATGTGGAACAGGATGCCGTGGTCCGTGGACCCCTGCACATTCGATTCTCCGCGCAGCGCATTCACCCCGCCGCCGGCGATGCCCATGTTCCCCAGAAGGAACTGGATGATCGTCATGGCCCGGATGTTCTGGGTGCCCACGGTATGCTGGGTCCAGCCCATGGCGTACAGCACCGTGCCGGCCTTGTCCTGCCTGCCCGTGGAGGCGTAGATCTTGTAGAAGGCCTCAAGCTTGTCCTCCGGCGAGCCCGAGATGCTCGACACCACATCGAGGCTGTAGCGGGAATAGTGCTTCTTCAGAAGCTGGAAAACAGAATGGGGATTGCTGAGGCTGAAGTCCCTCTTTGGCAGGCCGTTCTCGTCCATCTGGAAGGACCAGCTCGCTTTATCATACTTTCTGCCTGCTGTATCGTATCCCGAGAAGAGGCCGTTCAGATCGCCGGGCCCCCTGAAATCAGGATTCACGAGGAATGATGCGTTCGTGTACCGGGCGAGGTACTCCTTGAAGTACAGTTGCTTGTCGATGATGTACTTGATCAGGCCGCCGAGCACGGCAAGGTCCGTGCCCGACCGCATCGGCACGAACAGGTCCCCCTTCGCCGCTGTCCGCGTGAAGCGCGGATCCACGACAACGAGCTTGGCGCCCCGCTCCTGGGCCCGCATGACCCATTTCATCGAGATGGGATGGTTCTCAGCCGGGTTCGCACCCATGACCAGGATCACGTCGGCGTTCTTGAAATCGATCCAGTGGTTCGTCATTGCACCGCGTCCGAACGACTCTGCCAGAGCCGCTACAGTAGCGGAGTGTCAGATACGCGCCTGGTGCTCGACGGCCACCAGGCCCCAGGATCTGATCAGCTTCTGGAGCAGATAACATTCCTCGTTGTCCAGCGCCGCGCTGCCGATATGGGCGAGCGCTTCGGTCCGGTTCACGACGGCCCCTTTGGACTTCTGTACAAAGGTCCGGTCGCGCGTATCTTTGACCAGCTTGGCGATGCGGTCCAGGGCCTCGTCCCATTCCATCTCTTTCCAGTCTGACGCGCCGGCAGCACGATAACGGGGCTTGGTGATTCGGGTGGGATTGTTGATGATCGATATGAGCGACGCGCCCTTGGAGCAGAGCGTGCCCTCGCTGACCGGATGGTCGGGATCTCCCTCGGTGTTCACCACCTTGCCGTCCTTCGTGTGGACGACAATGCCGCATCCAACGGAACAATAGGGACAGATGGTCTTTGTTTCCTTCGCGTCCTTGATCCGCAGCTGCTGTTCCTCGGCAGCCTCGGCGTCAGGACCGCTCCCCAGCGTCCCCAGCAGCGCGGTGCTGCCCGAGATCTTGAGAAAATCCCTTCTCGACACTCCCATGGCAAAGCCCTCCCTTAATGCAAAGAAATATGATGGAAATGATGGATACTGAATCACACAGGCGCGCACCATCGCATGGACGGTAAAAACACCGCTGCCCCGCGCAGAGCATGGGACCTGCCTCTTCGGAGAGCGGTGGAGCACATATTGCGTCAGTTATGAGAAGATGCACCAGGAGACAATGCGTTCCCGCTAGAAAAAAAACTATGTCTTTATTATAGCATCGCCCGGAGCTCCCGGATGTGATAAATTTGATCATGGAGATGTACGATTAAAGTATCAAATCATCGGCATGATCGGACAGTACGGTCCATCAACAGGAATGCAATGAATTGCAAAGTTCCCCTTCTCACTGTGCCTGGGGCAACTGTTACCGGATATGAGAAAAAAATACGCGGATGCGCTCTTTCTGCCACGGGACGGGACAAGACGGAAAAAAAACGGCGGG
>MHDZ01000050.1:28883-47410 GCA_001805055.1 Nitrospirae bacterium GWC2_57_13
TCACAAGCGAGTCCACTACCGACGGATCGGCAAGCGTCGAGGTGTCACCCAGGTCATCGAGCTGATTGTGGGCGATCTTGCGCAGGATGCGCCGCATGATTTTGCCGCTGCGGGTCTTCGGCAGGCCCGGTGCGAACTGGAGCCTGTCAGGAGACGCGATCGGGCCGATGACGGTGCGCACATGTCCCACGAGAGCCTTCTTGAGATCATCGGTCGCCGCCACGCCTTCCTTCAGCGTCACGAACACGTAGAGCCCTTCGCCCTTGATCTCATGCGGAAATCCGACAACAGCGGCCTCGGCAACATTCTCATGGCTCACGAGCGCCGACTCCACCTCGGCCGTGCCGAGCCGGTGGCCGGACACATTCACCACGTCGTCGATCCGGCCCATGAGCCAGAAGTCGCCGTCCGCATCAATGCGGGCGCCGTCGCCGCTGAAATACTTGCCTGCAAAACGGCTGAAGTAGACTTCCTTGATGCGCTTGTTCTCAGGATCGCCGTAGGTGCCGCGCAGCATGCCGGGCCAGGGTTTGTCGATGACCAGATAGCCGCCCTCATTCACCCCAGCCGGCGATCCGTCCTCCTTCACGATCGTGGGCACCACGCCCGGAAAGGGCCGGCTGGCCGAACCGGGCTTCGTGGTCATGGCGCCGGGCAGCGGTGTGATCAGGATGCCGCCCGTCTCGGTCTGCCACCAGGTGTCCACGATGGGAAGTTTGCCCTTGCCCACGTTCAGATGGTACCACATCCAGGCTTCGGGATTGATGGGCTCGCCCACGGAGCCGAGCACGCGGAGCGACGAGAGGTCGTACTTCTGCACCCACTGCTCGCCTTCGCGCATGAGCGCGCGGATCACCGTGGGAGCCGTATAGATGATGCTCACTCTATGTTTGTCGCAGATGTCCCAGAACCTGCCCGGGTCCGGGTAGGACGGGATGCCCTCGAACATGAGGGTCGTGGCGCCCGCGGCCAGCGGTCCGTAGACGATGTAGCTGTGGCCCGTGACCCACCCGATGTCTGCCGTGCAGAAGTGAATGTCCTCGTCGTGGTAGTCGAATATCCACTTGAAGGTCAGCATCGTAAAGAGCAGGTACCCGCCTGTCGTGTGCAGCACACCCTTGGGCTTGCCCGTGGAACCCGACGTGTAAAGGATGAACAGCGGGTCCTCGGCGTCCATCTGCTCGGGTTCGCAGGTGTACGCGATGTCCTTCGCGGCCATTTCCTCGTGCCACCAGAAGTCCCTGCCCGGCTCCATGTCGATGTCGCCGGCCGAGCGCTTGACTACGATGACCTTCTTGATGCTCGGGCTTTCCTGCAGGGCCTGGTCGGCATTGGTCTTGAGCGGAACCTTTCTGCCGCCCCGGATGCCGTCATCAGCCGTCACGAGCACCGTGGAGCCGCTGTCGTTGATCCTGTCCCGCAGGGCTTGTGACGAAAAGCCTCCGAAGACGATGCAGTGAATGGCGCCGATGCGGGCGCAGGCCAGCATGGCGAAGGCGAGCTCGGGGATCATGGGCAGATAGAGCGTGACCCGGTCGCCCTTTTTCACGCCGTGCTTCTTCAGCACATTGGCGAAGCGGTTCACTTCATAAGCCATCTGCTGGTAGGTATAGGACTTGTAGCTGCCGTCGTCGGCCTCCCAGATGATGGCGGCCTTGTTCCGCGTGGCCGACGTAAGGTGCCGGTCGATGCAGTTGTAGGAGGCGTTCAGCTTGCCGCCGCTGAACCACTTGATAGAGGGCTTCGCAAAATCGTAGTCCAGCACCTTGTTCCACTTCTTGAACCAGGTGAGATTCTTCTCCGCCATCTCGCCCCAGAACTTCTCGGGGTCGTCGACGGACTGCTTGTAGATCTTTTCGTACTCCTTCATGTCCTTGATGTGGGCATGCTTGCTGAATTCTTTCGACGGCGCAAAGGTCCGCTTTTCGGACGACAGCACATCGATGCTTTCTTTTGACATTCCTTGTTCTCCTTCCTCGATAGGGTCCCCGCATCAACGATAGCGGGAACTGGGATTGCAGATGAAATTATACGTAGGCGCTTACGCCTATAACATCGACAAAAGATTGTCGATGTCTGTGTTTCAATCACGAACCAAAAAAAACAGGATGTTTCTCGCCAAGGCGCAAAGAGCGCCAAGAAATGCCTGGTCTTTAGAATTTCAACCCTGGACGTAAAGGTTTCCGTTGCGTCCTCTGCGAGCTTTGCGAGAGACGATTTTAATTCTGTCTTGGATTTTGCTGCCCTGAAGGGGCCATGTCTGCCGGGCGAAGTCCCGGCCGACACGTAGTAACTAAGGCATCAAAAGCTTTTCAAAATGGGTTGAATATTTTCTTTAAAATCATAAAGGCCCTATAAATAAAGCATGATACGGCTGTTATTGAACTGCCGTTTTCATCAAATTTGCACTTTCCAATTTCCAATCTTCAATTTCCAATTCCGCTTTATGCGGGTTAGGGCAATTGTAAAAGAAAAACGGCCGGGGGTCAAGGGAGGAAGCTCCCCTGACCCCTGACCGACTATAGCAGAGGCCAATCCGTTTTGTCAACGATCAGCAGACTACTTCACGTCCCGGGGAAAGCGAAGGCTGCCCACCATGTCCTGCACGTGCTGCGGCGGCTCCTTCGTAAACTTCGAGACGCCATACATGACGACAAAGTTGATCACCATGCCGATCGTCCCAATGCCCTCAGGCGAAATACCCCAGAGCCAGTTCTGGGCGACGTTCGCGGAAGGATTGACGAATTTGAAGTAGATAATATAGGCAGCGGTGAACAGGATACCACTGATCATCCCGAGCATAGCCCCTTCCTTTGTGGCGCGCTTCCAGAAAATTCCCATGATGATCACGGGGAAGAAGGACGACGCAGCCAGACCGAAGGCAAAAGCCACCACCTGGGCCACGAATCCCGGAGGATGGATGCCGAAGTAGCCCGCCACCAGGACTGCCCCGCCGGCCGCGATGCGCGCATACATGAGCTCGGCCTTCTCGGTGGTGTTCGGCGCCATCACGTTCTTGATGAGATCATGAGAGACGGCAGATGCGATCACGAGCAGCAGGCCCGCTGCCGTTGAGAGCGCCGCCGCCAGGCCGCCGGCGGCCACAAGCGCAATCACCCAGGCGGGCAGCTTCGCGATCTCGGGGTTCGCGAGCACCATGATGTCACGGTCGATATATAGTTCGTTCGCCGAGTCCACGACCGGCGTTGATACGACGCGCTCGCCGAACTTGCCGGTCATGACCTTGCCTGCTTCATCCTTGGCAAAGGCGATCTTGCCCTTGAAGGCTTCGCCCTTGGCGAACTGGATCTTGCCGTCGTTGTTCTTGTCCTTCCAGGCGAGCAGGCCCGTCTTTTCCCAGTTCTTGAACCATGACGGGGCTTCGGCATAGGTCTTGTTCTGCACCGTCCTGATCAGGTTGAGCTTCGCGAAGGCCGCCACCGCCGGCGCCGTGGTATAAAGGATGGCGATGAACAGCAATGCCCAGCCGGCAGAGGAACGCGCGCCCTTAATGGTCGGCGTGGTGAAGAACCGGATGATGATGTGCGGAAGGCCGGCCGTTCCGACCATGAGGGCGAAGGTGATCATGAAGACGTCGATCATACTCTGGCCGCCCCGGCCCGTATAGGCCGCTAAGCCGAGTTCCTGATGCAATCCGTTCAGCTTGTCCAGGAGATACCCGCCGTCCGTGCCGAGGAGCGCCATGCCGTTCTCGCTGAGCGAGCTGCCGTAACCGAGCTGCGGCACCGGGTTGCCCGTAAGCATAATGGAGATGAAGATGGCCGGGATCAGATAGGCAATGATCAGCACGCAGTACTGCGCAACCTGCGTGTAGGTGATGCCTTTCATGCCGCCGAGCACGGCGTAGAAAAAGACGATCGCCATGCCGAACATGACGCCGACATTAATGTCAACTTCGAGGAATCGCGAGAAAACCACGCCCACGCCGCGCATCTGGCCGGCAACGTAGGTGAAAGACACGAAGATGGCGCACATAACGGCCACGACGCGGGCGCTCTGCGAATAGTAGCGCTCGCCCACAAACATGGGCACCGTGTACTTGCCGTACTTCCGGAGATAAGGCGCCAGGAGCATGGCCAGCAGCACGTAGCCGCCCGTCCAGCCCATGAGGTACATGGCCCCGTCCCTGCCCAGGAAGGCGATCATTCCCGCCATCGAAATGAAGGAAGCCGCAGACATCCAGTCCGCGCCCGTGGCCATGCCGTTCAATACAGGATGCACCTGTTTCGCTGCCACATAGAAGTCGCCGGTCGTTTTCGCCTTCGCCCAGATGGCGATGCCGATATAAAGGGCAAACGAGAGCCCTACGATGATCCAGGTCCATGCTAAGATACTCATTCGATACTCCCCTTTCTTGTATATACGGTTACAGATGTAGTGACGGTGCCGCAGGGTCTGCGATAGTGCCCTGACCTACCGCTCATGCACGTCGTATTTCTGGTCCAGCTTGTTCATCAGCTTGACGTAGACGGCGATGAGAATAACGAAGGTCACTTCAGACCCCTGATTGGCGAACCAGAACCCGAGGGGAAAACCGGCGACCTTGAAGCCGTCCATGAAATCGGCGAGGATGATCCCGAAAAGGTACGACACGACGAACCATATCCCCAGCAGAATGACGATGTACGTGAGGTTCTCCTTCCAGTATGCTACCTGTGTTTCTTTTGTAACCATGATGTTCCTCCCTTGCGCAAGATAGTGATGTGATCGACTAAAACCGGGCGCCTGCCTGCAGGCGCTGCGTGCCGCCCCTCCTTCCAGGTATCCCCCCCTTCACCTCTTTGCCCGGACGGTCCCTATAAATCGGGACAGGCCCCGATAGCTCGGGACAGGCCGGAATAAAACCGTTACGAGGCTGCGCCTCAGACCGATGAATCAACACCCCCAGCAAAGCTCAGGGTACGGCGATCCTGAGCAGATCACGCACCGTGCGTATGCCGAGGCCGGGCAGCAGCGCCAGGAACCGCTGGAACAGCTGGGCGGTCACATAGGCGTCGCTCAGGGCATTATGCGCGCTGCCCACGGAAATATGATAGCGTTCCGCCAGAGCATAGAGCGCCGCATTCTCCGCAGTGCCGTCATAGTAGGCGCAGATGTTGTCTTCCCGGTTCCGGAGCCACCGGTACAGCGCAAAGGTGTCCACCGCCGGATTGATCAGGGGAGCACCCAGGATCCGCTTCACCTCCTGGTTCAGAAAGGCCAGGTCGATGGAGACCACATGGCCGACGAGCACGCTGTCCCCGCAGAAATCAACGAATTCCGGAAGGAGCGTATCAATATCCGGCCACTGCGCCACTTCCGACGGCATGATGCCGTGGATCACAATGCTCCGGCCCGTGAGCTCCGTGCGCGGCTCCACAAGCCGATAGTATGCATTGCCCGCTTCTATCCGGCCCCCTGCCATCTTCACGGCCCCGATCGAAACGATGGAATCTTTTTTTGGTTTGAGGCCCGTGAGCTCCGTATCGAAGACCACGTAGCGCGCCTCTTCCACCGGCATGTCGAGGAGCTCAGGCCGCGGATTCGTCTGTCCCTTGTTCTTACTCCGGCCGGCGGCGATCCGCCGCAAGAACCGAACAGGAGAGACTATTTTCAGATCCATCTTCACATCGTCATCCCCGGATTGTACTGCTTCGCAATCGAGTCCTGCGTCCTCGAGATCAGCTGGCAGACCTCCTTCAGTGCTTTCTTCTCCAGGTTGGTCAGCGCTTCGGGATCGATGAAATTGTCCGGTTCTTTCCCCAGCTCGATCTGGTCGAACTGATGATGGATCCTGAGGAGGGTGATGAACTCAAAAGCCTGAGCGAACTCATCGCCGAATTCCGCCACCGTCCGATGGATCGCCCGAAGCGCATCGATCCGGTCGAGGGTGGACGTTTCGGTCACGCCCTTCTCGAGGCTGTAGAGCCGCACGATGTTCAGCAACGGCGCGATACACTTGAACTTGAGGTTCAGTTTGTCCTTGTGTTCGCCGCTCTTCTCAACCACGAAGGTCTTGAAAAATCCCAACGGCGGCCGGACGCTGATCGTCAGGTTTGCCATGTACTTCAGGAATATGTCCTGGTCTTTCAGCGTCACGCCAAGATACTCCCAGAGCTCATCGGCCAGTCCTGTGTCGCCGTGCAGGGCCCGGAAGTCGAAGAGGATGACCGACGCCAGGATGGCCTCGGGCGTGGGCGTATGGATCCAGTCGGCGAAATACTGTTTCCATATCCGGAGCGGGCGGCGCCACTTCTGGTTGCTGGCCATGTAGCCGCCCGGACAGGGCGGGAACCCGCAGCGCACGAGAGCGTCGTTCACGTCCGCGGTAAACCGCTCGAAGTAGGCGTCTGCCGCCGCGCCCGCGGAATCCGTCGGTGGATCGGCGTAGATAATGGCGTTGTCCTGGTCGGTCTTGAAGGTCTGCTCCTTCCGGCCCTCGCTGCCGAAGACGATCCAGCAATAGGGCAGCGGCGGCTTACCGTGCTTCTTCTCCGTCATCTCCAGGATCTTGCGCACCATCCTGTCGTTGATCTCCGAGATGATCCGGGTGATATTGTTCGCCGTGGCCCCCTCCTTCAACAGGAGGGTGATCATTTTGTTGATCTTCTTCGATGCGGGAATGAGGCCGTCGATGGATTGCTGCCCCTCGATCTCCCGCGCCAGCGATATGGGCGACGTACCCTGGAGCATCATGAGATCGTGGTTCGTAACGACCCCCTTCAGCCGGCCCTCCTGCACCACGAGCAGGTGGTGGATGTTATACCGTATCATCTTGAGCAGGGCCTCGAAGCAATAGTCCCGCGCCTCGACCTTGATAAGGGAGACGCTCATGATGCTGCTGATCCGGTCGTCAACGCTCCTGGCCTTCGCCACCACCTTGTCCCGCAGGTCCCGGTCCGTGACAATGCCCGCGGGAACTCCGTCCTCGCCGGTGATGACGAGAGAACTGATGCGCCGCATCGACATGCGCTCCGCCGCCTCGCGGATCGTGATGTCCGGCGGCGCCGTCTCCACGTCCCGTGCGGCAAGGTCGCCCACGTGGGTAGTGAAGAGCTGCCTGTCGCCGCCGCCATACAGGAGACTTTTGCTGTGCATCTCCGTGAAGGTCCGGTCGATATACTTGCTCAGGAACGACTTGAGAAAGAACTCGGTGAATGCAGGCTTGGAGTCAAGAAGCGATGTGATCGTCTTCTTGTCTATGCTGTAGCAGATGGTGTCCTCGACGGCCGTCACGTTCGCGCGGGATTTGTCGCCGCTCACAAGCGACAGGAAACCGAAGGCATCGCCTTCGCTCCGATAATCGATGATCACCTCTTCATCGTCTCCGGAGCGCACGTACACCTTTACTCCGCCCTTTTTCACGATCCGGAGAAAATCGCTGGCAGGACCTTCCTGCGACAGGATCACGGCGCCTTTGGGAAAGAACTCGATGAACACACTGCTCGCCACTCCCCTGAGCGTTTCATCATCAAGGAACTGGAAAGGCGGCACTTCCTGCAGAAACTGAACAACCTCTTCTAGGATCATCTGCCTCTGAATGGGGGCCCCGCGAAGCTCTGCGCCGACTACGCAGCCGCATGCCCTTTGATTTCTCGATTTATTCCCTGTTGTTTGATTCTGGTGAAAGTAATAGTAGCAAATAAGATGCCAGGTTTTCGGGAGGATTGACGGGATATTAACAACTAATATCAGTTAGTTACAAACGGACCACGTAAGCAGCCAGCGGCACGGTAACAAAAAGTAATCATAGGCGTGCTGATGTTACGAATGGTAAAAAGGGACCGTCCCTTTAATCCTTGGCAATGCCCCACTTTTTTCGCTTTTCCCAGAGCGACTTGCGGGTGATCCCGAGCAGTTCAGCGAGCTGTTTTTCATTATATTGCCCCTGGAACTCCTTGATGAACTGTTTCGTATACTCTTCGATCGAAAGCTTCCTGTCCGAGGAATGCCTGGTAAATTCATCCCCGGCCTTCACGCCCTGGGGCAGGTGCTCCGGCTGGATGAGGTCGCCGTCGGAGATCAGGATCGCCCGCTCGATCACATTTTGCAGCTCACGCACATTGCCCGGCCAGCCGTAGTCCATCAGAAGCGCCAGGGCGCCGGACGTGATGTCCTTCACCTGCCTTCCCATGTCATCGGAATATTTCCGCAGGTAGTGCTTCACGAGCAGTTCCACGTCTCCCTTCCGCGCCCGAAGGGGCGGGATCTCGAGCGATATGACGTTGATGCGGTAGTAGAGGTCCTCACGAAAGGCCCCTCCCCGGACCGCGGCCTTCAGGTCCTTGTTCGTCGCCGTGATGAAGCGGATGTTCACCTGCGTTGTCTTCGTGCTGCCCACGGGCCGGATAGCCTGCTCTTCAAGAACGCGCAGAAGCTTTGCCTGGAGCGCCAGGCTCATATCGCCGATCTCGTCAAGGAATACCGTGCCCCCATCCGCCTCTTCGAGTATCCCCTTCTTCGACGCCACCGCGCCGGTAAAGGCGCCGCGCACGTGGCCGAAAAGCTCGGTCTCGAGCAGGGTCTCGGGGATCGCCGAGCAGTTTATCGGCACGAAGGGCATGTCATATCGTCCGCTGTTATGATGCACCACGCGGGCAAAGAGCTCCTTGCCCGTGCCGGTCTCTCCCAGCAGCAGGACGTTGCTCTTCGTGTCGGCGATCTTGCGCACGTCGCTAATGATGCTTTTAAGGGCTGCGCTGTCGCCGATGACGCTGCTGAAATCGTAGGACCTGGCGATCTCGCGCTTCAGCAGGATGTTCTCAGCCTGCAGGTTCTTCTGCTTCAGGGCGTTGCGCACCACCTGCTTGATCTCTTCGTGGATGATGGGTTTCATGATGTAGTCGTAGGCGCCGGCCCGCAGCGCCTTCACGGCAGTGTCGAGCGAGGCGTAGGCCGTCACGACGATTACCATCTGGTCCGGCGTCTGCTCCCGCACCCGCCCCAACATCTCAATGCCGTCCATGCCCGGCAGGATGATGTCCGTGATGATCACGTCATAGTCCCCGGCATCCACGAGTTGGAGCGCCTTTTCAGCGGACTCGGCCGTGTCCACGGCCATGCCCTCTTTCGTAAAGATCCGCTTGATCGACTCCCGCAGCGTCTCTTCGTCTTCGACGATCAGTAAGTTTCTGGACATGCATACCTCTTTCCTGCAGCATCGCGCGGCCCTTGACCGCAATCGAAAATGATAAATCCCAAATCCGACGCTTCAACCTAACCCGGACAAGCGGAAACTATAAAATCTGAACCTTTGATGCGGATGAGGGCGGTTACCTACCTGTGAAAAATCAGGATCTTTCATAACTCAATCAGTGCAAATCAGTGTCAAAGAAATTCTCTCTTCCCATAAAGCAACCTGTTTGTTTATCCGTGTCAATCCGTGTCCAAATGCCGTTTCTCGGTTCACTGGTAAACTCGCCTTCACCCCGCCGGCATCCTGATGACGAACCGGGTCCCCCCGTCGGAACCCGGTTCGATATCGATCGTGCCGCCGTGGTCCTTGATGATGCTGTAACAGATGGAAAGGCCCAGGCCCGTTCCCCGGTTCGGTCCCTTGGTCGAGAAAAAAGGGTCGAAGATCTTGTCGCGCGCGTCCGGAGCGATGCCCTGCCCCGTGTCCGAGAAGACCATCTCCACCTGGCCGTCCACCTGCCTCACCGAGATGGACAAGCGGCCGCCGTCGGGCATGGCGTCCCGGGCGTTCAGCACAATGTTCAGAAAGACCTGCTGCATCTGGTCCGGATCGATGGTGAGCTGCGGTATGTTCCGGACATCCGTCACGATCTCGATCTTCCGGAAATTCCGGTCATAGCGCACAAGGTCCAGCGTGTTCTCCAGGATGTCCTGCAGGCTCGTCGGTACCCGCTGCCGTTCGTAGATGCGGGCGAAATCGCCGAGATTCCGCACGATGCGGGCGATGCGGGCGACCTGCTGATTGATCGTTGTGAGAGAGGACTTCAGAAAGACCGACCCCTTCTCCTGCTGCAGTTCCTGCACCAAGGATGAGATGGATGCCAGGGGATTCCCGATCTCATGGGACACTCCGGCTGCCAGCCTGCCGATGCTTGCGTGCTTGGTGGCGCGGAACAGCTCTTCCTCGATCTTCTTCTTCTCCGTGACGTCCTCGAAGACGAGCACATAGCCCTTCCGCGCGCCTGTCAGGCTGCTGATGTATCCCTTCAGCAGCAGCGGCGGGTCGAACTGACGTTTGCAGGTGACCTCTCCCTCGCGGAAACCGGGACTGAAGACCTGGGGATCCATGCAGGTAAAGAGCCGGCTCGCCCCGCTCCGCAGCGCATCGGCCTTTTCTACGCCTGTGATCAGCTCCATGGCCATGTTCCAGGAACTGACGCGGAGGGAATCATCAAAAGTGGCCACACCCAAGGGGATGCTCTCGATGATGTTTTCGCTGAACTCCTTCAGCAATGCGAGCTGCCGGTTCGCCTCGGCCAGGTCCTGGCGGGACAGCCGCAGGTTCGTGGAGATGCGGCGCACCGACTCCGAGAGCCGGGCCTGCTCGCCCGGGGAGAGCACGCCCTTCTCCTGAAAGACCAGACTGCTGATCGACGTCCCGAGAGCGCCGGACAGAATGCGCTCGGCCTCATCGCGCAGCAGGCCCAGGTGGTCGCCGGCAACGGTCGCGCGCGTCAGCCCGTGCTTTGCCAGATATCCGCCGACAGCCTCCCGCGCCTCGGAGGGGCCCAGATACTGCCCCAGCAGGCCTTCGATCTCTGCAACGCTCCGGGGCCGCCGCTGCGGCTCGAAGTGCGCCGGCGAGAGGGAGTCGACAAAGATGATTGCCTGGCGTGTTTCCGTTTCGGACTGCCGCGTGAAGAGCGAAATGCCGACAAAGAACAGCAGGTTCAGGAACATTCCCCAGAAGAGCGAATGGCTCCACCGGTCAAGGCCTTCGAGGCCGAAGAGGGCTGTGGGATTCAGCAGCGTGGAGCTGAAAACGGCATCGAGCATGCCGCCCTTATGGATGATCCCCGCCCGCATGAGCGCCGGGATCAGCAGCGTATAGATCCAGACGGCGAAGCCCGCGACGATGCCCGCAATGGCGCCCTTGCTGTTCCCGCCTTTCCAGAACAGGCCGAGCAGCAGCGAGGGCGCGAAGATGGTCACGGCCTCGAAGGACTTGAGCCCCATGTCCACCAGGCTGTAAAAATCGCCGATATACACGGCAAAGACGTAGCCCAGGAACACGCAGCCGATGATCAGCAGCCGCTTCGTGTTCAGGATCACGGCGTGAAAGCCCTTCATGCCCTTCATGCCCCAGAGGGCCGGCATGACAAAGCTGTTCATCATCATGGTGCTGAGCGCCAGGGACTCGACGATCACCATGGCCGTGGCCGCAGAGAACCCGCCGATAAAAGCGATAAGCGCCAGGATCGGGTACCCTTCGGTCAGCGGGATCGTCAGTACGAAGTAATCAGCGCTTTCTTTCACACCTCCCAGCAGCAGGCCGCCGTAGGCGATGGGCAGCACGAAAATATTAATAAGGAAAAGATACAGGGGGAAGAGCCACATGGCCTTCCTGATGTGCTTGGAGGAATAATTCTCCACCACGGCAACATGGAACTGGCGCGGCAGGAACAGGATGGCCATCATAGACAGGAAGGTGAGCGACGTCCATTCCAGAAAGCTGACTGCCGACCCTTCGCCCAGCTGCATGACGGAGTCAGGCACGCGGGACGAGGCGGCCAGCCGGTTCCAGATATCGCTGAACCCGTCGAAGAGACCGTAGGTGACGAAGAATCCCACGAGCAGAAAGGCCAGGAGCTTGATGGCCGACTCAAAGGCAACAGCGAAGACCAGCCCACCGTGGCGTTCCGATGCATCGAGCCGCCGCGCGCCGAAGATCACGGCAAAGACGCCGAGCATCAACGAGATGATCCAGCCGGCAACGTGGCCCCCTTCAGGCCTCCCGGACAGGATCGAAAAGGTGGTCATGATCGCCTTGAGCTGCAGGCCCAGGTAGGGCGTGATGCCGATCACGGCCACCAGCGTGACGAGGGCGGAAAGCGGCAGGGATTTCCCGTACCGGGCGGCGATGAAGTCCGAGATCGTGGTGATCCGGTTTTCCCGGGAGAGGTATACGATCTTCCGCAGCACGACCCACCACAGGGCGGCCATGAGCGTAGGACCAATGTAGATAGTGAGAAAGCTCAGGCCCGAGCTGGCCGCCTTGCCCACGCTGCCGTAAAAGGTCCAGGAGGTGCAATAGACGGCCAGGGACAGGGCATAAACATAGGGATTCGCCGCCAAGCTCCTGCCCTGAGACTCCTTCCGCTCAGCGATATAGGCCACCGAGAACAGCAGGAGAAGATAGGCGAATATGATGACCAGCAGGATCCAGCTCGAGAACACTTACCGATCTCCCTCTTCTTTTTCCGAAAGAGTGACGAAGACCCGGATCAGCGTGATGAACAGAAGCCAGACGATAAACAGGTAGGGTATGATGCTCTTTTTAAAGATGCTGATGAGCGGCCAGTTGAACAGCCCAACGCCAAGCAGAAAGAGAAAAAGCGAGATGTCACGCCGCATGGCACTGAGCCCCCTGAAAAAAATACAGCCTCGAAGCCGGCCGCTCTTTCTGTGTCGGCTGCGCTGCAATTCAGAAAAACGTGTAGTATAGTAACACGTTGCTCTGAAAATTTCCACAGGAGAAAAGCCTTATGCAACCGGTAGTTCCGGCCTCGGAATGCAGAATACCGGCTGCGCTGCCCGGACAGTTACCGTTCGGAACATGGCCTGAAGATATCGACGACATTTTTTTGCGGGGCCAAGCTTCAGGCCAACGAAAACAAACCCAAAACCTTTGAACCTAAAAACGGCAGTAGAACCATGGATGAACACGGTTAAAGACTGAAAAAAAGGGATTTTATCTTTCTGATGATTAACCAGTTAGTTGACTCGTGCATTTGGTTCAAGTTTTTAAAAATTCGCGTCTATTCGCGTTTACCCCGTTAGAAGCTTCTTATTTCTAACGGGGTGAATCCGCGCTTACTAAGATGGTCATTAGTAGAGCCTCATAGAAAATAATCCGTCATTCCGGGCTTGACCCGGAATCCAGAGTTTTGGCATTGTTTCTGGGTTCCCGCTTTCGCGGGAATGACGAACTATGTGGCATTACTACCGCATGTCTTAGTAAATGCTTTTCCCAGGTTGAACCGCTAAGGCGCGCCCCTCACACCACCCTGTTCCCACCCTGCTTCTTCGCCTCGGCCAGCGCTTTCCAGCCTCGCTGGATGAGCGCCTCTTCCTCGGCGTTCACATCACCCTCAGGCCCCAGGGATGCGGTGCCGATGCTGACAGCTACGTTGATGCCCTCGGGCCTCAATGCTTCGATGCGCGACCGCAGCCGCTCCGCCACCATCCTGCCGTCGGTGTTCTTTGCTTCGGAAAGAAGGATCGCGAATTCATCGCCCCCGTAGCGGGAAAGAATGTCCGTTTCCCTGCAGAGACGGTGCAGCTCCGCCGCGATCTCTTTCAGCACCATATCGCCCACCACATGACCGTGCTGTTCGTTCACTTCCCGGAATCGGTCGACGCCGACCATAAGGAGGCTGAGCTGATACCCGTGATGCCATGCGCCCTTGATCACGTCCCGGACGATCATGATAAAATATTTCCGGTGATAGAGCCTTGTGAGGCCGTCAGTCATGGACTCGCCGTAGCGCCGCGCATTCCGGATCGCAACGGCAATGCTCATGGCGAACGCTTCGAAGGCCTCAATGTCCCCTTCCTGGAATCCGCTGCCGTCAGGCCGCGGGCCCACTGCCAAAGCGCCGAGAAGCTCGTCCTTATACAGCAACGGAATTGCGAGCCTGAGACCCGCATCGGCCATGGTCCTGGAGGCGGCCGCCGCGTCACGGCCCGCAAAGAGGCGCAATCCTGTATAGGGGGCAAAAGCGCGGCCTGTCCGGGTCACGTGCTGCATGATGAGCGCGGCCTGGGCCATGACTTGGTCAGCGATGCCTTTCCGACGCTTGGCGCCCCGCACGCGGACCGCGCCTTGGCGGTCGCGCAGGATGAGCCAGGCGCACTCAACACCCAGGACGCTCTTCAGGATATCACCGATATACTGCACCAGGCCTTCGTAATCGGGGATGGTCACGAGATCATGGGCGGCGTCGGTGAGGCGAAGACGTTCGTCAGACCGGTCCTTCAGGACCAGTTGGTCCACGCTGGTGCTCAGTTTCGACCAGAGGGGGGTAACGAAGAGCAGCACGCCCATGATGCTGAACGTGATGACCGTGGCGCCCTGCATGCCGAGAAAAGGCTCCACAAAGGTGAGCAGCCAGAGATGCAGTGCTGCGAGCGCTGATGAAAGGATAAGAATGCTGATGCCTCGGGACAGGATTTCCCGTAAATCGAAGACCATACCGCCCCTCCTTCGGCGCGAAGGTGATAACCGCGGGCTGCCGCGAACTATTGGAAGCATGCCCGTTTCAACCTGAAAAGAGCACTTGGACGCAGATAAGATCTGAAACAGCGGATAAAGACAGAAAAAAATCTCTTTTGATACAGAAAACGAATCCTCTTTGGGGTGAAGGTTCTTTCTGCCTGAATTCCGGAGTGAGCGAATTCCCCGTCCCACCTCAGCGGGACTGCAGGGAGCTTCAATTCCTGGTTTTATCTCCAAAAATCTGCGTTTACCCCGTTAGAAGATTTTTATTTCTAACGGGGTGAATCTACGTCCAACTGCCGCTTTTAGGTTCAACAGTACCGTGCATTCCGTGCATTGTCAAGGGAGGGAAAATGCTGTTGGAGGAGAAAAGGTCGGTGAAGAACAGGAAGATATGTTATTTCTCATCAGAACTTGAGTTGTTCGCGCGAATGTTCAGCACGCTTAGAGCCACAATCTTTTGAAGCCGCAAGTACGCTCCGACGTGAGACGGCGGACAGCGACAGCTCAAACGGGCTTTATAACATCATGGCCTTCGGCCAAACAGCAAATTTGCAATTTGAAATTTCCAATTTTCAATTGCGGCCGGATGCCGCGCTGTGTAGTAAGCTACAGCAGGCCCTGGAGGTCCTTTTTTATAGTATCCTCGCCGCCTGGTCCTGTGATCCGGCGGCGCACAACGCCCTCCTTGTCCAGCAGAACAAGATAGGGGATCGTGCGCACCATGTACTGCTCGGAGATATCGTCATTCCCCTTCAGGATCGGGTAGGTGATGCCATACTCCTGCCGGAAGGACTTGACGTAGTCCCAGTCGCCGTGATCAAGGGAAATGCCCAGCAGCACCAGCCCCTTGGCGCTATACTCTTTGTGCAGCTGCTCCATGGCTGGAATAGAAGAGCGGCAGGGAGGGCACCAGGTGGCCCAGAAATCCAGAAGCACTACCCGTCCCCGGAAGTCCGTGAGGTTCACGGTCTTTCCATTCAGGTCCTGCAACGCAAAATTCGTCGATAGGACCTTTTCGGAACTGTCCCCCCTGTCTGTGCAACCGGACAGAGCGAAGACGGCAATGAGAGCGGCGACCACTGTTGTTCTGAACATTCCTGGAATCTCCTGATGGCTGGAGAAATACAGCCGGCCGGCGCGCTTACTTTCTCGCGCCGCGCCGGCATAGGGTATCGTATCCGCAAATGAAGCGTTAGTGTGGATTGTGCTGCTCGCGCAGGCAGGTCCGCTATTGCAGGAGCGAATCGATCTTGCTCTTGAGCTGCGCCTTGGGAACGGCACCCACGACCTGGTCCACTGTCTGGCCGTTCTTGAAGAACATCAGGGTCGGAATGCCCATGATGCGATACTTGCCGGCAATATCGGGGTTCTCATCGGTGTTCAGCTTCAAGACCTTGAGCTTGCCGGTGTATTCCTTCGCGAGCTCGTCCACGATCGGCGCCACCATGCGGCAGGGTCCGCACCAGACGGCCCAGAAATCGATAAGCACCAGGCCCTGCGCCTTCAATACTTCCTGTTCCCACGTTGCACTAGTCACCGCGTCAGCCATTCCACCCTCCTGAACATTCGATATCGATCAACCTGGCCCGGACACGCCGGGATTAACAAATGGGCACTGGTAAACTGCTTCATGGGCTGCAGGAAAACCCGGCGCCGGAACATTATTTCCCGTCTGAAAGTACCGGCGGCACCATCTGCATTTTGATCGCGCCTTCCGAACAGACCCGGATGCAGGCACCGCAGTCCACACACTCGATGGTGATTTCTGCGCGTCCCTTCTCGATCCTGATCGCATCGGTGGGACAGACATCAATGCAGGTTTCGCAGCCTGTGCATCTTTCTGTAATAAAATACTGCATAAAACAAGAGTTTTGTATTATAGTATTCACCACCTCTATTGTCAATGCTTTTTACTTAGGCCACAGTTCTCCTGAAGATTTGTCAGGTTGCGCGACGGCTTATGACATCACGGCCTTCGGATCTGCGACACATTTTCAATTTGATATTTCCAATTTTCAATTGCGGCTCGAGGCCGCGTTATGGCATAATCAGCCCACATGGAAACGATCATCATTCCCTACGGCTCCGAAGGAGGGATGCACCGGAAGAGCCTGTACAGCCGCATCATCGCTGAGCGAGCTGCGCCTCCGTTCCTCTTCCAGGACGTGCTCATGATCGTGCCTTCGGCACGGCTGCGCCGGACCTATGGCAGGCTTTTCCTCGAACGTGCGCGGGACATACTCGGCACGAGCGCCATTGTCCAGCCCGAGATCCAGACCGTTCACGGATTCCTGCAGGACCTCGCAGCGCAGCGCCAGGAACGCCGCCTCATCGACGAGAACAGCAGGCTCGTCCTGATTGAAGGCATCGTCAAGGAATGCATCGCTGGAAACGGGGCATTCGGAACAGAGCCCGACATCATCGCTCCCGCGCTCTCCTCCTCCGTGGCGAACATGATCGACGAGCTCTCCAGTGCCGGCGTGGGACCCGACCGGCTCGTCGCCGCAGTCGGGCAGAGCGATTTCGGCGATAAGGCACAGGTCATCCTCCTGGTCCGCGTATTCGAGCGCTATGTACGGACGATGGAAGAGAAAGGCCTCATGGATCCGGCGGGTTTTCTTTCCTTTCTGGCAGAGCACTTCGACCCCTCCTGGCTGGACGCCTACAGTCGCATCATTATCGACGGCATCCATAACGCGAACGATATGCAGGCCCAGGCTCTCCGGAAAATTTCGGCGACGGGCAAGTGCACGTTCCTGATCGAAGCACCGTCACCGGAGCTCGTCCGGAACGCAGGAGAGTACCATCCCCTCACGCTGACCCGTGAATTGCTGGGAATGCTGGGCCTTTCTGCAAAAACGACCGCAGGGGAGCCGGACAGCGACGGCCTCTTTCTGGGCCAGGCGCTGTTCTCGAACATGACCTTTGCCGAGGCCGCAAGCACGGCCCCGCCGGCAGCGTCCTTCACCAGGGACATCCGCCTCCTTTCGGCTGTCAGCATGCGCGAGGAAGTGACGCTCATCGCCGGTGACGTGAAAGGATTGCTGCAACAGGGCACTCGCCCTGACGCGGTCCTCGTGGCATTCCCCTCTCTTGACGACTACGGCCAGCTTGCCGAGGAGATTTTCAGGGACCACGGCATTCCCTACAACCGGGCTTTGGGACGGCAGCTCAGCACGTCGCCTGTTGCGACGGCCCAGGTCTCGCTGCTCAAGACCGCGCAGGATGACTTCTCGGGCCCCTCGGTCCTGCGGATCCTGGGCTCGCCCTTCCTCAAATTCGGCGATGATCACGCACTTGCTCCCGCCCTTGACCGGCTGCTGCGCTATCACCGCATCATGGGGGGAAAGGAACAACTGCTGTCCGCAGCCCTACGCCGGTCCGTTGAAGGCAACGGCAAGGATATAGTGAGCGGCCCGCTCAGGGACCTCTTCGCTGCCCTCGTACCTTTTGAGACGAAAGAGCCTGCGCCGCTTTCCCTCTGGATGGACCGGCTCGCGGACCTTGTTTCCTGGTCGAAGATGGCCGAACGCGTTGCATTGATCAAGGGCCCCCTGAACGTGAACCTCCAGGCCTATCGCAAGCTCATGGAGACCATGGCATCGCTCAGCCACGCGGGAAAACAATTCCCTGAATACCGCTACACCTTCAACGAATGGTTCTTTCTGCTGAAGAAGACCTTCATGCACTCGCGGTTCCAGGTGCCGCCCGAGGACGAAGGCGGTGTCCAGATCCTCGGCATCGAGGAAAGCGCGGGCCGTGCCTGGGACGAGGTCTTTCTCGGCGGGCTCGTGGACGGCAAATTTCCGCAGCGTCTGCCCCAGAACATCTTTCTGCCTGAAGCCACGCTGGAGCAGCTTGGCGTGCGGACCCTGGAGAAAGCTCGCCTGAATGCCGCCTCCCATTTCTACCGCCTCCTGCTTTCCGCTCAGCGCGTGACCCTTACCTGGCCGGAACATCAGGGAGATAAACCCGTGATCCCCTCGCCCTTTCTTGAAGAGCTCAAACCGCTCAGGATCGCGGGGCTCCTGAACAGGAATGTGGAAAAGACCTCGGGCATCCAGTTCGACCTCACGGTGAAGAAGAGCAGAAGCATCTCCGAGCTTGCCAA
>MHDZ01000051.1:0-13676 GCA_001805055.1 Nitrospirae bacterium GWC2_57_13
CAAGCACAACGAGATAGTGGAAGGGCTTTTCCGTCTGCGGCAGGCCGAGCGCGGAGCTCAGGCGGCGCAGGGGAAGGACGCTGCCCCGGAGCTGCACAACCTCTTTTCCGTCTGCATGGTGGATCTCGGCGGCACTGACCTTGACGCTCTCGACCACTGCGGAGAGCGGGATGGCGTAGATGTCCTTCGACGCCTCGACCAAAAGAGCCGGAATGATGGCCAGCGTAAGCGGCATCTTCAACGTGAATTCCGTCCCGATTCCTTCCTCGCTCCTCACCTCTATGATGCCGTTGAAATCGGCAATTACCTTTTTGACCACATCAAGGCCAACCCCCCTGCCCGATGTCTCGGAAACGCTCTCGGCTGTGCTGAAGCCGGGGTGGAATACGATGCCGTGCAGATCTTCATCGGACAAGGACTGATCGGTCGTTACAAGCCCTCTCTCCAGGGCCTTGCGGCGGATGCGGGCGGCGTTCATGCCGGCGCCGTCGTCGCGCACTGAGATCACGATGTGGTTCGATTCCTGCTGGGCCGAGAGATGGATGGTTCCGGCCGCAGGCTTGCCGGCGGAGCGGCGGACGTCAGGCGTCTCTATGCCATGATCGATGGAGTTGCGGATAAGATGCAGCAGCGGCTCGCCGATGGCGTCGATCACGGTCTTGTCGATCTCCGTATCTTCGCCGGAAAAGGACAGCTCCACGTCCTTCCCTTTCTGCTTCGCAAGGTCCCGCACCATGCGGGGGAAGCGCTGGAACGCATGCCGCACCGGCAGCATCCGTACGCGCATGATCGCTTCCTGCAGCTCTGCCGCGGTCTTCTCGATCATCTGCGCTGTTTCGGGAAGATCGCCGAAGAACTCCTCCGCCCCCACGAGATCTTCCATGTTTTTCACTATCTGGTTCAGCTTTGTTTTGTGGATCACCAGTTCGCCGGCCAGGTTCAGGAGTTGGTCGAGGCGTTCGAAATCCACTTTGAGAATGCCGGACTTGGCGGCCTGACCGTTCCCTGCCGCCCTGTTGTTGCCGCCGTTGCGGGGCACAGCGGGGGCGGCTTTGCGCCCCTGCCCCCGGCGGTCGGGCTGATCAACGCTGCGCCGCTCGGCGAGTGATTCGAGGAGTCGGGTTTCCTGGGAAAGGTCCGGCTGGGGATTGTCACCAACACGTTCCACGGCCGTGCGAAGCGTCGTGGCGCTCTCGAACAGGGAGTTCAGCAGGTCGGCGCTCACCAGCTCGGGCGAATCCTGAATGCGCTTGAACGCTCCTTCGAGCTGGTGCACGAACTGCTGCACCGTGACGAACCCCATCATGCCTGAATTGCCCTTCAGGGTGTGGAGAGAACCAAGGAGTTCCGTCACCCGCTCCTGGTCCAGCTCGGCATTCTCCTCGAGGGCGCCTTCCAGATCCAGGAGCGCGGCGTCAAGCGCGTCGATATGCTGACGGGCATCGTCAAGATAATCTGCCAACAGAAATGAGGTGTCCACTGATGTCCTCCGAGGATCACGGCCGCCTGCACGTGTCGCAGCACGGTACTCCGCTTTTAGCGAAACGGCCGGTGACTGCTTCTATTTTGTCGAGGGATAGAGCTTGTCGATCAGCCCGTGCAGATCGCTCGGCTGGAAGGGCTTTTTGACGTAGCCTTTTGCGCCGAGGGCGAGGCCTTTCATCGTGTCTTCCTCTTTGCCCTCGGTGCTCACGATGACGATCGGGATGTGGTTGAACGTGCCCGCCTCCTTCACCTTCTTGATGAAATCGAGGCCGTTCATGACCGGCATGTTGATGTCGAGCAGCACCAGGCTGATGTCCGGATTTTTAGCGAGCTTCTCGAGCCCGTCCTGCCCGTTCAGCGCGTCAATGATCTCGCATTTGTACCGCATCAGGACCATCTTATACATCTGGTGGATCAGCGCCGAGTCGTCTACTACCAGCACCTTCTTGATCATTGTTTCATCCTCCTGGTGATTGTATCGTTCAATTTTTAAATTCTGCACGTCCCGGGAGCACCCCCATATCGCTGATGCTCCTCGTCAGTTCTTCTATGTCGATGGGCTTGTCGAAATACAGGTTCGCGCCCCGGTCATAAGCGTCCTGTCTGATCTCATCGGAACCGAACGCGGTCATGATCACCACCAGCGTCTGGGGCCAGTAGCGCTTGATATAGCTCAGCAGTTCCAGCCCTTCCACGCCGAGCATCCCCGACATCCTGATGTCGGCTACCACGAGATCGAAGGAATACCGCTTGAGCGCCTCCTCGGCGCTCTCCAGGCGGCTGGCGGTGACCACTTCCACGCCTTCTGAACGCAGGGCATGGGAAAGGGTCAGCAGAATGGTCGGCTCATTGTCAACGATCAGAACGCGCTTTGGTTCGTCTGGGCTTGCCATGGACTTCTTACCTCCCGGAAATCATATCTAACAGACTGTTTTAAGAGCAATAATCATACCAAGGTCTTATTTTTTGGAATAACTAATTTTTCAGTGTGTTAACTTTTGAAATGACGCCTGCGGCCTGTCCGAAAACGCTCCAGCGCCGGAAACTGGGCGGTCGTTTTTTGGCACCCTTGCTTTTGGAGCGCCGGGGTGTTACTGTGGCGTGGCTTACCCCGGATAAAGCAGTACCACTGATGACTCAAAGACGTGAAGGCGCGAAGAAAGACAATAGGCAGGCCAGAATCTTGCGTTGGTAATCATTTCAGCCTTTATCAGCGCCTTTGCGGCAAGCTTTAGCTTAAAATACGTTTACGCGAGCTTGACATTATATTAAAAAAAGGGGCAACTACTCAGATCAAAGCCTTATAACCACGGGTCGCGCGAACGCGACACACAGATGTATGCGGGTTAAAATCAGGAACGTATTTTGACCTATTTCCGAAAACGCTTTCCGTGTGTCCGGCATGCCGGACCTGTGGTTACTTATAGTCCTGAGTATAAATCGAAAATAATTATGTCCTCGAAGATATCCATCAAATCACTGAGCTACGCCGAACTGTCCGAACGCCTTGCAGCGACGGGCTTGAAGGGCTACCGCATCGACCAGGTCTTCGATTGGCTCTACCGGAAGCGCGCCTCCTCCTTTGATGCGATGACGAACCTGCCGAAGGAGGAACGGCAGCTCCTGGACTCCCTGTTCTCCCTGGCCCTCGTGCCCGTGCTCCGGTCCGAACAGTCCTCTGATGGTACGCGCAAGTTCCTTTTCGGGCTGGACGACGGCCAGTCCGTCGAGAGCGTGCTCATTCCCGATGAGGACCGGCTGACCCTCTGCATCTCGTCGCAGGTCGGCTGCAGTCAGGCATGCCGCTTCTGCCTGACCGGCGCCTCGGGGTTCACCCGCAACCTGTCGTCCGGGGAGATCCTGGACCAGATCATAACTGTGGAGCGATTACTGTCAGAGGGCGGGCCGCAGGACGATCGACGGGCGGCGGAGCATCAGGCGGATGAAAAAACGCAGGATGGGAACGTTGACAGAAGGATCACGAACATCGTGCTCATGGGAATGGGGGAACCGCTGGCGAACTTCGCTGAGGTGAAAAAAGCTCTGGAGATCATGCTCTCCGGGCAGGGCATGGGCATTTCGGGCCGCAGGGTGACACTGTCCACGGCAGGCCTGGTACCGGAGATTGAGAAGCTCGGCAGGACGGGGCTGAGGGTGGGCCTTGCAGTATCGCTGAACGCCTCAACAGATGAGGTGCGGGACGAAGTGATGCCCGTGAACCGGCGGTATCCGCTCACCGAGCTTCTTGGCGCGTGCCGCGCCTATCCGCTTGAGCCGAGGCGGCGCATAACCTTCGAGTACGTGCTGCTGAAGAACGTGAACGACTCTCCCGAGGATGCCCGCCGCGTCGCGAAGCTGCTGCGCGGCATTCCCTGCAAGGTGAACCTGATCCCCGTCAATCCCTTTCCGGGCAGCGCCTACGAGCGGCCCACGGACGATGCAGTGCGCCGGTTTCAGCAGGTCCTGCTGGACCGCCATATCGCGGCGCCCGTGCGCAGCTCCCGCGGCAGGGACATCTCCGCCGCCTGCGGCCAGCTGCGCGGCCACGCCTCCTCCCCGGCAAGGCTGGAGTGATCGGGCGGGGCTACTTCTTTTTTGAGAGGATCTCGGTTATGACGTTCAGGAGTTCCTGCGTCTGGATGGGCTTTGCTATGTAGGCATTGGCGCCGAGTGAGAGGCCCCTCTTGCGGTCCTCCTCCGCGCCTTCGGTCGTGATGATGACGATCGGAATGGCCTTGTGGGCAGGGTCGTTCCGGACCATGGAGACAAGCTTCAGGCCGTCCATGATCGGCATGTTGATGTCGGTCAGAATAATGTCGAATTTCTGGGTCGAAAGCTTCTTCAGCGCATCGATCCCGTCATTGGCCTCCACGATCTTACTGCCGGGGATCCGCTTCAGCGCAAAGGTGATCAGCTGCCGCATCGTTGGAGAATCTTCAACCACCAGAAAATGATAATCGGGCATCGGGAAAACCCCCTTATTTCTCTTTCAGCAGATCGAGGAAGCTCTGGATCGTGGTCAGCTTCCGCTCGGACTGGGAGTAGAGCTTGGACGAAAAAATGGACGTTGCAGCATGACCGGCGAGCATGGAGAAAAGCTCGTAATCGACATCCGAGAATGACGCCTTCTGGACCAGCAGTTTGTATATGACCAGCACGCCGATGACATGCTCCTTGATCTTCAGAGGAATGCAGACGAGCGGGTGGGTATAATCGACGCCCTTCAGGTTCGTGGGATCGCCGTCGCGGTAGAAGGCCTCGCTGCTCTTGGCCGCTCCGCCGATGATGCCGGCTCCCAGCTTGATGCTGGGCCGCGCCTCCTGCCCCATGCCCTCCTGGGCCACGATCGACAGCTCATGCGTTTTTTCGTCCAGCATCATGATGGCGAATTCCTCGGCGCCCACCAGATTCATGATGATCTCAAGGATGATCTTCAGGGACTCGTTGAAATCCAGCGTCGAGTGGAGCTGATAGCTCGCCACATAGAGGTTCGCCAGGTTGTTGTTCTCCGACTCCACCTCGACGTAGCGGTTCGCAAAGTCCTGATTCTCTTTCTCCACCAGGCGGTAGCGGTCAAGGAGGGACTTGTTCTCATCTTCAAGGAACTGCAGACGCTCTTCCATCGTCTTGAGCTTGAAGTTCTCGTCGCGGCCTGAAAATTTTCCTACCTCTTCGAGCTGGGCGACGCGGTACCGCAGCCGCTCATTCTCTGTCAGCAGCTCATGGGTGAACTCCTCGCCCTTGCGGAAGACCTGGAGAAATTCCTCGACCTTTTTGTTCAGCGTGTTGGAGTCCTTGTCCATACTGCCCTCCTTCGGGATGGCTCAGGCAACGGCGTTCGCGCACCAGCACCACATGCGGCTGAAGACCGAACGGTTCGGGCGTCGTCTCGCTCGGCTTTTCAGCAGCCCGGCACAACATCCGCCCCGCTCTCCCCGCGCAATAGAGACAATTATAGTCGAGTCCACAAAAATTATCAAGGCACATTTCTCTTAGTCGCCGCTTCAGGCATGCCGGGGAGCCCTGCACCGCGCCTCGATCTCCGCCGCCATGCGGCTGAGCGGCAGCACTCGTTCCACGGCGCCGGCACGGATGGCCTCCTGCGGCATGCCGAAGATGACGGCGCTCTCCTCACTCTCTGCAAGGCACCGCCCCCTCCTGCGCTTGATCTCCAACGCCCCTGCCGTTCCGTCCTTGCCCATGCCCGTCAGCACCACACCGAGCGCAGCAGGCCCACAGGCCTCGGCAACGGAGGCAAGCAGGAGATCCGCGGAAGGCACGTACTTGTCCGCAGGGCTGCGGGGTAAAACCTGGGCCACCAGCCCCTGCCGCTCACGCTTCACGATAAGATGATACCCGCCGGGCGCGATGAGCGCCATGCCGGGCCGCAGCACATCACCGGTAACGGCCTCGCTTACGACCACCGGCGCGAGCTTGTTCAGCCGCTCGGCAAAACTTCTCGTGAATCCCGGCGGCATGTGCTGCGCGATCACGATACTGGCACTGAAATCCGGCGGCAGGGCCGTCAGGATCGCCTGGAGCGCGGGAGGACCGCCCGTGGAGGCGGCAATGGCGACCACTTCGACGGCCCCCTGGCCCGATGTGATCTCGTCCTCTTTCCGCGCTTCGGGCGGGGCCTTCCGCTCCGACAGGAGCTCCATCGTGGACTGAACCTTCGTCATTTCAAGGTTCAGCACGGCGTGCACCTTGACCAGCAGTTCATCCCGGATCGTCTCCAGGCTCTTCGATATGCGGACCTCGGGTTTAGGAATGAAATCCACGGCGCCGAGCTCCATGGCCCGGAACACACTGCGGCTGTCGGATCGGGAGGACAGGATGATCGCCGGCGTGGGACGCTCCTTCATGAGCCACCGCAGGAAGGTGAAACCGTCCATGTTCGGCATCTCAAGGTCCAGCGTGATGACGTCGGGCTGGAGCCGCAGCGTCTTGGCGATGGCGTCCACGCCATCGTGGGCGGTCCCCACCACCTCGATCCCGACGTCGCTCTCGAGCATCTTCGAGATCGCCGCCCGGTTGAACGCCGAATCATCGACTATGAGCGCTTTGACCTTTTTCATGCAAGAACACCCTCACCCTGCCCCTCTCCCAGGGGGAGAGGGAATATTTCATTCCGCATTCCGCACTCCGAACTCCGCACTGCGTTATTTCACCCGCGTCGGTTTCTGGTACACCATGTCGTTCTTCAGCGTACGCAGCACGAATGCGTTCGAGATATTGATGAGCGATTCAGAGTGGCCGAGCAGGAGATAGCCTCCTTCGCGCAGCTTGTCGTAAAAGGTCTCGATCACCCTCTTCTTCGCCTCACGGTCGAAATAAATGATCACGTTCCTGCAGAAGATGATGTCCAGGTCCCGGATGAGGCTGGTCTTGAAGGGGTCCAGCAGGTTGACGTAGCTGAAGGAGACAAGCTCCCGCACGGGATCGATGATGCGGTAATCCCCATTCTCTTCCTCCACAAAAAATCGCTTCAGCCTCTCGGCTGGGGTCGTGCGGAAAGCGCCCTTCTTATATACGCCGCGGCGCGCCGTGTGCAAAACCCGCTGGTTGATGTCGCTCCCGAGTATCTCCACCTGCCAATCGTGCCACCAGTCGCCTGACTCGATCATGAGCATGGCGATCGTATAAGGCTCCTCGCCCGTGGAGCAGCCGGCGCTCCAGATGCGCAGGGTCTTCCTGCCTTCAAGCCTTTCGCGCAGCTCGGGCAGGATCTCCTCGGAAAAAGCTGTAAGCTGGGCGCTCTCGCGAAAAAAATAGGTCTCGTTCGTCGTAAGGTTGTCCACGAGGACGGCCAGCTCCTCATCGCGCTTACGGTCGTACCGCAGAAAGTGATAATATTCTTCGAAGCTGCGGAGCTGGCGCTGCTGAAGACGGCGGCCCAGGCGCCGCTCGAGAAGAAATTTCGAGCCGTCGTCAAAGTAAATGCCGCAGTAGCCGTGAATGAGGTCCCGCAGAAGCCTGAAAACGTCGTCAGGCAGGGGAATGACCTGTTCTTCCAACATCTAGCTCCTCAGTGCCTCGTTCGCCGCCTGGCGAACGATATGGTCGGGGTCTTCGCCGGCCAGCTTCGCGAGCAGCGTCCTGGCTGACAGGTCCCCAAGGCCGGTAGCCAGCTCGACCGCCGTTTTTCTGACGCTCCAGTGAGGATCCTCGAGACCCGCAAGAAACGCCTTCCGCACCTCAGGGCCGCTGTAGGCCGAGAGCGCGGAAAGCACGGTCTTACGCACCTCGGGATCTGCGTGGCCGCACAGTTTCAGCAGGGGGGAAAGCGCCCCGGCCGGCATGAGCCTGCCGAGCACCTCAACAAGGGCGAGCAGATAGATATCCGAGGCCCGTTCGAGCTGCCGCAACAGCAGTTCCCCGGCCTTCTCCCCGCCGACGCGGCCCAGGCCCCGCGCTGCAGCGGCCCGCACCCACAGGTCCTCGTCCTCAAGCAGCGGCACGAGCGCTTCCGACGCCTCGGCCGCGCTCGTCCTGCCCAGGGCCTCAGCGGCCAACATTCTGACCTCCGGATCGTCGTCGGTGATGGCAAGCAGCAGGGGCTTCACTGCCTTTGCCTCCGCCAGTTTCCCCAGGGACTGGACAACGGCCTTCCGCACTTCCGGCTCCTCGTCCTTCAGGGCAAAGGCCAGGGCATCGGCCGCTTTGTCCGTGGCAAAGGCGCCCAGCAGCAGGGCGATATTCCGCCGGAGAGCTTCATGGTGCGATGTGAAATCCTTCACCAGGCCTTCAAGGACCGTATCATCACCAATGGCTGCCAGGGCGCTTATCGCCGAGTCCTGAACGCTCTCATACTCATCTTCAAGGAGCGGCAGGAGCAGGAGCGCCGCCTTCCTGCTCTGCAGACGGCCGAGTGCCTCGGCCGCGGTGCTGCGAACGTGTCCGTTCTCGTCGGACAGGAGCTTGATGAGCGGCTGCTCCGCCTCGGCGCTCTTAACTTCTCCAAGCACCTGCGCCACCACACGGCGGACCAGGGCGTTCTCGCTGGCCAGATGATCGATAAGGATCCTGACCCGTCCGCCGTCGATATTCTTAAGCGCCCGGGTCACGGCGTCTTCAAGCTCCTCTTCCCGCAAAAGATCCAGGAGCTTGGTGATGGAGCTCTCCTTGCCCGCCCACCCCAGCACCGCAATGGACGCCTTCAGCAGTTCACCGCCGCTCGTAAGCAGCAGTTCTTCGAGGAACACGACTGCCTGCTCGCCGGCCGCGTTCCGGACCGCCTCGATGACCCGCTTTCTGTCCGCATCGTCGCTCTTCCGATAGATCGTGGCGAGGGCGACCACCGACACTTCCCGCACGATCCTGAGCGGATCCGCAAGCCCCGCTACGAGCGGGGCCAGCGTACTGACGTTCCCGATCTTTCCGAGCGACTCGAGCACGGGCTCCCGAAGGCTGCTCCGGCCCAGCGCGGCGATGAGCGGGCCCAGCGCGCTTTCATCACCGATCTCACCGAGCGCCTCTGCTGCTGCATAGTCGAGCCAGCCCTGGTCGTACCGCGCAAGACAGACGGTCAGGGCGGGCACTGCTCTCCGGTCCCGTATTTTTCCCAGGGCTTCAGCCGTGGCAACGCTGATGTTCTCGTCCGCATCGTTCAACCGCTCGATGAGCGGTAGCACGGCGCGAGGATCGCGAATGTCTCCCAGGATGTCGATGATGAATTTACGCACGTCCACGTCGGGCGTGGCGATATGCCCAAGCAGGGGATCGACGGTCTCGGCGCCAATGTGCACCAGCGCCTCGATGGCCGAATTCCGCGCACCGGCGTTATCGTGGGCGCTGAGCAACTGAATCAGACCGTCGATCACGCCCACGCCGCGGAACAGGACCAGGGCTTCCACGGCCGTTTTGCGCACGCGCCAGTCCGGATCACCGAGGGCGCGGAGCAGCAGAGGCGCCGACTCCCGTCCGGAGCGGCCCAGGTCAATGGCTGCCTCTCTCCGTTCTTCAGCGTCGCTGCTCTGGAGTTTTTTTCCCAGAAGCTCTCTTCTTGCATTTTCATTTGCCATGATCGTTCCTTCCCGCCATCTTACCTGTCCGCCTGCTCAGGTTCTTCCTTGCCCGCCTCCTCCAGCGCCGTCCGTTCCTCCGTGCTCAGGATCCGGTCGATATCCAGAAAGATCACGAGCCGCTCGCCCACCTTGCCCATTCCGGCGATAAAGTCGGCGTTCCTGCCCCGTGCCGCCTCCGGCGCCGGCTCGATCTGCTTCTTCGGAATGACTATCACGTCCTGTACGCCGTCCACCACCAGGGCCAGCAGGCCCTGCCCCTTCCGGCCCGGCGATGCCGCAATGGCGCCCTTTGTGATGACCATGCGCGCTGTTCGCTGCGCAGTGCCTGACCCGACGAGCCCGAACCGCCTGCCCATGTCCACTGCCGGTATGATCACGCCCCGGAGGTTGATGACGCCCTCGACGAACTCGGGCATCCGCGGCAGCGAGGTGATCTTGAAGGGCCGGATAACCTCGACAAGGGACCCGATCTCAAGGGCGTACTCCTCCATCCCTATCCGGAAGAGAAGGGCCTGTACGCTTTCATCGGACGCTTCCTGTTTTTTCACCTGCTTCCTGAGTCCCATGTTCCTCTTTCATCCGAAAGAGGGACTGTCCCCTTTGGTTCCAGGGGGACTGTCCCTCGCCTTAAGAAAAGCCGCCCCCCGATCAGGTCTTGAACTTCTGCGTATTGCGCTTGAGGTCGTCCGCCTGGGTCGCGAGCGTATCAACGGCGCTGTTCAGCTCCTCGGCCATGTCCGCATTGTTCCTGACGATGTTCTTGATCCGATCAATAGCCCGCACGATGAGATCGCTTCCTGACCGGACCTCGCCGGACGCCCGGAACACCAGGCCGATCTTAACGTTCATGTCCTCGACTGCCGAACTGATGTCCTTGCCGCCTTTTGACTGCTCGGCCGTGGCGTTCTTGACGAGGCGCGTCATCTCCCGCATTTTTTCCGCTGCCCGGGAGATCTGCACACTTCCCGTTCGCTGCTCCTGCGTTGCCCGTGAGATCTGATGCGCCATGTCGTTGATCTTGTCGATGGCGTCGCTCACCTGCTTCATGCCGCGGGTCTGCTCGGCCGCTGCTCTGCTGATATTCTTGCTCATGTCCCGGGACTGATCTGCGCGCTCCACGATCTTTTTGAGCGCATCGCCCGCGTCATTGGACAGGCGCACGCCCTGCGCGACGAATTCCGAGCTTTCGCGCATGGCTGCGACGGCCTCGCGCGCCTCGTCCTGCACCGTCCCGATCACCGCCGCGATCTCCTTGGTGGACGCTGCCGTGCGGTTCGCCAACTCGCGGATCTCCGAGGCAACGACGCCGAAGCCTTTCCCGTGCTCCCCCGCCTGGGCGGCCAGGATCGAGGCGTTCAGCGCCAAAAGCGCTGTCTGGTCCGTGATGTCCTCGATCACGGTCAGGATGCTGCCGATGCTCTCCGCCCGTTCCCCAAGCCGGTTCACCACATCGCCCGTCCTGTGCGCCGCGGTCTCGATCCGGCCCATGCCGTCGATGGTCTTTTCGATGGACTTCATGCCCAGTTGCTGGGCGTCTGCGGCCACGGCCTCGGCCAGGGACGCAGACTCCCGTGCGTTCGACTCCACCTCCCGCACCGACGCGCTGATCTCCGTTGCCGACGCCGAGGTCTCCTCCACGGCGGCGGAAAGGGTCTCCAGGTGTTCGGCGATCTGACGGATGGACACGGACATCTGATCGATAGTGGAAGATGTCTCGTCGATGGACGTAGACAGGTCCGAAGTGGTCCTGGCCACTTCGTCGACCGATGCGGCAAGTTCGAGCACCGACGAGGAGGTATGCTCCGAGTGGCGGGACAGGGTCTCCACGCTCTCGGCGATCTCTTTGAGCGAAAAATGCATTTCATTCACCGACGACGCAGCTTCCTCAACGGCCTCGGACTGCTCCTTGCTTCCTCCCGCCATCTTGTCGGAGATGTTCTTGACCCGGCTGGAGACGCCGCCCACGTTCTGCGTGGCCTGGACCACCGTGCCGATGATCTCCTTCAGACCGATGACCATGCGGTTTATGCCGCGGCCCAGCATGCCGAGTTCGTCCGCAGACTCGACGCGGACGCTCCGGGTGAGATCGCCGGCCGCAATGCTGGACGCAGCAGCAACGGCCTCGGACGTAGGACGCACGATCATCCGGCGCACCATAGCGTACACCAAAGCGGCAAGAAGCGCGACAATGGCAACGCTTGTTGCCAGCAGCAGGGCAACCACTTTCCCGGCTTCCCGCTTCACGCTCTGCCGCGAGAAGCCCACCACAACTTGTCCAATGACCGATTGTTCCATCTTGATGCTTACCGGCACTTCCAGCACGTCAAAGGCCGGTTTCGCGCGTTCCACCAGCGCCTTCATATCGTTCGTCTTTTCCTGGTCCAGGAACTTTGCGACCGCCGGATCATCGGTTTGAAAGCTCGCTTCGGCGCTGCTGACGATCTCGCCCGAGGCGTCCGTCACAAAAGTATAGATCACGTCCTGCGCCCTGGCAGCCTCGGACACAAGGCCGTCGATCTGCATCGAGTCCTTGAACAGGAGCGGGTCCACCACGGTTTTGCCGAGGAACAGGCCGAGCTCGCGGCCGCGAATCTCGAGGGTGCGGTACTGGCTCTCCTGAAGCATGCGGGCGACAAACAGCGTCCCGGCAACCATAAGCACCGCGATCACCAGGGTCACGGCAAGTACAAACTTGAGACCCATGCTTCCCTGCAGCTTTTCCTTCAACGCCCGTATCATGAATGCTCCTTCCTTCGTCCTGCCGATGAGTTCACCGCGCAAATTTACCCAATTCCGCCTGCAGCGCGCCGGCGCGCTCCCGCAGGGTCTGCAGCGCGATCTCCAGTTCAATGGAGAGGTCCACGCTTTCCCGCGTCGTCCTCTGGATGCTGTCCACGGCGGCGCTGATCTGGCTCGTACCCTGCCGCTGCTCGGCCGTGGCCCGCGCGATCTGCGATGCCTGCCCCGTGACCGACTCCACAACCCCGGCGATCTGGGCTCCGCCCGTGGTCTGCTCCTGCGTGGAGTGCTTCACCTGGCGCGTAATATCGCGCATCCGCTCCGCCGCCCGGGCGATCATTTCGCTTCCCCGCCGCTGTTCCTGGACGGCCCGCGAGATCGCTTCGATCTGGCTCATGATGCTGTAGGCGGCGTCGTTTATCTGGGAGATGCTCCGCGCCTGTTCCGCCGTGGTCCGCTCAATGGCGCGCGCCATCTCCGAAGAGCGCGAAGAACGTTCGGCTGCGTGCTCCAGCACGTCCCGCGTGACCTGGACCAGCTCGCCTCCGCCTGCCACGGCCTTCAGCCCGCGCTCCATGGCCAGCACGCTCTCCCGGGTCTCCCGCTGCACGGCGGTAATGATGCCGCCGATCTCCTGCGTCGACACGCCCGTGCGCTCGGCCAGCTCCTTGATCTCCTCGGCAACAACGGCGAATCCCTTGCCGTGCTCGCCTGCCTGGGACGCAAGTATCGCTGCGTTCAGGGCCAGGAGGCCTGTCTGCTCCGCCACTTCATCGATAACTTTCAATACCTGGCCGATCTCCTGCGATCGCTTGCCGAGGCGGTTGATCGTCGTCGCCGCCTCTTCAACGCTCTTTTTGATGTTCTCCATGCCCGCCATTGCCTCGACGGCAGCGCCGATGCCCCGCTCCGCCACCTCGCGGGAGACCTCAGCAGCCAGGCCGGCTGCATCCACGGCTCGCTCCTGGACCTCCTTTACCGAGGCGCTGATCTCGGTGATGGCCGACGTGGTCTGCTCCGCTGAAGAGGCAAGTTGCTCCGCGTTGTTCGAAACCTCGCTGATCGAGGCGAGCATCTGAGCTATGGACGACGCCGTATCCTCGGCCTCCGACGACAGTACGCCTGCGCTCTTATCGGTCTCTCTGACGGCTGCCGCCATCTCCGTCACGGCAGTCGATGCATCGATCGTCGCTCGGGACATCACATCAGCGTTCTCGGCAACGTTCCGGATCGAAGCGACCATCTCTTCGACCGTCATGGCCGCCTGCTCCGTGGCCTCCTGCTGCACCCGTGCGCCCTGGCTCATCTTCTGGGTGGCCCCGCCGATCAGGCCGATGGCCTCGGCCAGACCGTCGCCCAGCTGATGCAGCCGGCCCAGCATGTCTCTGAGGTTTCGTGCCATGCCGTTGACGGCCCCGGCCAGTT
>MHDZ01000051.1:13767-32267 GCA_001805055.1 Nitrospirae bacterium GWC2_57_13
GAAAACCGTGGCAATGACGAAGCTCAGGATCCCCACGAGGAGCGAAAGGAACAACAGACTGCGCGTCTGCCTGCTCACCGCTTCTCCCTTCAGGGCGATGCGGAACACACCGACCTTCCTGCCCTCCAGGCCCAGGAGCGGGATCACGTGCTCATAGTAGACGCCCCCTGCGTCGCGGTGCGTCAGAGTGACCGCCTCTGCGGCGGCCAGGGCCTCCTTTGCGGCAGCGTCCGTGAGAACGAGATTTACCCGGCCGCGCTCGTTAGCATAGAGCACTCTGCCCTGCATATCAGTCACCAGGGCATAAGCGATGTCGCCGTCCTGCTGGGCCAGTTCCTGCAGGCGCTCCACCATACCCGTGAGATCGTTGACGGCCATCCCGAAGCCAAGCGCCTTGTCGATGTCCTTCTTGACGCCCGCCGCCAGGATCGCGGTCTTGGCGGTCAGCGCCTCCTGGTATTTGCCCGTCGAGGCCCGGATATTGATATACGTATTCAGTCCGAGCACCAGGAACAGAATGCCCGCTGTGGCCAGGAGAGCCTGTTTTTTGAGCGTCATCCTTGGAAACATATTCATTTGATCACCTTTGTGGCGTCTGAAACCAGTTCGTCGGGAACCTTCAGCCCCAGCAGCCCCGCCTCCTTCAGGTTCAGCGCAAGTTCAACCTTTTTCGGCATCTCCACGGTAATGCCGGGCGGGTTCTCTCCCCGCAACAGTTTTGCGGTGATGCGCGCCGCGGCCTGCCCCTGCTCCGTCGCGCTCGGCGAAAGGCTCAGAATAATGCCCCGCTCCGCAGTGCCGCTCATCTGGCTGATGGCCGGGACCTTCGCCTCGCGGCATTTCTGCACAATGGAATCGAGCGCCTCGTTCGCCACCGAGCTGACCGAGATCAGCACGGCGTCGGCCTTGCCGCGAAACGAAAGATTCTTCACGTCCTCGGGCCGCCTGACCGGCAGTTTGATGGTATGAAAACCGTACTGCTGTTCCAGCTGGCGCAGCTCCTCTACCTGCCGGACAGCATCGGGCTCCGCCTCGTTGTAGACCACGGCGATCCGGGAATAGACGACCAGCTTCTTGAGATATTTCAGCAGGCTGGTCATGGGCGCCTTCGAGCTGATCCCCATGGCGTTCCGCGACTGGGCGCCGACGGCGACGGGATCGTAGAGGCCGGCGAACACGATGGGGATGCCCCGGGTCTCCCGGATGGCCGCGAGCGTGGCCGGCGCCCCGTAGGTGACCAGCACGTTCACGTCTGCCGCCACGAGCTTTCTGGCTGCGTTCGTCCAGGACATGGGCTCCGGCGAGGGCATCTGGAGGATCGTGTCCGCTGCAGCAGGCCCGAATCCTTCCTGCGCAATGGCAGCTACAAAGGCCTTGTGGACCTCCTGATAATAGATGATATTGCCCGACATGATCACGCCGATCGTTTTGTCGGCCGCCTCCGCCGCGGGCGGGCCGGCCAGGGCGCATGCAAGCGCTATCCAGCGCAGTCCTCTCATCATCTTCCTCACTACCACTTGACGGAAACCGTGGCCAGCGCGGCATGCAGCGTGCCGTCATTGGCGCTGTTCACCTGATCATTGTACTCACGATACTGATAGCGCAGGGCCGTGCCGACTGCCTTGCTGTGCTGCATCTCGATGCCCGCGGAAAAAACGTTCTCCACGACCTTCAGGTCCGAAAACCCGGCAATGCCGTCAGAGCCGGGCACGGAGCCCGAGGGCCGGAAACTTCCACGCGACCAGGTTCTCGATGCCTCGGCCTCTGCCGTCACCTGATCGCTCAACGCCCTGGTGAAGGCAATGGACCCCGTATGGGCTGCGTCATCATAGGGTACCAGTCCGGGATCGAGCACTACGTTGCCGGATCCATCGTGATAGGGCACGGTATAGTCCACGTTATTATGGAAATAGGCATAGGTCGCCGTGACCGATGAACGGTCATCGATCATCATTGTCACGCTTCCCAGTGCCTGGTCCCGCGCTGTCTTTCGCTGCCCGCCGATCACCAGACCCGCTGTTCCATCCCATTCCATGTCGGCGCGATGCTCACGTGCGCCGCCGTAGCTCAGCAGGACCGTGACGGTCCGGACCGGAAGCCAGGTCATCGAGACCTTGGCCTCTCCTGCGGCATCCGGATCCCCGTTGTATGCGGGATGATCGACATCCTGGTAGCTCACATCGCCCCGGAGCGTCAGCCGGTTCAGAACGCGGTAGCTTGCCGCCAGCCTCCCTTTGTTCTTTGTTGTGCGATGAGCCACGTCCCAGTTGGAATCGATGTCCCGCTGGACCGATTCAAAGGCATACTCTCCCCGAAGCGTCAGCCGGTCCGTAAGGCGGTATCTCACTGCGCTGGTCATCACGTCCTTCTGGGACGAGATGGAGTCACGGACGTTGGAATAGGCATTGATCGTGCCAGATGTCGTCCCTGTCAACGTAATTGTATCGGGATTCCGCACATCAAGGTCATAATGGCGGTACTTGAAAAACACTGCCAGGTCCCTGGCAGGTACAAAAGTAAGGTCCCCTGCCGCGTTCCAGTACTCGGAGCGGGCGCCGCTGTCCTCGTTCTTTTTATCGCCCTGGGAATAGGTTGCCGCTGCCGTGATCCTGCCGGTATGAGACGTGTGGACCTTTACCGTATCCGACGACGACTTGAGGTCAGGCACGAGATTATGGGGATAGGTGTCGGCAGGACGGCTGCTCGGTGCATTAGGATAAGCATCATAAAGAATCTTATCCCCTGAAGCCTCAAATTTTTTCTCCGCATGGCTGTAATCCACTTCGACCAGCCCCAGGTGGCTGTTCGCTCCCACCGTCACTTCGCATGTCTGCCAGTCGATCGTCCGGGATGTGGAAACTTTCTCGAGAGCGCCGAAGTAGCCGAGCAGAAACCGCTGCTGCACAGTGCCTTCCTTGTCCTGTCTTACCGTGTCAGCATATATATGGAATGGAAAATCCGGCGTCTTGAACCGCACAAAGGCCCTGTTCATCATCGTCGCTACACCGTAGCGGTCTCCGGGATTCCGGTCGGTAAAGCTTAGCACGGGGGGGGTGTTAGGATCCGGTCCGAATGAATAATGATCAAGATTGTGGAACAGCCCGCGCGATTTGACGTTCACCATGAAAAGATCGTGATAGGCATAGTCGATGTCGGTAAAAAAATCCTTCCGGTTCAGATAATAGGACTCCATCATCAGGCGGTGCGGCAGGGGGTCCCACTCAAGGAAGAACGACCCTGCCGCGGAGGGATGGAGATATTCATACTCGCCGGCGTGACTCCTCCCGGTGATCTTCATCCATCGATAACCGGCCTGGAGCTCGGCCTCAAAGGGCGTCTCCGCGCCGTCCGGAAGGGGGGCGTGGGGCAGCTCCAGCGCCGCACCGGGCGAGGCCCAGAGCGCAGCGGAGATCAGAAGCAGCAGGGTCTTTTTCATCTCACGCCTCCTTTCCTAGTGTATGAACCGGCCCTGGCCGCTCGGCGAAGGCAGGTCCGTGCCGTGGATCTGGGAATGGCAGTCTGTGCAGCGCGTATAGAAGGCCTGCTTCATCTCTGGCGATGTTACGCCTTCCAACTGGTGCGTGGTATGGCACTGCAGGCAGAGGAAGGGTTCGCGCAGCACCAGAAGATTATTGTTCACCGACCCGTGCGGCGTGTGGCAGACGCTGCAGTCCTCGCCCGTATCAGCATGTTCGAACACAAAGGGCCCGGCCTTTTCGGCATGGCACTGAGTGCAGGTGGCCTTTACCGTTTCCTTCCGCAGGTTCTTGCTGCCCATCCCGCCGTGAGTGTCGTGGCAGTCGGTGCAGAAGACCTTCTTTTCCGGCACCGGATGCCGGTTGGGAAGCGAGAACTGGGCCTGCACCTCCTGGTGGCACTTGTAGCAGAGGGCTGTTGTCTCCCGGGGCCGCACCTTCAAATTATGGCCCACATGGATCGGGTGGCAGTCGGAGCAGGAAATGTCCGCCATGTTATGGCTGCTTGCGTTCCAGTTGTGCAGGTTGAATGTGGCGTTCGCCGTGTGGCACTTGAGGCAGATGAGCGACTGGGCCTGGGCCGGCAGTTTTTTGATGTCGATAAAGGTCTTGTGATTGCACTCCGTCTTCTTCCCGGCGGCGGCATCGGCCCTTACCTTCTCGGGCGTGATGCCCTCAATGGCGAGACTGCCCGGACCGTGGCAGCTCTCGCAGTTCACGAGCGGCAGGCCCGACTGCCGGGAAAGCTGGACGCCCATGGTGGAAAAATCAAAGTCCCGGCGTATCTTGTCGTGAGCATGACAGGCCTTGAGGCAGTTTTCCGTGCCGATATAGTCGGCGTCAAAACGCCCGGCGATCATCTTCTCGTATTCCTTCAGGGGAAGAAGGGGGCGCGACTCCTTCAGCGCAACGCAACCTACCAGTACTGCTGCAAGGGTCAGCAGTGCCGCTGCCGCTGTCCTCCTTTTTACCATACACCTTTCCCTCATGTGCGACCTCCCGCAAACCTGAACCGCAGAGCTTGATTGCGAACGGCCAAGCCTGCCGCTCTACAGTCCCGACGGCATCGTGCCGGCATTCTCACTCCTTCATCCACCGACCTTCTCCAGGTCGAGCAGTATGTAGAGAGTATCGTCCTTCCGGGCGATGCCCCGCACCAGTTCCGCCTCAACACCCTGCCCCGCTGTTTCCGGAGCGGGCTTGATCTCATCGGGCCAGACCCGGACCACGCCTGTCACGCGCTCCACCAGAAGACCTGTTTCCTCGTTTCCGATGCTGACCACGATCACCCGGGACCGCTCCCCCCGGTCGCCGGGCCCGAGCCCCAGGCGCAGCGAAAGATCGATGATGGGATGCACGGCGCCCCGGATCGACATCACGCCCAGCACATATTCCGGCGTATGCGGCACGGCGGTCGTTTCCCACAGCTTCAGCACTTCCCGCGTCTCCTCCACCAGCACGGCGTAGGCCTCGCCGCCGATGCGAAAGGCCAGCAGTTCGACCTCCGCCAGGGCAGGAGCGGCCTCTGCCGGCTCCTCCTGTTGTGTCGGCACTTCCGCCGGGACGCGTTCTTCAGCCTGCGGCGCAGGACCGGCAGGTGGGACAACCGGCGCAGCTGCGGCAGGCGCGGCCGCGCTTTTCTCCGGCTCCGAAGCAGGCCCTGCAGGAAGCGGCGCCTGCTGCTCTTCCGCAGCCGCTTCCCGGTCCCTGGCCTTTTTGTTTGCAGCCGCTTTTTTTCTTGCTGACAGAATGTCCATCGTTCCCGCTTCTTTCCTTCTTTCCTTCTTTCCTTCCTTCTTCCCCTCTTACCTTCTCAGCTTCCCAGCTTCCCACCTTCTCGCCTTCACAGCTCCCTCGACACGTCCTCAATTATGTCAGCAGTGATCATTGCGGCCTCCCTGCCGAACCCTTCAAGCAGGGCATTCCCGGCGATGATGTTGATGAGCCGGGGTACGCCGCCGGAATGACGGTGCAGGCTCGCCAGCGCCTCGTCATCAAAGAGCGGCGTCTCGCGGCCCGCCACGCGAAGGCGGTGCTCTGCATAAGCGCGCGTCTCACCCTCATCGAGCGGGCCGAGATGATAGGCGAACCCGATGCGCTGGCGAAGCGCCCGGTAGGGCCGCCGGTTCAACCGCTCCCGCAGCTCGGGCTGCCCGATCAGCACCAAGGCCAGCAGGTTGCGGTCATCAAGCTGAAAGTTCGTGAGCAGCCGGATCTCCTCAAAGGCGTCCTTGCCCGGTATGAGCTGCGCTTCGTCGATGATGAGCGCAGGACGCCGGCCCGCCTCGTAGAGCTCATAGAGCTTTGCATTGATCCCCTCAAGCAGCCCGTGCTTGTGCCGCCCCGACTCGTCCATGCCGAGCCGCTGTGCCACGACCTTCAGCAGCTGCGACGGCGACAGCCGCGGATTGATGATCAGAACGGGATGATACTGCTCGTCGAGGGAATCGATGAGCGCCCGCGACAGCGTGGTCTTGCCCGCCCCGATCTCGCCCGTCAGCAGGATGATGTCCTGCTCCTCCACGGCATGCTGCAGCCGGGCCAGAGCCTCGGCATGGGTACGGCTCTCATAGAGAAAGCGCGGATCCGGCGTCTTGTTGAAGGGCTTCTCTTTCAGACCGTAAAATTCTTCGTACATCGTCTACACCAGGCCCCAAACCGTACCTTCTCAATCCGAATGAGCTCCAAGATCCAACCCCTGTTGTTCTATGTGAACTATCCGTGTTCATCCGTGGCCAAATACTTTTTTTCAGGCTGAACGAATTCCGGCTTCCTTCCTGCTGACCCCTGACTACTGACTGCTGACCACTGTCCTTCTAAACGCTCCGCCGATCAGCGTTTCCACGTCCAGGACCAGCACGACCTTCCGGTCGCCCAGCTCTGTAGCGCCCGAGATGCCCGGAATCGCGGCAAGACGTTTGCCCAGCGGCTTGATCACGATCTCATGCTGGTCTTTGAGGCTGTCCACCACTAGTCCGATCCTGCGCTCCGCGAGGCCCACGAGCAGGACGTACAGCATGTCCTGCTGAGCGCTGTCGGGAAGCTTGAAGGCCCTGCTGAGCCGGAGGAGCGGGACCGTCTCGTCGCGGACCGCCATCACCTCCCGCGATTCGATGGTCTCGATCTCGTCCGCCTTCACCCGGATGATCTCGAGCACCGAGGCCACGGGCACGGCGAACACTTCCCTGCCTGCTTCAATGATCAGCGCCTTGATGATCGCAAGGGTGATGGGGAGCGTGAACGTGAACCTCGTGCCCTCGCCGTGCTCGGTCTCGATGTCGATGATGCCCGAAAGGCGGGAGAGGTTTCTTTTGACCACGTCCATACCGACGCCGCGGCCCGAGATCTCCGTCACCGTTTCGCTCGTCGAGAAACCCGGCAGAAAGATGAGCTCCAGGATCTCTTTCCGGTCCGCCTCGGGGTCAAGGCCGTGGTCCGGGGGCACGATGCCCTTTTCGACGGCCTTGCGCAGCAGCTTCCGCGGATCGATCCCCGCGCCGTCGTCCTCCACTTCGATCACCACCTGGTTGCCCTTGGGATAGGCCAGAAGCCGCACCGTGCCCTGCTCCCGTTTTCCCAGGGCCCGCCGCGCCTTCGGCGGCTCAATACCGTGGTCCACGGCGTTTCGGATGACATGCATGAGCGGGTCCGCCAGGTCCTCGATCATGAGCTTATCCAGCACAGTCTCCTCGCCTGCCATCTCCAGGTCGATCTCCTTCTCGGCCTCTTTAGCGTATTTCCGCACGGCCTGGGACAGCCGCCCGAAGATCTGCCCGATGGGGACCATCCGCACGTCCAGAATACCGTTTTGCAGCTCGTTCAGCTTCCGCTCCAGGTTCTTGTGCACCTTGGCCATATTGGCGGCGAACCCGGAAAAACCCTGGGCCGCGCGGAGGTCGACGGCGATCCTGCCGATGGTGCTCTTCAGCAGGTGCAGGTCGCCCACGATGTTCATGATGCTGTCCAGCTTGGCAATGTCCACGCGCACGGTGTTGCTTGTGGACCGGAGCTGCGCGTCCTGTTTCGGCCCCGCGGGCCGCGGGGCCTCCAGATACTCGACCTGTTCAAGGACCGCACCGCCAATGCCGATGGCGGCTATGCGTGCGGCAAGGGACTCACCGGACTCACCGGTGGCCACGAGGATCGAAAAGGCTATCCCCGGGCCTGACGCGGCTGCCGAAGGAAGGGTGCAGATGATCTCGCCCTGCCGCTTCAGCTCGGTGTTCAGATTTTTGATGCCGGACTCGAACGATTCAAAGTCAAACTGGACCTTGAGCAGATGCAGATCGCTTCGCTTCTCGATGTTCTCGATCAGCCGGTGCTCCTCGTACTCGGTCAGGACCTGAAGTATGGCGGGATCGATCCTGACGCGGGCCAGGGCCGACCGGTCCGCAGTGGCCGAGCCCCCGGAAAGGAATTCTTCTATGCGCTGCAGCAGCGAGGCGATCTCGCCGGGCTCCTCGCCCCGGCCGAGCTGCTGCACCTGCATTCCCAGCAGCGATGTGGTCTCGAAGAGAAGATCGAGGGTACCGCTGTCGAGCTTCAATTTCCCGAGCCGGAGGCCGTCGAGGAGGGATTCCATCATGTGGGCGAGGTCGGCCGGCGCCTGGAGTCCGAACATCCCGGCCAGCCCTTTGAAGGAATGCATGGCGCGGAAGAGGGCGTTCACGGCTTCGACGGCGGAGCGGTTGCCGGCCTGATCGCTCTCGATCGACAGCAGCGCCTGATTGGCCGCTTCGAGGATGTCCTCGGCCTCCGCGAGAAACTCCTTTATAGGGCGTTCCTTTTTCATTCTGCCGATGCGCTCCCGCGTCCGCCGCGCTTTGGGGTTCCATACCCACGCGGTACGGCGGACCGTGTCATGCTCTGGGCCTACGTTTTGCCGATGGCCGCGGCGACGGCCGCGAGAAGATCTTCTTTTTTGAAGGGCTTGACGACGTATCCCGCCGCGCCCAGGGCAAGGCCCCGCTTCTGGTCTTCTTCGCTCTTTTCCGTGCTGACAATGACAAGGGGGATGGTGCGGTAGGCGGGATTTGATTTCACGAAATTGATCAACTCAAGACCGTTGATATCGGGCATGTTGATATCGGTGACAATGAGATCGAAGTCCCGGGTGGGAAGGGCCTTCAGGGCCTCGAAGCCGTTCGTCGCTTCCACGACGAAGTAGCTTCCCTGCTCCTCCAGAGCAACGCGGATCATCGACCGTATTGCCTTGGAATCCTCAACGATCAGGACGTTCCTCATTCTCTCTCCTTTTGCAGTTCAGCAATCTTCTTCTCGAGCAGGGCCTTCTCCAGCGCCATCCCTGCCTGGCTCATGAAGATCTCGAGCGTATCAACGTCGCGGAGCTGTTTTTTATCAGGAAGATTGTCCCCGTACACGACAAGCGCAATTTTTCCGTCGACGATCAGCGGGATGGCCATGATCTCGTCGGGCCGGTCGCCGCCCAGCGTTTTGATCATGGCCGTATGCGTATCGTTCTCCTCCAGGGGGCCCACGTAAGTCTGGCGGGTCTCGACGACGGTGGAAAAAAAGGAGGGGCAGTCGAGGGGAATGCGGATATTGCGCACCACCTGGTCCGCTGAGGCGCCCTTCAGCTCGATGCCGAACTGGCCCAGGCCGCGCACCTCGTCGCGCTTCACCATGAAGAGTATGGCGCGGTTCACCACCTCGCTGGCGTACCGGAGAATAAGAAGCGTCACTTCCGCCGTTGCCGTAGGAAAGCGCAGTTCATTGAACATGGACTTGAGCGCCGTTATCCCGCTGCGCGGCTCTTCCTTTTCGATCCTCTCACGGAACTCGGCCACCGCCGGCTCGTAGCTATGATGAGTCGTGACGGGTGGGGGTGGCGCAGGCGGTGGCGCGGCAACCGGTTGCTGACGCTTCGGCGCCGGGGCCTCGCGAGGCTGGTCCTTCTTGCGCTCGTCCAGGATCCGCGTCCCCTCCATCAGCAGATATTCGGCGCTGATACCGGAGCGCAGCAGGAACTCCTGGGTGTCGATCTCGATCTTGTCCTTGGGGGCGATCTCACCGAGCTCAAAGTTAAAGAACCCCTCGTCCCAGGAGAGCAGCTCGTAGACGATCTCTTCGATCTGTTTGCGGATGAATGTTTCGATGGTCTGGGCGGGGACAGCGCCCATCTCGGAAAGGATCATGCCGATGGGCTTGTCGGGTTCCTTGCGCTGCTGTGCAAGACCCTTGGTAAGCGCGCCCTGATCGATCAGTCCCTGGGATACAAGGATGTTGCCCAGGGAGTCACGGATGCCGTCGCTCGCGGCCTGGATCACCTGACCGTTCCTGAACACGACCATGCCTGTGCCCCTGCGGCTCCGCACGACCAGGGTTCCGGTCTTTTTGCTTAGACTGATGATCTGGAAAATATCCGGTAACGCAAGATCTTCCAGTCTGCCGACAAGGCTCATGCACTCTCCCTCGGGAACTTCGTCCCACAAATTATAGCAATTCAGAAAAAAATTGCAAGGTTCATCATTGGTTAGAGCATCTGGGCGGACGAAGGCAGGAATAAAACTGTTGTTTGTTTTTTGTCGGTTTGTTGAAACTATGCTCAAGGATGTCTCGTTGCGAGGGTGTGATCACTGCCCGCGCCAAGACCGTCCAGACGATGACGCCACATGACCATGGCGTCGATATCGCCTGCGTAAATACCAAAGAGGGATACGACCGGGTCGCGCCCGCCCGGGTCAAGTGTTGCGATAGTTGGTGAATTGAAGGTCCAGTTTGAAGTCCTTGTCCTTCAGGAGCTGGATAACGGCCTGTAGCTCGTCGCGGTTCTTTCCGGATACGCGCACCTGGTCTGCCTGGATCGAGGCCTGGACCTTCATTTTCGCGTCCTTGATGGCCTTCACGATCTCCTTGGCCTTGTCCGTCGGGATGCCCTGCTGCAGTGTGATCCGCTGACGCACCGTGCCGCCCAGGGCAGACTCCATCTTTCCGTAGGTCAGGTTCTTGATCGGCACGCCGCGCTTCACCAGCTTGGCCTGCAGGATGTCGATCACGCTCTTCAGTTTGAATTCGTCGTCGGACAGCACCACCAGGGCGTCCTTCTCCTCGGTGATGCTCGACTTGCTGCCCTTGAAATCGAACCGCTGGCTGATCTCCTTCATCGCCTGGGTCACCGCGTTCGTCACTTCGGTCATCTCGATCTTAGAAACCACATCAAATGAGTTCTCGGCGGCCATATAACCTCCTTGAGGAAATCACGAAGGTGTGAGGGTAAGAAGCTAAGAAAATGAGCAGACCCGTCGTTTCTGCCTTCCTACCTTCCCAACTTCTCACCTTCGCCGTTTATCATTGCTCAATGATCTCCGTGCCCCTGGGAACGGAAAAGCGGAACTGCTCCTCATCAACGCCTGCGTCTTCCGCGATGTCCGAGAAGGCGACCGTCGAGGTGTTGCCGGAACGGTCAAAGATGACCAGCTCCGTGATGCGGCCCCCGTTGTCCACGCTGATCCGGACCCTGGTCATTGCTGCGCCGGCCCGCTTCGGCTTCAGGTCCAGCAGGCGGGGGTTCTTTTTGTCAGGCTGGGACACCTCGAAGTCGTCCCGGATCGATGCAGCGCCGAGCAGAAAGGCAACGGGAATGTTCGCCTGCTCGAAATCCGCAAAGGCCCGCTTGATCACCTGCTTGCTCTTCTCGGAATAGAACCAGGCTTCGTTGCCGTCGATCACGATCCGCTGGCCGTTCGTATAGTCGAGGCGCAGCCTGCCCGGCTTCCTGATAGCCAGGGCGCCGCTGAAGGTCTGCGTTTTATCCAGGGACTTGAGATAATTCTTCTGTTTTACCCTGGCTGTCATGTCCATGAGCCCGGAGTAATGCTTTTCCACGGCCTGTATCACCTCGTCAGGAGACCCGTTCGCGAAGGCCGGCATCGCAAAGGATGCGGAGACGATTATGACGATCAGAATTAAATGATACATGCTAATAGTGCCTCTCTGCGTCCTTCCCCTCTTCCCTTCCTGTTCCGCACTCCGCACTCCGCATTTAAATCTTTTCCTTCCGCGCTGCTGAATATGGAGCATGATATGCTCAACGACTGCTTATGTCAATCCGCAAAATGAAATGCAGTGTGCGCGTTCGAGACAGGACGACCGTCTTTGTTGACTGGATACGGCGCGGGTAGGAGGCGCGTAGTTTTCCGACATCTTCTACCCGTATGCTACTATTTCTTCTTGGTTTTTCTGCTGCTCGCAAGATCGAGCAAGGCACGCGGATGCGTGGCCGCCACTTGCAGCAATATGCGCGCCGGACCTTCCGGCTTGCGGCGACCCTGTTCCCAGTTGCGAAGCGTAGCAGTGCTTATCCCCATGAGGATCGCAAACTTTTCCTGTGACAGGCCATATTGGTCACGAATCTTTTTCACTTCGGACACGGCAAAGGTAAAGGTGCGCGAAGGCTTCAGGGTGCGCTTCATGATAGCCCCGCCCTGCTTCACACTCTGGAGCAGTTCATCAAAAAGTTCTTTTTTCATCGAAATTCTCCTTCAACGATCTTTTTCAGCTGTTTCAACTGGTCCGTCGTCAAGTCATCTCGTTCGTTCTTGGGATAAGCAAACAGCATCAAGATGACCTCCGGCGATACAAACCAATAGTAAATGACCCTGATGCCGCCGCGCTTTCCGCGGCCATCCGCAGACCAGCGCAGTTTACGCAACCCGCCGCTCCCTGGGATAATTTTACCGGCATCCGGTTGTTGGACCAGTTGATCCTGCAAGAGCCGATACTCATCATCGGCAAGAACAGCCTGAATTCGACGAGTGAATATCGGGGTCTCTATTATGACCATAGTTAATTATACGTCAATGGCGTATATATGGCAAGAGGCTTTTTGCCGGAAAACAACTGGACTGTGGGATGGTTGACGCCTAGCATGTGATTTGGCTCCCTCGAAGCGTGTGGTTATAGTGGCCTTCTATTTCGGGAACGCTGTTTTTATTGAAGTCCGCGTCAGCAGCAAAATGAACAATGCGCTTGTCACAGCATATATATACGTCGGCCACAGGCTCACAGCAACCCCAACATAGGCGCCTTCAGGAATTGCTGGAATTGGGAGAGTGCGCGATTCATGGACGGCAATAGCAAAGCGTACGGCGCCAGCTACTTTCACAATAAATGTGATCGTGCAGACTATTACTGCCAACAGCCAACCCCACCTTCTCGTTTTGACCATGCCAACACCAGCAATAAAAATTGCAAGTGGCAGGACGATAAAAAAGAACAGAGAGGCGCCGCTATAAACCAGATATTCTTGAATCGTCACGAATGAGGCAGGGCGGAACAGCATCGCTAATGACCACCAAATATCCTTCGCTCTCAACGTCAGCTGAAGCGAACCAACTGCGATGAGTGTGGCGCCGAGAAGCTTTATTATTTTGTCTTTATTCATGATGCCTGATGGACCGGATGAGCTGCGTATTCGCGTGCGTTCGCTTCAGCTTAACGTATCGCTCTGGTTTCGAGCGCCCTGTCATGCGTTGAGCCTCTTCAGCGGCTCTACCGAGTTGTTATTTGGTCGTCCTTTTTCCCATATAGCGCACGTCTGGGTGAGTGATATGACCACGGATAAAGTTCCCTCAGTCGACATTGCGCACCCGTCGACCGCCGCGAGCAATGCGCCCTGCACGCTATTGCCGTGATTTCCTGTACTGCCAATACAATAACGCGACCGGAACACAGCAGAGGAGCAAGGCAATGAGAGAATACCTCGAGTAGCTTTTTAGGGCCTCATATTTACTATTATCAGATTCCCCTATTGCATTCAACTCCAAACTTACCGGGCCCAGGATTTCCAATGTTGCAACATCGTATTTTGTAATTCTCCTGTTAGCGGCATCACTCACGTAAACGATATCGCCCTTCATGGCGACATCTCCAACCGACCCTGATCCGGCTGCCTGAGGTATTTTGCTCAACAATTTTCCTTCCCAGTTATACGACGCTATGAGGCAATGGGCAAATAACACGTCGCACTCGATAGTGACGACATAATCGTCTGCAATGTCAAAATCAGTGATCAGATTATAGAGAATGTTTCCTTTCGGCTCAACAATGGACTTAATAAATTTGCCGTCAGTCGAAAAAGCGTCGACACCGGAACGCATCACATTGCCGACGTATAACGTATCATTCAGGAGGCGCATGTCTTTAGGTGATGACAGTGACCCTTGACCGAAGCCAAAGCGGCCGAATGATTCACCGTAGCTGCCCTGACTATCGTACTTATGTATGCGGCTCCCGTCGCTGTCAGTGACATAGATAGCATTATTTTTTTCATCTAGTATGGCGTTCAGGTGAGCGTTAATATTCGGGCCGCCCCGTAACTGTATCGAGGTCATGCCGTAGGAACCAAACAAGTGCAATTCATCATTCTTCCAATCCGCCACTATGAGTTTATCATTATGCCAGGAAAGCTGGCAGGGCACAATGTGGTCAGGAATGGTTATTCTTTTACTGATAGTGCCTTCTGCATCGCACAGATAAATGGTATCTCCGTATATGATCGCTATTCCGTTATCTGATACGGCAAGCCAGTATGGATAGGGAACTGCACTGGCCTCCTTTTCCAGCCATAAGCGAACACCGGCCAATGACACTAGTACGAGTATCAGCATGACCAGAACAATATTTCCTTTTCCCCCCGCGGGGGAGAAAGTACTTTTAGTCATTGGCACCTCTCGATATTATTTTATGACGGCGTAAAAAGCGGATTTAACCACAGAGCCTCGGCGGGCATGGACACAATCCCTTTACCTTTGTATATCTTTTCTACCTGTCTCAGTGCCGGACTGGTAGATTTTTTTAACTTTTTTTCGAATGTGACAATATTTTGTTGCAGTTTAATGACCCATTTGCATGCTTAATACTGCAACAATACCGACCGTCTCATCCGTCAAGATCCCGCTCCGTCCCGTCCATGTTCCTCCGCACCAACACCTGCCGCGGCTTTGCGCCGTCGGCCCGGGCCACGATGCCGTCCTCTTCCATCATCTCGATCATGCGCATCAGAGGCTTTCCAGATGCCCCGCCCGCCTACAAACGCATATCACTGCACTGCATGGGCACGAATGGCTTGGGTTCGTGATTGACAAACTCGTTAAATGCGGAAACAAAGAATATATACGCATCCACGTCAACAACTCCGGCGTTAATAAACGGATTATGCCGCGAACGCAGGACAGCATCCATATCCTTGCGCAGGGCCTCGGAACGCGATAATTCGCGTAATTCTACCATCGCGGCCTTTGATAGCGTCATTGCGTCATTCCTCGCCAAGCTCGGCCAGCAATTCCCCGGCCTCCAGGATATCTGCATAGGACCTGATCAGCGGCCAGTCAAGCTTTCCCTTCCGGGCCGATGCTAGCGCCTTGATGTCCGCCATATCTCCTTCCTTTCTCGAAGGATTGTTCTTGATCGCCTGCAGTTTAAGTCCGATAAGGTCTTCCGGCATCAACACTCTGATGTGCAGCTCTCCGTTAAAAATATCTTTTTCCTCGGCCCGCTTCAGCATTTCCAGGCTCGCTTGTCTAAAAGCGTGCAGGAAATCCACCTCGCCAAAAAGCTTTAATGGCGACACGAACTGTGAAACATTTTCACTCTGAAACTTGCACTCATAGCCCAGACCGCCCATACGCTCCGTTATCTGCGCCATGTCCTCTCTACGAACAAGGAAATCGAGATCAACGGTCGCCCGGGCTACACCCCAAAGCCCAAGCGCAAACCCGCCCATGAGGCCATAGCGTATTCGACGCCGGTCAAAGTCATTCACTAACGATGAGATGACGGTCTTAAAATCCATGGTCCCTTAGGAATCTTTCCTGTGCTGCCTGAATATCCGGCCGGGCTTCCGGTTGATGCTCGCCCCATCTTCCGATCCTCCCGACGTCTCAACCTCCTGCCATTGCACGCGCTTCCCCTCGTACCTTCCGGCACATTACTCCGCACTCGGAATTTCGCAGTTCTATATTTCCCTCTCCGTCCCGTCCATGTTCTTGCGCACCAGCACCTGCCGCGGCTTTGCGCCGTCGGCCGGAGCCACAATGCCGTCCTCTTCCATCATCTCGATCATCCTCGCGGCCCGGTTATAGCCCACGCGCAGCCTGCGCTGCAGGAACGACGTGGAAGCCTGGCCGTTCTGCATCACGAGCTCAACGGCACGCGAATACAGCTCATCGCGCTCGCTGTCGTCCACAGCCGCCGCCTCTGCCGCGGCTACTTCCTTCACGCGCTGGGCCAGAAATTCATAATTGGGCTTTGCCTGCTTCTTCACGAAATCAACGACGCGCTTGGTCTCGCCCTCGGTCACGTAGCAGCCGTGCACGCGGATCGGCAGGGCCGTGCCCGGCGGCAGGAAGAGCATGTCGCCCATGCCCAGAAGGTTCTCGGCGCCGTTTGCATCCAGGATCGTGCGCGAGTCGGTCTTGGACGAAACCTGGAAGGATATGCGCGCCGGCAGGTTGGCCTTGATGAGTCCCGTGATCACGTCCACGCTCGGCCGCTGCGTCGCCACGATCAGATGGATGCCCGCGGCACGCGCCATCTGGGCGATGCGCATGATCGAGTCCTCCACCTCGCGCTGCACGGTCATCATGAGATCGGCAAGCTCATCGATCACCACGACAATGAAGGGCAGCCGCTCCGCTTCGGGAACGGCCTTGTTGTAGGACTCGATGTTCTTGGTGCCCTTCTCGGCCAGCGTACGATAGCGGCGCTCCATCTCGGCCACCACGGCGCGCAGCGTCTCGGCGGCCCGCTTGGGCTGGGTGACCACGGGCGACAGGAGATGCGGCACGCCTTCATAGATCGAGAGCTCGAGCATTTTGGGGTCCACGAGCACGAGCTTGACCTCGTTCGGCCGGGCATTGAACAGGATGGACAGGATGATGGCGTTAATGGCAACGCTCTTGCCCGATCCCGTGGCGCCTGCCACGAGCAGGTGCGGCATCTTCTCGATGCTGGCCACCACGGGTGCGCCGAAGATGTCCTTGCCCAGGGGGATGCGCAGCTTCGACTTGTTGGCCTGAAAATCGGGCGTTTCGAGGATCTCGCGGAGATAGACGATCTCCCGCGTGTTGTTCGGCACCTCGATGCCCACCGTGCCCTTGCCCGGCAGCGGTGCGACGATGCGCACGCTCGCCGCCTTCATGGCCAGGGCCAGGTCGTCGGAGAGGGCCGTGATCCTGCTCACCTTCACGCCCGGCGCCAGCTCGAACTCGAACATGGTGACCACCGGTCCGGGATAGACCTGGGTCACGCGGCCCTCGATGTCGAAGTCCAGGAGCTTGCGGGTCAACAGCACTGACTGGGCCAGCATGTCCTCGTTCGAGACCTTCTTGGACGACGGTGCGAGCGGGTTCAGCAGGTCCATCGTGGGCAGCTTGTACGTGCCTGTCTTCTCCATGAACTCGAAGTGTTCCTGCGTCGGTTTTGCAGCGGGCTTCGGCTCGCGGACCTGAGGCGGCAGTTTCTGGGAAGTCACGATCTTCGGCGGCTCCGTGGGCAGCTGGGGCCGCTGCTTCGCCTCCCGCGCCTTCTGCTGCCTGCCGCGGTGCAGGGACACCAGGATCTCGAGCTCTTCCATGAGCCGTGCATAGACCTGCTTGAGCCAGGTCAGTGCCTTGATCGGCGAAAAAGGCGTGAGCAGCATCAGGGCGATCACAATGGTCGTGCCGGTCACGATGTAGGAGCCTGTCTGGGACAGGCCGCGCAGGAAGAGTCGTCCCAGGAAGCGGCCGAGCATGCCTCCTGAGGGAAACTGCTCGCCGAAAAGCCGTACTGCGTCATTCTGGAGCCCGAAAAAGGCCGACGCCGAGATGAACAGCACCAGGCCGCCGATGTTCTTGAGAAGGGGGTGCAGGGCCTCGCGGCCGAGCATGAAGAATATCGCGTAGGCGAATAGATAGACAGGGACGAGATAGGAGGCAAGTCCGAAGAGATGCAGCGCCATGTCTGAAAGATAAGCGCCTGTGATGCCGATGATATTCCTGGTCTTGCCGCCCACACCGGAAACGCTGAAGCTCGGATCAGCGTTGCTGTAGGACAGGAGGCTCAGAAGAACGAGCAGGCCGAGGGCGAGCAGCCCCAGCCCGATCATCTCGTGCCAGTGTGTATGGCTCTGTTGTTCTTTTGCAGCTGCCATAGGTTCCGGTTCTTTCTCTTCTTCGCGCGGCCTGCGGCGGCGATTGGACTTCTTACCCCATGCGAAAATTCAGGCCTGCGACCGAGTCCGAGGGAGAAGCATTTCGGACTGTCTGAGGCCGGAGGCCGAGTTTCCGAAATGCCCCGAGGGCGACCGAGCAGGCCGTAAAGAATTTTCGCCGGGGCGCCCTTCTTTCGGTTACCTTTCTTGGGCGCGCAAGAAAGGTGACAAAAGCATGCAGCACGAAAACAATTCTGTGAATGAACAATGTAGCGCCAAAAACGCCAGAACGCGAAGAAATGCTTCTGACAGGGACAGTCCCCTTAGATTCCAGGGGGACGGTCCCTTCTACTGCGCTCCCCGCGCGAACCACAGCGCCAGCGCCGCGCCTGCCACGGCAACGCGGTACCACACAAAGAGGCTCAGCGAATGGCGCTGCAGATAGGTGATCAGGAACCGGATCGCCAGATAGCCCACCACTGCCGAGCTGAGCGTGCCGAGCACAAAGCCCGCCGCTGCATCGCCTGAAAGCGAGACGTCATTCAACTGGTACACTGCGGCTCCGGCGATCACGGGCGTGGCGAGCAGGAAGGAGAACCGCGCCGCGTCTTCGCGCCGGTAGCCTGCGGCCAAGGCCGCGGAGATGGTGATGCCTGAGCGGGACACTCCGGGGACCAGCGCGACCGCCTGGGCAAAGCCGACAAAGAGCGCATGGCCCAGCGTCATGGCGCCGAGCTGCCGCTGCCGCGAGGAGTACCGGTCTGCCAGCCACATGACCACGGAGCCGCCGATGAGCATGGCCGATACCAGGAGCGGGCTGCGGAACGCGGTCTCGATGGCGTGATTGAACAGCAGACACGCGGCCACGGCGG
>MHDZ01000051.1:32286-33820 GCA_001805055.1 Nitrospirae bacterium GWC2_57_13
AGGGTCCGGAGCAAGGCCGCCCCGAAACGGAACCAGTCCCTCCGGAAATACCACAGCAGCGCCGCGAGCGTGCCTGCATGGAGCGAAACGTCGAAGGTGAGATTGTTCATCAGCTCGCCCTGCCAGCCTGTGGCCCACTGGGCCAGGATCAGGTGGCCTGAGCTGCTGATGGGAAGGAATTCCGTGAGACCCTGGATCACGCCGAGCACTATGGCTTCAAATATCAATCGTTATCTCCCTGCCCGCGGCATCATAACCGCCGAATGTTGAATTGATTATTTCATAAAGGGGAAGGGATTGCAAGCCTTTCGTGGTACGATCTTCTTGACGGGCGCTGTCCGGCCCTCTATAATGCGCGGGATGAAAAAATACAAGATCATTGCCAATCCCGCCGCGGGCAGGGGAAAATCGCGGGCCGTTGTCATGGCGGTCCTGGAGCTCTTCAAGCAGAAGGGAGCGATCTTCGACCTGGAACTCACGACAGGGCCGGGCGACGCGGCGAACATAGCCCGTCGGGCCTGCGGTGAATTCGACGTGATCGTTGCCGTGGGCGGCGACGGGACAGTGAACGAGGTTCTGCCGGGAATGCTCTTTTCGGGCAAGCCCCTGGGCATTGTGCCCGGCGGCTCAGGCAACGATTTCGTCAAAACCCTGAACATTCCGAATGATATCGAAAAGGCCGTGGACATCGTGCTCGCCGGCAGGACAAAGGTGGTCGACGCAGGAAAGATCAACGACCGCTACTTCGCGAATGGCGTGGGCTTCGGCTTTGATGCCGCTGTCAACAGGGCAAGCTACCAGATCAATCACCAGAAGCGGGGCCTGTGGCTCTATATCTGCGCCATGGTCAAGACCCTCGGGACCTTCGACGCCGTTCCGATCAAGGTAAGCATGAATGGCCGATCCATGGAGCAGGAAACATTTCTCCTGACCGTGGGCAACGGGACCACCTGCGGCGGCGGCTTCAAGCTCACCCCCTACGCGAAGATCGATGATCATCTGCTCGATGTTACGATCGTGCGGCCCCTGGGCATCGCGCGGCTGCTGTGGCATCTGCCCAAGGTATTTCTCGGAACGATAGACCGGGTAAAGAAGTACGCGAGCCTTGACCGGGCGCCGAAGCTGACCGTGGAGGCCGAGCGGCCCGTGCCGGTGCATGTGGACGGTGAGATGTTCGGTGAGGGCACGCGGTACGAGATCGAGGTCGTGCCGAATGCTTTGACGGTGATCGGGGATTTTCGGTCAAAAGATTGATGATCCCTTGGACACGGATTCACACGGATAAACCCGGATTAACGGACGCGGATGAACGCAGATTGAGCGAGAGCAAGGGACACAGGTCGGCATAAAGAAAGTGAGCGCGCCTCATCCAGCTTTGTTAATGATCTCAGGACTTGAAAAGGCAGGGCGGCATGCTCCGCCGGAGCACGCCATCCCTGCCCGCAGAGGCGACGAGGTTGTTATTTCATGGCTCGCCACAGTGGCGCGCAGGTCAGCGCGTCTCTCAGATCAAGGGTCACGCCTGCGACGGTAA
>MHDZ01000051.1:33837-40022 GCA_001805055.1 Nitrospirae bacterium GWC2_57_13
AGCGTACTATCCGTCAACTCGACCACGTAGCCGGTTATGGTAACCACTTCTCCGACCGCCGGCCTGACGATGTTATTTGCGTCCCAGTACGCGAGGGACCCGATCCCGTAGATCGTTACCACCGTGGCGCCCGTGTCGATAACAACCCCTTCTCCGGGAATCCCGATCGCGACCACCATCCCGGTAACGGTAAAGGGCGTTCCCGCGCAGATGACGTCAGCGCCGATCCCCTTCACCGGCTGCACGGCGCCGCTGTTTCCCGCAAAAAGCGTGCTCAACCCGATCAGCAGCATACTAAGAGTCAAGACCACTACGCCCAGCTTTTTCATTGTTTTATCCTCCAGTAGTCGTTGTTAACTGCATTCTGCCGTCGTTGCAGACAATGACCCACGACCGCGCCTCTCTCCTGCTTCACCTCCTGTCCGCGGTGAATGTATAAACCCTAACCCGCATAAAGCGGAATTGGAAATTGCAAATTGAAAAGTGCAAATTTACGGACAGCGTTGGTTCAAAAACAGCCGATTTATCGTTTATTTAACGTGGCGTTATGGTTTTACTGAAAATATTCTACCCGCCCTGAGAGCCTTTTAATACCTTAGTGACTAGGGGAGTGGACACTAGGAATTGCAGGCGTGTCCGGACCTTGCACGCAGATATGACGCGGCAACTAAAAAAATGTTACGTGAAGCAGATCGGAAAGGTAGCTGGAATGCAGGATATTGATGGTTGGTGCGGTCGAGTGCAGAATTTTTCCGTACACATTAACGGTGATCGGGATTTTTTCGTAAAAAGATAGAGACCATTTGGCCGCGGATTTACACGGATGAACACGGATCAACGGGTGCTGATGTTTCCTGATGCATGACCCATGATACACGCTAACATCCTGTATCCTGCATCCTGCATCCTGCATCCTGTCTCCGTGCCTCCGTGGTCACCATCCTCAAATCTTCACCACGATCTTCCCGAAGAACAGCCTGCTCAATAATTTCTCATAGGCCTTCTGCGCGTCCTTGAACTCGAAGACGGAATCCACCACGGTCCTGAGCGGCGACGGAAAGAGGCGCAGACACTCGCCAAAGGCCCATTTGGGACCGGTATAGACCCCGTGGATCGTCACGCTTTTGCCGAAGACGCGGCGCAGGCTGAGCCGCACTTCGTCGCCGGAGGTCGATCCGAAGGTCACGATCTGGCCGCCCTTGCGCACAGCTGCAAGGGACTGGTTGAACGTTGCGGCGCCTACGTGGTCAACGGCAATGTCCGCGAGCGCCCCGTCAGTGATCCGCTTCACTGCTTCAAGGAAATCTTCTTTCTTATGATTAATAACGTGGTCTGCGCCCAGGGCCTTCGCTTTTTCCGTCTTCCAGTCGTCGCCCACCGTGGTGATCACCCGGGCATTATATAGCTTCGCGATCTGGATCAGTGCCGTGCCCACGCCGCTGCCTGCGCCATGGATCAGGACCGTGTCGCCCTGCCTGATCCCGGCCCGCTTTACGAGCGACATCCATGACGTGGTGCAGGTGATCCCGATTCCTGCGGCCTCTTCAAAGGTCAGGCCCGCAGGCTTCGGAAAAATGTTGACCGCCGGCGCCCTGACGTACTCTGCTGACACGCCCGGCACGACCACGCCGAGGAGGGTGAAGTCCCTGCATTCGTTGTCCCGTCCTGACAGGCAGGACCGGCAATGGCCGCAGCTCAGGCCTGGATAGACGATCACTTCATCGCCGACTTTGATGTGCTGAACATTCTTGCCGACCTTCTCGACAACGCCCGAGGAATCGGAACCGAAGATATGCGGCAGCGGCACCTTGACCGGATAATTCCCCTCCATGATCCAGACGTCGAGGTGGTTCAGCGAGAAGGCCTTCACGCGCACGAGGACCTCGTTGTCGTCAATTTCCGGCACCGGAAAGTCACCGATCTTTATCGCCTTGTAACCTTTGGGTTCATCGTAATAGAGCGCTTTCATAGCTTACACCTCCAAGGATATTACCAGCTCCTTTTTTATTATAACTTATAACCTGGATGGCGTTGGTTTGGATATGAAGGAGAAGCGGCCGTTTAGAGAAGTGAGGATTTCACCTACAACTGTGCAGCGACAGGCAAACGAGAATTCTGCAAATTTCCACTTGAAGTATGCATGAACGAACTAGTTCAGCCGCGCTGGCCGCCCGATTGTGGACGAACAACGACGACTGCAACGACTTATTAGGCACCGGTTTCGATTATCACGATCCATGTCGTGAAGCCGCTACCGCTCTTCGGCGGCCGTTTTTCGGTCTTCCACGCGGCATTCTGTTGTCCGAAGACGGCATCCATTGCTTTCGGTACGAGTCTGTATGCGATCTTGTCACGATCGATGAGTTGATCCGGAAGCTCTTCCTTGAGACGCTCCTGGACACCACGCCATGGTACGCCGTACTGTCTAAGTTTTTCGAGGAACTGCTGATCTGATCCGAAAGCCTTGATCGCCGCTCCGTCGTAGGAGCCAAGCCTATGTTGATTGTTCTCTGCCTCGGCTTCGCCACCGTGTGCGGCAGGTGGGGCGGCAGGCGATCCCCTGAAGAACCAACTGAACGGGCCGAAGCCTATCTTACCGAAAGAGCGACCTTTCTTTCCCGACAACGGGATTGAAAAACCAGTCCCGCGGCTCCACAGACTCAGACGAGTACCCGTGCGACCGAAAGTAAATGGACCTAGACGAAATCGAAAGCTCATGGCTCCAACCCGGCGTCTAACCATTTATTGACTAGCCCCCTAGGAAAAACGAATGTCCGGCGTTTCCTAAGTTCAGCAAGGTTCGTGCCGCGCATTCCCTTATTTTCACGAATATATGCTTGATGCAAGATGTTGTCAACCGTTTCTAAAGGGTCTTTTTAGGGCCTATTCGGTGACAATTACGAGTTGAAGTGTAGAGGTTCGCTGGTTTGAAACTTTTGTGACCTTCAGGAAGAAGTTAATACTGTAAATTACACTCGGCAACCTTGACTCTTTATACTTCCATGATGACCGTCAGGTTTGTGGGTGCCGCGCCAGGCGCTCGTTGATTAACTTCCTCACCGTTCCGCTGTTCGCGCGGCAGCGAGCGAGACCCGCGGCTCGTAGGCGTCTCCTTCGGCAAGGGGGATTTCCTTAAATGAGGTTACGTGATTCTTGACCTGCACGACGGGGATGAAACCCTTCAGCGAGACATCTTCAATGTTGAGCTGAGAAATGCGCTTGAGCGGATCGTATGCTGAGGCGTCACCGGATTCGTACCCGGCCTTTTCAATCTTTTCGAGAAATGGCAGCTTATGGGGAAGGAACTTGAAAATCATGACGACGATGGTCAGCAACAATAACCACCAGTATCGCTTCAATAAGGACTTCATGGACCCTCCTTGGCAAAATATTTATATTTATAAGAATAGGCGAAGCTGCTTCACTTTTTGCACCAGAAAAGACCCCTGCTGCTTCTGCTCATCCTATATTGAGGGCTTTCATTCACTGCATCGAGGCAGCTTTTCAACACTGCCGCAAACGCGGCCCGGCGACGCGGGGCGGATATGTCTCGCCTATCCGCTATAAGTTCATTCCAACGCAAGTAGAAAGTCCGCGCACGGCACGATCGAGATCCCATCACGCACAAGTCGTTCACTGCCGCGGTACAACAGGAACCGTTTTGCTCCCGGATAATCCTCGCCGAAGGCCTTGAGCGGACGAAGGTCCTGCGGATGCACGGTCTTCCCGTTCTTTACTTCAACTGCCCAGAATACATTTTTGCCATAGATAATGAAGTCGACTTCCGAGCCGGCGCTGGTGCGCCAGTAGAAGAGCTGCGCACCCGGATGGCGATAATCGATCCATGTCCTGAAATGCTGGCCTACAAGCCCTTCGAGCGCTTCGCCCGCCCGCTCCTCGGCGCGGTCCAGTGGTCCGGACGGCCGCAGAGCGCTGTAAAGCCCGGTGTCAAAGAAGTAGAATTTCGGGTGCGCGGCGGTCGCCCGCTTCGCGCGCTTCGAAAACACCGGAAGCCGGTAGGACAGAAGCAGGTCCTCAAGGATTCCTATATACCCCTGCACGACCTTGCGCTCCACCTGGCTTTCCCGGGCCACATTGCTGATGTTGAGAATTGACCCGTGAGAGTAGCTCACTGTTTCCAGAAACCGTGTGAAATTGCCGATGCTCCTCGTCAATCCCTCCTGCTGAACCTCCTCCCGGATATACAGATCCACGTATGCCTGGAGCGCGGCGCCCGGGTCCCCGCTGTCCAGAACGACAGGGATCATGCCCCGCTGCAACGCCTCATCGAGCTTGAAACGCCCCTGGAGTTCAGCCGCCAGAAAGGGATGCATGTGCTTCATGACCGCGCGTCCGGCGAGCAGGTTCACCCCCGCCGTTCTCAGCTTCCGGGCGCTTGAACCGGTAAGGATGAACTGCAGGCCCTTCTTCTCCTCGATCAGGCTGTGGACCACCTCCAGGAGCTGCGGGGCCTTCTGTATCTCGTCGATGACGATTGTCTTCTTGTCCTTATTGGCAAGGACCGTTTCCCGCAGCCGTTCGGGGTAGGCGCTGTAATTCCTGAACACATCGGGGCGCAGCATGTCCAGAAAAAGGGCATGCGGGTACTGGGTCCTGATGATCGTGGTCTTTCCGGTCCCCCGCGGCCCGAGGAGAAAGAAGCTCTCTCTGCCGGTTTTTAAGAATCGACCTATTGTTTCCATTTATAGTCCAAAATTGGAATTTGTGATTCCACTATAGCGGGCCGGTGCCTGATAGTCAAGGCAATTATGCGGCTCCCCATCCTTCCTCGGGCAGAACCAAGGCATATTGATTTTCCAATTTAGAACCGAAAAGCAATCACGATCTCGGGATAGGTGTCCGAGCAGGCCGGTAGATGCTCTGGTCGCAGTTCAGGGTCCGGGTATGCACCAGCCCCGCTCCGAAGTAGGTTCGCTGCCCCGTGAGCCAGAACACGCCTGCCCGTCCGCCAACAGCATCGCGGTCCGGCAGTTCCGAGATGAAGGTCCGCTGGTAGAAGGCCCCGATATAGGGTTTGGCCTCAGTGCGAGCGGGCAGCACGTACCGGACCGAGGGGCTGACGCGGGTGATATCATAGGTGCCGCCGCTCCAGGATTCGGCGTCAATGCCCAGCTCCAGGTTGTCGGCAATATAGTACCCGAAGCCTGCGCCGATGATGAAATAGCTCTCATCAAAGGCCGTACCGCTCCCGACCAGTGCCGTCACCCTTTTCGTACCCTTATCGAAAGCATCGCTCTCATAGGCGTAGCCTGTTGAGGCGGCGAGCGAAGCGAGAATAAGGGCAAACACAAAGCCGATGCGTCGTGCAACCATGTTAGCACCTCCTCAGCGTTGGGCGGCTTGCGCAGAAACGGGCGAGACCTTCCAGACCTTGTCGGCATATTCCTTCACGGTCCGATCGCTCGAGAAGAACCCCATGCCCGCCACGTTCAGGACCGCGCGCCGGGCCCACTCCTCCTTGTCTCGGTAGAGGGCGTCCACCCGCTCTTGGGAGGCGATGTACGCCGCGTAGTCGGCCAGCAGCAGGTACTTGTCGCCGTGATGCAGCAGGGCGTCGAAAATGGGCTGAAAGTGGCGCGGCATATCAGGCAGGAAGAATCCCGACGCGATCATGTCAAGGGCCTTGCGCAGTTCTTCGTTCTGGTGATAGATGTCCCAGGGATTGCAGCCTTTCCGGCGCAGAGACGTGACCTCTTCAGTGGTGAGACCGAAGATGAAGATGTTTTCACCGCCAACCTCCTGCATCATCTCGATGTTCGCGCCGTCGAGGGTCCCGATGGTCAGCGCGCCGTTCAGCGCGAACTTCATGTTGCCCGTACCCGATGCCTCGGTGCCGGCTGTGGAGATCTGCTCTGAAAGGTCGCAGGCGGGAATGATCAGCTCGGCGTTCGAGACGTTGTAGTTCGGCAGGAACACGACTTTCAGCATATCGCCCACGGCCGGGTCGTTGTTCACCACGTCGGCCACGCTGTTGATCAGCTTGATGATCAGCTTTGCCATGGCGTAGCCCGGCGCGGCCTTGCCGCCGAAGATGACCGTGCGCGGGACCAGGTCGCTGGTGCGGCCTTCGCGTATGCGGTTGTAGCGGGTCACGATATGCAGCACGTTCAGGAGCTGGCGCTTGTATTCATGAAAACGCTTGCTCTGCACGTCGAACAGAGACG
>MHDZ01000051.1:40028-53614 GCA_001805055.1 Nitrospirae bacterium GWC2_57_13
CGACCCGGATGCCGAGCCGCCCGTTGATGGCGTCGGCGAGCCTCTCCTTGTTGGCCTGCTTGGCTGTGCGGAATTCCTTCCGGAACTCACTGTCCCCGGCCAGGGGCGCGAGCTTCGCGAGCTCTGCCAGGTCTGCCTTCCAGCCGTCTCCGATGCGCGAGGTGATGAGGGAGGAGAGCGGCGGGTTCGCCTGGTTCAGCCAGCGCCGCGGCGTGATGCCGTTCGTGATGTTGATGATCCTGTCCGGGAAAAAACGCTCGAAATCCACAAAGATGGTCTGCTTCATCAGCTCAGTATGGATCTGGGACACGCCGTTCACGCGATGGCTGCCGATGATCGCAAGATGGGACATGCGCAGCCGCCGGCCCCCTGCCTCGTCCACGATGGACATGCGCCGGACCAGGTCCGTATCGCCGGGATGGCGGCGCAGCACTTCCTGCAGGAACCGGTGGTTGATCTCGTAGATGATCTGCAGATGGCGCGGCAGGATGGCCTCGAACAGACTTACCGGCCAGGTCTCGAGCGCCTCGGGCATCAGCGTGTGGTTGGTATAGGAGAAGGTGCGCTTCGAGATGTTCCAGGCGCTGTCCCAATCAAGGTGATGGACATCGAGCAGGATGCGCATCAGCTCCGGAATGGCGATGGCCGGATGCGTATCGTTCAACTGGATCGCCACCTTGTCGGGCAGCAGGTTCAGGGACGTATGGAACTTCGTGAAGCGGCGCAGAATGTCCTGGAGCGTGGCGCTCACGAAAAAATACTGCTGCTTCAGCCGCAGCTCCCGGCCCATGGCCGTGGTATCGTCAGGGTAGAGCACCTTGGACAGGTTCTCCGATTCGTTCTTGTCCGCCACGGCCTTGATGTAGTTTCCTTCGTTAAAATAGCGCAGGTCGAAGTCGCGCGAGGCCTTGGCGGACCAGAGCCGCATGTTGTTCACTGACGGCGTGTTGTACCCCGGCACCGGCGTGTCAAAGGCCATGGCCATGACCCCCTCCGCGTCCAGCCAGTGTGACCGGAGATTCCCCTGCTCATCGCGTAACTGCACGACCCGGCCCCCGAACTTGACGGGATAGAGCACTTCAGGACGGGCGAACTCCCAGGGATTGCCATAGCGCAGCCAGTTGTCGGGATGCTCAACCTGGTAGCCCTTTTCAATGCGCTGGGTAAACATACCGTACTCATACCGGATGCCGTAGCCGTAGGCCGGCAGGCCCAGCGTGGCCATGGAATCGAGAAAGCAGGCGGCAAGCCGCCCGAGCCCGCCGTTTCCCAGGGCCGCGTCCTCTTCCTGTTCGATGATGCGATCGATTATCCGGCCATTATTGCCATTGCCGGACAGCTCGTCCTCCAGTTGTTCGCTGATAAGCTCGATCTTCTCCTCCAGACCGGACAGGGCCTGTTCGCATTCCTCGTAGATGCCCATGTTCAGCAGACTGTTGCTCAGAAGGCGGCCGGTCAGAAATTCCAGGGACAGGTAGTACACGCGCTTGGCGTCGGAGCGGTAGTAGCTGCGCATGGTCTCCATCCAGCGCTCGATCAGCCGTTCGCGCACAGCGTAGGCGGTGGTGTGGAACCAGTCGCGCATCGTGGCCATGATGGGGTCCTTGCCGAGGGAGAAGATCAGGCGGTTCGCCAGGGAGCGCTTGAGGGACGAAGCGTCCATGCCGAGGTCGTCGTGTTCGAATACGCAGTCCTTGATAGTGCTCATGCTTTCCTCACGCTCATGCAACGCCGAATAACAGAACCTAAAGCGTCTCTCGCAAAGGACGCAAGGGGAATCTTGCTTAGTCCAGCAGGAACTTCTTCAAGAAAGATCGCCCATGGAATGCACAAAACAGATTGTCGGCTTATTGCGTTTTAAAGGATCGGTTAGGCGTTTCGGTAAGATCGTTCTGACAACCGGGCGATATCTTCGAGAACCCGACGGTAAAATTCCCAGCTTGCTTTGTCAATATAATAGAAGTCTGAGTGCTCGTGATAAGATTTCCACCAACCATTATACCTTTACTTGAAACCTATCATGCCTCGTTAATTATCTGCAGGGTCGGAGAGCGGTTCATGCTTTTTACCCCGTTAGAGAAAGCCGCCGACTCCTGTCGGCGGCTGATATCATACATTTATAGATTGCGGTATAAAGCCACAAACTGCCAACCTTAGAGAACTTGTTCTCTAACGGGGTTTACTTTGCATGCATAACATCTTTTTTCTTCCTCAAATGACCGTACTTTTTCTTCAGCTCTTGCAACTCCGTGCTTCGGGATTTAGCGTACTTCTCTTCCAACTTCGACCGTATTTCCCGCATTAACTTTACAGCGTCAATTTTCTGTTCCATAAAGCACCTCCTGTGGACTCCGGATTTCCAGAGGTTGATACCCTTGCAGCAGGTTTACCGCATTAAACTTCCTGATCCGGTCCAGATTCACGATCTGCTTGAAATTCCAGCTCACCAGCACATCGATACGCTCAATCGTCGCAATGGCAATATGCTGACAATCGATAATATGTTTTTCCGTAACAGCACCGTGGGCAATGTACGCGTTTGCAAGCGTAATAGCTTCTTCAGAAAGAAAAACATATTCGATGAATGCCGCCGGCACCTCCGATACGAGCAACCTCACGTCCTTGGGGGCCTCTTCAAGTTCCCGAAGTGTAAGGTCGGATACTACGGCAGTCTTCATCCCTGAACGGAACTGGTCAAAGAGCAATTTCGACCATGCGGCAAATTCATCATCCAGGCACCCGCCAATAACCGATGTATCTATGTATACTCGTGAAATCATCTTCGGTTGAATATATTATAACGTCAATTCAGGCTATTTGCACCCATTTTCCCCCATTCGGTCGGAGGACACCTGGCGGCCTACACCTCCATGATGACCGGCAGGATCATGGGCCTGCGCTCCATGCGCTTGTTGATGAACTTCTTAAGGGCGCTGCGCACGCGGGCCGAGACAAGGGACCAGTCGCCCTTTGCCTCGGGGATCATGACCACGATGGTGTCCATCACCAGGGCCTTCACCTCGGCCAGCAGTTCCTGCGAGGCATCCTCGAACACGAAGCCGCGCGAAACAATGTCAGGTCCGGACACGACCTTGCCGGTCAGCCTCTCGATGGCAAGGATCACGACCACCACGCCGTCGTGGGCCAGGCGCATGCGGTCGCGCAGCACCACGGTCTCGACACCGCCCGGCAGCTTGCCGTCGATCAGCACGCGGCCTGCCTGCACGAAGCCCGCGCGGCGGGCCGTATCAGCCGTGAACTCCATCACTTCTCCGTCCTCGAGGATGAAAATGTTCTCCTCGGGGATGTTGACCTTCTTCGCGAGCTGGGAATGGTACACGAGATGGCGGTACTCGCCGTGGACAGGGATGAAAAACTTCGGCCGGATCAGGTTCAGCATCAACTTCAGCTCTTCCTTTGAGGCATGGCCCGAAACATGGATCTCCGAGACCTTCTCGTAGAACACTTCGGCGCCCCGCTTGAAGAGATGGTTGATGATCCGCGTGATGGCCCGTTCGTTGCCGGGGATCATCTTGGACGACAGCACGATGGTGTCGCCCTGCCGGATATGGAAGTGCTTGTGCTCGTTGGACGCCATGCGGGACAGGGCGCTCATGGGTTCGCCCTGGCTGCCCGTGGTGATCAGCACCACCTTGTCGTCGTCCAGGTTCTTGAGCGCCTCGATCTTGAGCCACGTCTCGGGGGGTATCTTGAGATACCCCAGGTCCAGGGCGATCTGGGCGTTCGTAATCATGCTCTTGCCGTTCAGGATCACCTTCCGGCCGAACATGACTGCCACGTCCACGATCTGCTGCACCCGGTGGATGTTCGAGGCGAAGGTTGCGACGACGATCCTGCCCTTGGCCCGGTGAAAGACCTCCTCGAGCCCGCGCCGCACCTCCTTCTCCGAAAAGGTGTAGCCGCCCTGGGACGCGTTCGTGCTGTCCGACAGGAACACGAGCGTGCCCTTGTCGCCGTAGTCGGTGAAGCGGTGCAGGTCCATCACCTCGCCGTCCACGGGCGTGGGGTCGATCTTGAAGTCGCCCGTGTGGACCACGCGGCCCACAGGCGTGGTGATGCCGAGGCCAACGCCGTCCACGATGCTGTGGGTCACGCGGATGAACTCCACCAGGAAGCACCCCAGATCGACAATGTCCCGGGGTTTTACCACGACGAGTTCCACGGTCGTGTCCAGGCCGTGCTCTTTCAGCTTGTCCTTCACGAACCCAAGGGTGAGCCGCGTACCGTAGACAGGAACGTTCAGCTCTTTGAGAAGAAACGGAAGGGCGCCGATGTGGTCCTCATGGGCGTGGGTGAGGGCGATGCCGCGCACCTTGTGGCGGTTTTCGAGCAGGTAGGTGAAATCGGGAATGACGATGTCCACGCCGAGCATCTCAGCGTCGGGAAACATGAGCCCCGCGTCGATGACCATGATGTCGTCGCCGTATTCAAGGATCGTTGAGTTCAGGCCGATCTCGCCGATGCCGCCGAGAGGAATGATCGAGAGCGCGGCGCTGTTCGGGGCTGTACGCAGGAGCGCGGCTGTTGTCTGCGGGGTTTCTTCTGAGTGCATAGACGTTCTCCGGTATCTGGTTTTAACAAGGATACCGTTTTTCGCTGTTTTGTTCAAGAACCTTATTGAACGCCGCCATAGAGCCTTGGACCTCTTCCTTACCCCATGCGAAAATTTAGCCGGGCGACCGAGTCCGAGGGTTAAGCATTTCGGACTGTCTGAGCCCGACCCGTCCCGACAAAGTCGGGGAGGGCGAGTTTCCGAAATGTACCGAGGACGACCGAGCATGGCGTAAAGAATTTTCGCCGGGCGCACTTCTTTCGGTTACCTTTCTTGGGCGCGCAAGAAAGGTAACAAAGAGAGAATAGCGTGTACGAGTCAAGGACATAGGTTACACTTTACTCCCCGTCCGGACGGGCGATTACCTTCTTGAGCGTCAGCCCCTGTACCAGGATGGAGAAGACCACCACCGCATAGGTCATGGTCAGGATCAGGTCGCGCTCCGGCCCTTTCGGCAGCGACAGGGCCAATGCCACGGAGATCCCGCCGCGCAATCCGCCCCAGGTCAGGACCTTGACCGCGCCGGGCGTAAAGGCGCGGAACAGCTTGAGGATGCTGATGGGTATTCCCACGCTCACGAACCGGGCGGCGAGCACCAGGGGGATCGCGATCACGCCGCCGAAGAGCGAGCGGTCCGACACGGTCACGATCAGCACCTCAAGGCCGATCAGCACGAACAGGACGGCGTTCAGGATCTCGTCCACCAGCTCCCAGAAAGTGTCCAGATGCTCCCGCGTCCGTTCCGACATGGCGAACTGTCTGCCGTAATTCCCGATCAGCAGGCCTGCCACAACAATGGCCAGCGGCGCCGATGTATGGACCGCCTCCGCCGCTGAATAGCCGCCCATCACCAGCGCCAGCGTCACGAGGATCTCCACGGAATAGTTGTCAACGCTCTTGAGCAGATGATAGCCCGCGAACCCCAGCAGCAGGCCGAAGAGCACGCCGCCCACAGCCTCCTCAACGAAGATCAGGGCCACCTTGCCTGCTGTGATCTCGGCCCCGCCTGTGGCGAAACCGAGCAGCACCATGAAGACCACAACGCCGATGCCGTCGTTAAAGAGCGACTCTCCCGCGATCTTGGTCTCCAGGCTTTTCGGCACCCCGGCCTTGCGCAGGATGCCGATCACGGCGATGGGGTCCGTGGGCGAGATGAGCGCGCCGAAGAGCAGGCAATAGATGAAGGAAACGGGCGATCCGAGGGCCTGGAAGATGGAGTACAATGCCGTCCCCACAATGGCTGTGGACAGCACGACGCCCAGGGTGGCGAACGTCCCGATCTCCCACTTCTTCTCGGCCAGGTCATTGATGTTCACATGCAGGGCTCCGGCAAAGAGCAGGAACCCCAGCATGCCGTGCAGCAAAGCCTCGCTGAAATCGATATGCTCCATCCATCCGCCCACGGTGGCTGCGCTGATGCCCACGCCCAGGTGGCCCAGGGCGATGAGCGCCAGCGACATGACCAGGGAGATGAGCATCACACCGATGACCGATGGCAGTCCGATGAACCGGTGGTTCAGATAGCTGAACAGCGCGGCGAGGGTGATCAGTATGGCGATGATGTCGATGAGTTCCATATAATTATTCCGGCAGGGACAAGCCAGAACCAAGGATGCCACCCCCGCTCCGTTACCAATTACCATTGGATGCGGGACGGAGAAAGGCGCGAAGACACGAAGAAAAAAGATCAAGGCAGAAGTCTTGATTTTATCCGTTCACATACATACTAATGCTCTGCTTTCTTTGCGAACTTTGCGCCTTTGCGAGAGACAACTTCTTTTTTACTGTTTTCTTCGTGATAAATCTTACCCACTTTCCTCTTCCCTGTTGATGGAAAAATACCCGCCCAGGATGACCGAGGCGATGATGAGCAGCACGCCGATCGCATACATGACGCTGCCCACTGCCTGGTCGTGGCGCAGGAGCCCGAACTTTGTCAGCAGGTAATTCCAGTCATGGATCGCGTCGCCGCCGCCCACGGACACGAGGGGGAGCATCATGGCCTGGGCGTCCTTCACGTAGACAGAGATGTTGAAGAAGTTCTGGCCTGTCCAGAAGAGGGTGACAGCCGAGGAGAACCGCTCATTGCGGAACCAGAAGTAGACCGTGAACGCGGCAGGCACCAGGAGCTGGCCCAGCGTGCCGCCGATCAGCATCATGAACCGGCCGAACCAGCTGAAGAGCATATGGCCCGCCTCATGGGCCACCAGGTCCACGCGGTCAAGGAAGCCGTAGTCGGATGGGTCCTGTGCGATCACGATTCCGTAGATCGCGAGGACTAGGGTCGAGAGGGCTTTGAGGAGGTTGAAGTTCTTCATCACGCGTTAAAGTACTTTACAGGTCAACATCTTGAATTTTGAGTCAAATTTTGAGTTGAACCAAAAAGCAAATCTGTATTCTCGCAAAGGCGCCAAGCTCGCAAAGAAAGGCTGATTCTCTAGGTTTAAAACCAGGATAAAGTGTTTCCTTTGCGTCCTTTGCGGGCTTTGCGAGAGACGCCTTTGATTTTGGTTTTGTTTCATCGGTCTGAGGCGGAGCCTCGCTAAGAATTATAGCACAGCAGAATCCTGAGACCACTGCTCCGTGGACACGGAAAATGCAGAAAGGGCGGCTAACAGCGGATTATCAATGCCCACACTCGGATCTATCCGCCTCTTCCTGTTTCTTCCGCTCTTTCCGTGTCCAGAGGTTTTTCGTTGATCAGATGTTATCCGCGTTTACCCCGTCAGAAGATTCTTAATTCTAATGGGGTGAATCGGCGGCCAAAACTGTCTTCCGCGTCTTTGCGCCTAGATTTTAACCCGGATTTATCTCTTGTGCATTCCTTTGCGAACTCTGCGCCTCTGCGAGAAAACGTCCTGCCCTTATTCACGTTTCACTGATTGTTTCCGCTTTTCCATTCCGCATTCCGCACTTCCGTGCCCCTGACCGCTGATGCCTGATCGCTGACCCCTGTCGTCGCACCTATCTCGTCAAATGCCTGTACTTGATCCTGTGCGGCTGATCAGCCTCTGCGCCCAAACGCTTTTTTCGGTCGTTTTCATAATCCGAATAGTTCCCGTCAAACCAGACCACGGCGCTGTCGCCTTCAAAGGCCAGGATATGCGTTGCCACGCGGTCCAGGAACCACCGGTCATGGCTGATCACCACGGCGCAGCCCGCGAAATTTTCGAGGGCCTCTTCGAGGGCCCGCATGGTGTTAACGTCGATGTCGTTCGTCGGCTCGTCGAGAAGCAGAACATTCGCCTCTTCCTTCAGTATCCGCGCAAGATGCACGCGGTTCCGCTCGCCGCCCGAAAGCATCCCCACCTTCTTCTGCTGGTCCGTGCCTCCGAAGTTGAACCGTGACACATAAGCGCGGGAGTTCATCGAGAGCTTTCCGAGCTGGACCTGTTCCTGGCCGCCCGTGATCACCTCCCAGACGTTCTTGTTCGGGTCGAGCACATCGCGGCTCTGGTCCACATACCCGAGCTTCACGGTCTCGCCGACCCTGATCGTGCCTGCGTCGGGCTTCTCCTTGCCCGTGATCATCCGGAAGAGCGTGGTCTTTCCCGCGCCGTTCGGCCCGATCACGCCGATGATGCCGCCTGGCGGCAGCATGAAACTCATGTTCTCCACGAGGATGTTGTCGCCGTAGGCCTTGCGCACCTTGTCAGCCTCGATCACCACCTTGCCCAACCGCGGCCCCGGCGGGATGTAGATCTCGAGCTCCTTTGCCCGCTTCTCCGCTCCCTGGGTCAGGAGCTGCTCATAGGAGCTGATGCGCGCCTTGCCTTTCGCATGGCGGCCCTTGGGCGACATGCGGATCCACTCAAGCTCCCGCTCAAGGGTCTTCTGGCGCTCGCTCTCGGATTTCTCTTCCTGCCGCAGCCGCTCCTGCTTCTGTTCGAGCCACGAGGAGTAGTTCCCTTTCCAGGGGATGCCCTCCCCGCGGTCCAGCTCCAGGATCCATCCTGCCGCGTTGTCCAGGAAGTAGCGGTCATGGGTCACGGCGATCACCGTGCCAGCGTAGGTCTGCAGATGGCGCTCCATCCAGGCAACGGACTCGGCGTCCAGATGGTTCGTGGGCTCATCGAGCAGCAGGATGTCGGGCTTCTGGAGCAGCAGCCGGCAGAGGGCCACGCGCCTGCGCTCGCCGCCCGACAGCACCTTCACCAACGTGTCTCCCGGCGGACACCGCAGCGCATCCATGGCCATCTCGAGGCGGGAGTCCAGGTCCCAGGCGTCCAGATGGTCGAGCTTCTCCTGCACCGCGCCCTGCCGTTCGATGAGCTTGTTCATCTCGTCGTCGGTCATGGGGTTCGCGAAGCTCTCGTTGATCTTGTTGTACTCGTTCACGAGGTCCACCGTGGCCTGCACGCCCTCTTCCACGATCTGCTTCACCGTTTTCTTTTCATCGAGCTTCGGCTCCTGCTCCAGAAAGCCCACGGTGTACCCCGCCGACAGCACTGCCTCGCCGTTGAACTCCTTGTCAACGCCCGCCATGATGCGCAGCAGCGATGACTTGCCCGAGCCGTTCAGGCCGATCACGCCGATCTTGGCGCCGTAGAAGTAGGAGAGCGAGATGTTCTTGAGTACGGGCTTCTTGTCGTAGAATTTTGCCACCTTGACCATGGAATAGATGATCTTGTTCGGTTCTGCTGACATGATCGAAACGCTCCTTTGTTTGGGACAGGTCATGGCCTCCGGCCATACCTTGATTTTGCAATTTGAAATTTCCAATTTTCAATACGGTCGGAGACCGCGCTATGCTCCTGCAAACGGCAGTTGGATCCACGGATGAACTCGGTTAAACCTGAAGAGAGCATTTGGACGCGGATAACATCCGATAAGATCTGATACAAGCAGCCAATAAACGCCAGGGCCATCAGGGTCATCTTCCATTTTGCTGTTCATCCTCGACTGCAACATACAAAACGAGACCCTAAGGATTTTCTGATTCTTCGGCATGCCCGCCTGTGATCGACAGCTCCAATCCCTCCAGTTGAATGTCCACGAAGAATCGACATCCATCTGCAAACTGAATTCCTATCTCCGTTGGTCTATGTCGCCACACGTTATCGACAATTTTGCCCTTCAGCATGTCTGTTGTTTTTTGCGACTCTTTTTTCAATTGATCCGGCGTTGTAGCTACAGCATGTTTTTTTGTTTTCATGGCTTTTATATTTTACAGCCTAGGCTGCTGTTGTGCAAGTAGACCCTTGATCTCCATACATTACCTTCCCCACCTCACGTCCTTACTCCTCACTCCCTGCTTTCCGGCAGGTTCTCGTACACTGACTCGACGACCTTCTTCATCTCCTCATCGGAAACCGGAAGATAGAGGATGTCCTCGCCCTGGTCCCGGAGGGTCTTGAGGTCCACCACCGCCCCGCCGGCAAGCTCGTCCCCGCTGCTCACCTTTCCCTTCACCGCGTAGAGCACCCACCGGGGCCCTTCGAGCGACAGCACCAGGTATGCGCAGTCGGACACGGCGAGCGCCGAATGGGCGCCGAGGTGCGTAAGCGTGCCGTAGCTCAATACAATGCCTCCGCCGAGCTCGTATCCCGCGGGCACCACCACGGCCTTGGAGACCTCGTACACGCCGTATGCAGCTCCTGCTCCTGTCGAAACCGCGGTCCCGCCGACGAGCGTCGCACCGGTTATGACATTGCCGAACACCCCGGTCGCAACAGCCGTGGTCTCGCCCGCGACCCGCACGGTCCCGCCGGTTACGACACCGGTCGCCGTCACCACGGTGCCGATGGTGCCACCGGCAACAACGATGCCCGCACTCGCCAGGGGCACGGCCAGGTACTCTGTCACTGCTCCTGCTGCGTAGCTGCCGGTCTTGACCGTAACTTCCGCGGTCTTGCTCACCGCCGCAGTGGTCATGCCGATGGTCGTGCCGCCGACCGCAACGGTGCCTGCCGCGAGATTGGATCCGGTGAAATCCAGCACGCCGTACACGCCTGCGACAGCGGCCGTGCCTGTCGGAGCGACGATCTCATAGCCCATCTTGGTTGCGTCCCAGGTCACCTGCACAGCGAGCGCCGTGGTCTCCACGCCTTCCCGCACCACGACCATTGCCGGGAAGGCCACAAGGTTCACGCCGATGTAGCCCACCGAGGCAGACGTAATGTTCACCGCGGGCTTCACCGTCGCGTCCCACAGCAGGCCCTGCAGCACCCACCGGATCGAGCCCAGCACTGCCAGCGGCACCCCCGTGGTCCGGTAGTTCTCCGTCAGTTCCCGCTTCGCCTTGCTGAAGGAGCCGGCCACGTCCGAGCCGTAGTTTCCGACCGTCTCGGCCATGAGGTCAACGGTCTTTCCCGACCATTCCGAGCGCCGGGCATTCTCCTGCTTGATGATCCCGGCGAAATTCGCCTCGGTCAGATGATCTCCCATGGACGACCCGTGCTGCTTCATCTTCTTCGGCACTGTGGCGTATCCGGTTATAAAGGACTTGCCGGCAAAGGACAGTGCGCGCCGGCTGCGGTCCGCCCCGCCTGCGGACAGGTCCTTGGCGGCATCGAGCGACGAACGAGCCAGATCGGTGCCCGCCTCCGTGCCCGCGTCGCCGATACGGTTCCCCATCTGCCGGCCGGTCCGCGAGATGCCCTTGCCGATCTCGTCATGCATCGCCAGCGTCTCTTTGCCCAGGTCCCAGGACCGACCGATGAGGGAACTGCCGGCGTCCGAGGAGCGGGATATGATCAGCGTGCTGTTCTCCCGGCTCATGGCCTGGATCGCGTCCACAGCCTGCTTCGTGCCCTTGTGCATCTTCCCGGCTGTCCGGTAGAAGAACTTCGTCCCCACGGCCACGACCTGCACCGAGTCCGCTGAATTCTTGATCGCCTTGGTGAAGGATTCCCGCGCGCGCAGGCCCATCAGCTCGCCTGCCAGCTCCACGGCGTCCGGCCCGGCCGGGATCAGCCGTATCTCCGTATGCGGCACCTGGAAGGCGCCGTTGTTGTAGAGCGACCCATGGCCTTCCCGCACCAGCTTCTTCGTATTCTTAAGCGGATCGTCCTGCTTCGGGACCGACGCGCAGCCGGCAAAAAGCAGGCAGCACATGGTGATCAGCATTGTTCGCATTGTGATGGCCCTCGTTTCACTGGTATCCTGGATAAGCATTCTATAGGTACTCTCTCTGGCAAAGCCTGTCTTATGTTTTTATTCGCTGCCATTCGCGTTAATTCGCGGCCAATACAAACGCATTTGAAATTGTTGCGGCTTTGCCCCCCAACTTTATCCTCTCCCCAGCGGGGAGAGGGTGGGGAGAGGGGGATTCCGTAGGAATGTAACACTTATTATTTCGTTTGTATTAACTGCCTTCTTCTCTCTACGCTTTAGTCGTTCTCAGTGGTCTCTGTGACCTCTGTGGCAAACCTTGCTTTACGTTTATATTCGCGACTGAAAAATCATTCACGGCTTATCGCTCTTCTCCCGCACGCAGATCAGCCGGCAGCTTTTCGAGCACGTCCTTGATCACCTGCTCATCCGTTGACAGCACCTCGACCTTCGCGCCCGGAGCGGACCGGACCTTCCCCAGGTCCACCACCGTGCCGACGGGAAGATCAGACAGGGACCCGGTCCCTTCCGCTTTTGAGCCGATCTCCCCCTGCGCAGCAGCGATCACGAGCCGGGGCCCGTCCCAGGCCAGGAAGATCGCCGCGTCGCCTGCTGCCAGCAGCGTGTGCGTGGGGATCGCCGTAAGCGCATTGTACCCCAGCACCACGCCCGACGCTCCCTGGTTAATGGCGACCTTTGTCACGCCTGCTGCCGCGTCAAAGGTCACCAGGGCGACATAGGCGGTGGTATCCACAGCCGTGGACGCTGCTCCTACGCCCGCTGCATAGGCAGGCCCCGCAGCAGTGAACGCCACCTGGTTCACCGCCCCGATGGCAGCGCCGCCCGTGTAGGTGATCGGCACGGCGGCCGTGGACAGGAGCGACATGGATGCAAGCAGCCCGCCCTCTACGGTCGGCGAGATGACCTTGACCCCGGTCTTGCCTGTGTAATAGACCGTCAGGCCCACGGCCTGCACGGTCCTGCCTGCCACGATGGACGTGGCGGCAACAGGGAGGAACACAACGTAGGTGACCCCGGCGGTCGTGGTCTTGACGATGGTCTTGGACGTGGGCGCTGCAACGCCGTGGTAAAAGGCCTTGAGCCAGCCGAACAGGACCGGGCCGAGCGCGGCAAGGGAGTTCGATGACTCGCCCGAGCGCTCATACTCCTCGCGGAACTCGCTGCCTGCCCGCGAAAAGGCCTGCTCCCAGCCCGAATCGATCTTGCCCGAGAACTTCTGCCGGACATTCGTGGTCAGATCGTGGAGATTGCTGAAGTCCTCGGCAATGTTCCGGTAGTAGTCGCCCGGCAGGTCAACAAGCTCCTGCCGGTCGGCAGCGGTCCGCTTCGCGATCGCGATGTTCCCGGAAACAAACGCGTCCATGGCTTTGCCGAAGCTCTCGCCGGCATAGGCCATTTCCTTTTTCGCCAAATCGTGGGTCCCCTTCAGAATATCGCCGGTGAGCCCGGTGCCGGTCGAGACGATGGACCCGCCGGTCTGCACCGCGTCTGATACATGCTCCGCGACACTCTCGCCGTATCGCGCCGTGTCCCTGGCCATCTCCCGGGTCGCGCGCTTGATCGCGGAGCGGGAGGATTCGATCGACCGCTCCCGGGCGAAGGCCAGCGACTTCTTGCTCGATGACACGACCAGCCATCCCTCGTTGTACAGCATCTTGTGGCCCCGCAGGTTGCCCATGGTGAGCGGGATCACGTCCTGGACCGTGGAGGATGCCTTGCCGGAGCTTTGCTCGACGCCGGCAGAGTCGGCGGGCGGGGGGGCGGAAGCGGCGCATCCCAGGGCGGAAGATGCCGCCAGCAGCACGATCAGTATCTTTCTCATAGGTTCCTCTCGTAGTGATGACGACGTTGATAAAAAAGCGAGTGCGATTTTAGCGTAAGTATTAATAAATGAACTGCACCCCTGTGTTTGGACAGTCTGGTTAGAGTGCCAGACAGG
>MHDZ01000052.1 GCA_001805055.1 Nitrospirae bacterium GWC2_57_13
TTTTGCTGGCCCTGGTGTTCGAGTTCGCCTATGCCACGCGCGTGAGTGTCCGGGCTGCCGCGAACTTCCGGGACAGTCAGCGGGCGTATTTTCTCGCCCGTTCAGGCGTCAATTTCGTCGGCAAGGTGCTTGTGGACGATCTTCAGCAGAAACGGCTGCAGGACAACCTGGAACAGAAAGAGTGGCAGGTGGTCCCGGTGATCAGCGCGGGCGATGCAGAGTTGCGGGTGCGCTGGGAGGACGAGGCGGGGAAACTTAATATCGCAGAGAATCTCCAAGTACGAAATCTGTTCACTGTAATGCAGGTGGACCAGCGGGTGGCGGAAAGGATAGCTGAGCGGGTGGCGGAGCGAGGAAAGTTTTTTTTCTTGCCCGAACTCCATGAAGTAATGGACGACGAAGAATACAATAAAGTGATAAATTACATTACCACATTCACAGCACAACAGACTCCAGTCAGTATTAATACAGCGCCGCTCAAAGTTTTGCAAACTCGTTTCATTAGTGCAGCGGCTGGGGCCGATACTGATGCTGAAAGTATAGCGGAAGATTGCATCAGAAAGAGAATCTCCAAGCCATTCGAATCTAGCAAGGATATTGCCGATTTCCTCGAATATAGAAATATTGTTCCCAGCAATGTTAACGCCAAAGAGACCAGTGACTATTTCCGCATCCATTCCCACGCCACGGTCGGTGAGTACACCCGGCAGGTGGAGGCCGTGATCCATCGAACAGCAACGGGATTTACGGTGCTTTCCTGGAGGTCATTGTGAAGATCGTGGGCCTCAAGATCGAGAAGGGGCTGCTTGCTGTCGCCGTGATCGACCGGCGGCTCGGGAAGTCGGAACTGGCCGAGTCCTACAGCGTTTCCTTTGCCACCGACACGGAACTCGTCGAGGTGCTGAAGGAAAAGGCGCGGAGTTGGGCAGGAGCGAAGATCGTCTCGTCCATTCCCGGCCATCATTTCGCTCAGCGCACGGTGGAGTTTCCCTTTGCCGACCGGAAGCGCGTAGAGAAGGCGCTGCCTTTTGAGATCGAAGACAGCGTGCCCTTTGAGCTTGATGACGTGGTCCTGGACCACCTGGTGCTTGCAGGTGATAAGACAGGAAAGGCCCCTGCAGGAGCGCCGGGCGCCCGGATCCTTGCCCTGCTGCTGCCGAAAACCGTGCTTCGTCAGCATCTCGACCTGCTTGCGTCAGCCGGCGTGGACCCGCAGGTGATCGTTCCTTCCCTGGCCGGGCTCGGCGCAGTGGCCCCGATGATCGCAACAGAAGGAGCCGCGCTGCTGATCGCAGGACAGGACTTGTGCCTCAAGAGCGGAAATGCGACTATGGCGCTCCGGAGCCTGTTAAACGACGGCGGGGCCGGAGGCTTCCGGCACGTTCTTCAGGCCCTGGAGACAACGCAGAAGGAACGGGTCGCAAAGGCGCTGCTCCTGCTGCCTGACAGCGCCGTGGAAGCGGCTGTTGCATCGGCGGGCATTCCGCTGGAAGTGGTCGTCCCTGAGTTCGGGGGCAGAAAACCCGCAGATGCTGTCAGCCTGGGGCTTGCGCTTGCTGACGGCATGAACTTCCGGCAGGGAGAGTTCGCATACCGTGCCGCCGACGCAGGGGTGCGCAAGAAGAGAAAGGTCCTCATTGCAGCCGCAGCCGTTGTCGTTGTGCTGGCCATCACGAATGTGGCGGTGAAGGTCACCCTGGTGCGGAACGCCTATGGCCGGGTCGACAACGCTATCAAGGAGGCCTTCCGCGCCACCTTCCCCGGCGTGAGAATGACGGCAGATCCTGTGCGCCAGATGGAGAACGAACTGCAGGAAGCGCGCAAGAAGCTCGGCGTGCTCGGCTCAGGCGCATCGGTCCTGGATGCGATGAAGACGATCACCGAAGGCGTGCCCAGGGAGATCCGCGTCAGTTTCACGGAATTCAACTATGAAGGCGAGCGCGTGAAGCTCCAGGGTGAGGCGATCTCCTTCGAGTCCGTGGACAAGATCAAGGCCGAACTTCAGAAGTCTCCGCTCTTTTCGGACGTGGTTGTCCAGGACACGCGGATGGGCGTGGATAACAAAGTGAAGTTCCGGATAGAGATAAAGTTGAAAGAAAAGATGTGATGATGAACATGAGGGTGAACAAAGGCGAAGCAATTGCCGTTGATGCGTAGGGGCGGGCATGCCCGCCCTTCTGCGAGGCCATAACTTAATTGGCATCCACGTTTTGGGCGACCATGGTCGCCCCTACGAGGGTGTTGTCGGCGGCAGTCTTTGATAATAAGTTCCGTTGCCTCGAGGTGTCTCTTGAAGCTTGAACCCAGAGAAAAGAGGATGCTCATTTTCGGCGGCATCGCCGCCGTGGTGATCCTGCTTTATACACTCGTTCTTGCGCCGCTGGCCGGCACGCTGTCGGGAAAGCGGGGCCGCATCCCGCAGATGGAGAAGGACCTTGTCAGGATGAAGGCCATGCGGGAGCAGTATGTGGAGATGCAGCAGCGACTGCGCGAGGCGCAGGCTGCGGCGGAAAAGCGCGGACCGCTTCTGACGGAGATCGAGAACATCACGAAGCGGGCGAACCTGTCCGGCAAGGTCGTGTCCCTCAAGCCCCAGCCCGGCGCCACAGGGGAAGGCTTCAAGGAGAGCATTGTGGAGATCCGGATGGAGAACCTTGCGCTGTACGATATCGTGAACTACGTCCATTTGCTCGAAAAGTCCATGCTGCGCATCAAGAAGCTCTACTTTAAGCCCCGGTTCGACAATCCGAACCTGCTCAATTCCACGATTGTGGTATCAAGCGCGGAATAAGATATGATCGATAAGAACATACTCATCCGCCGCGCGTCCTTTGTCGTCTATTTTCTGCTCGCCTTTTTTCTTTTCCTGCTGCTGCGCTTTCCCTTTGACCAGGTCAAGACAAAGCTTGAGAACGAGGTGCGGTTGCGCACTCCTGTAGAGCTGTCTGTCGCACGGTTCTCTCCGCGGTTCTTCAACCGTTTTGTGCTGAGCGATGTAGTCATATCGGACAAGAATGGCACCGTGCTCTTTGAGAGCCCTCTGGTCAGAACAAAGGTCTCGATCCTGGCGCTGCTGCGCGGGCGAATGTCCGTTGATCTGGATGCTGAGGCCTACGGCGGCGAGCTTTCCGTCACTGCACGGCAGGGCGGAGCCCGGCAGTCATTCACGGTGAATGCAGATGCGCTCGATATCGCTTTTTATACGCTGCTGAAGAACCTGGGCGTGAAGGTCTCGGGCAAGATCGGAGGAAACATCGAGATGACCGGCGATTCGGGCAAGGGGAGGGCGTGGTTCAAGACCCTGGCGCTGCGGGAGCTGAAGGTCATGGGCTTTCCCGTGCCTGATCTCGATTTTGACCAGGGCTGGATCGAGGCGGAACTGAAGGGCGACCGGATGACGGTCAGGAAGTTCGAGGCTGACGGCAAGGAGTTGAAACTGCGCGCCACGGGAGACGTGGTGCTGCGGCAGAACGGTTCCCTGAATCTCGTGGTGAAGCTCAAACCCTCGGAGCGGCTCATCCGGGAGCAGGCCGCGCTCATGTCCCTGCTCACGAACCGCGACGCCGAGGGGTTCTATCAGTTCACCCTCGGCGGCACGGTCTCGGCGCCCCTGCCGAGGCTGTGACGGCAGGTCTTCAGAACCGTAGAAGGAACCGCATGCCGAGCTCGCGGTGTTCGTTGTCGGGCTCGACGACGTAGACCGGCCATCCAGAACTATCATACCCGATAAAATCAAGGTCCGATTCTTTGATATTCCAGTAACGGAAATACGGTTCGATGATCAGAAGATTTTTTTTCGCGGCATTCATGAATTGGATCGAACCCCGGAATCCATAGCCTTTTTTCTGTGTGTTCTCCGCGTCCTTTGCGTTAGGATCGATGTCGCTAAAATAGCTGATCTGCTTGCCCATAAGGAAGAGATCATATTCCAGATTAAATCCTGCGGACCAGCCCTTTCCACCTTCCGGCTTCCGTTCAATCCCGATGGGAAGATAGATGTAGTTGGACTCACGGAGATACCCACCCGCAGATCTATCTGACATTTCGTCCCGGAGATAGCGATAACCGAATCCGATGTAGGGGTTTGTTGGCGCCTCCGGGGCGTTCTGTCTCCTGAGACCCTTGATGCCCCTGATCTCGAAGATATAATTATCGATGTCTTGTATGTAAAGGGACGTGCCTCCCCATGTAGAACCGGTATAATCGACCTGGCCGTAGCTGAACCGTCCCTCGACCTTCCAGAAGGAGGGCTGCCGCTGCGTATAGGCAAGCGCTATGCCGGAAAACATCCCCTGCTCCCTCATCAGCCGGGGCTCCCGATAGGCGAAGTGAAATAGTTCAAGGCCTGCATCGAAGGACCGATTTTCCCATGCTTCTGCCGGAACAGGCGCTGCTGCGGCGCAGAGCATCAGAAACGCTATAATGCGAGTTTTATTTTTCACAGAGAGCACCTCACGTTGCTGAAAAAAATACCCTCTTCCGTTTTTTGGAAGAGGGTAAGGATTATATCAGGAAGAACGACAGCGAGTAAAGCTTTTTTAGAACCTGAACGCCAGGTTCGCCGATACCTGTCCTTCCTTGTCGTCGAAGTCATAGGCTCCGGCAACGTCCATGCGGAAGAAGTAGATTCTCAGTCCCAGGCCGGCAGTATAGACGAGATTTGCATCATCAGCGGCTGTATTCTTGTACGCGCCTGCGCGGATGCTGACGATCTCCTTGGGCAGCCTGATCTCAGCGCCCACGGCCATGGTCTGGTCCTCGTAGCCCGGGATGCCGAGGCTTTTGTTTTTCGAGAGGTCGTAATCCGCTGAAAGGGTGACTGCGCTGACCGGCTTCCAGGCAACTCCCGCGCGGAACTGGGGTTCGATCTCGATATAGTAGGGGACGGTCATCATGCTGGTCGAGACATCACCAAAGCCGTCTCGCGACGCGACCACGCCTTGGAACGGAAATGATGGCGAGTTCAGATATCGTCCTACAACCCCAATGCGGAGGTTTTCTGAGGCCTTGAACAGGATCCCGGCGTCAATCGAGGCTTCGGAGCTTGATGTTTCGCTCAGGTCGAGGTCGTCGATGAAGGTGTCGAAGTCGCCGGTGCGGATGCTTTCTGAATGAACGTACGTTGTGACGGACATCATTTTTGCGTTCGCGCCGATAAAGAATTTTTCGCCGAGGGGCGTTGCAAAGGCCACGCCGGGCTCGCGCGAGACGAGGCCTGCTCCGGTCACGGCAGAGTTGTTACTTGTTATTGGTGTCGGCGTTGGTGTCGTGTCTCGGTTTAATGTATCAATCGTCGGATAAATGCCTGCATAGGTGAGGCCCAAGGCGCTGATGGCAAAGGCTGATCTGCCTGCAGGAATGGAGACCAAAAGTCCCACATGAGCATCAATGTCCGTGCCGCTCTTGGGCTTGTCCAGGTCAGTCAGGAGCTGGTCCAGTTCGGTCAGCAGTGCCAGTGAGGGGCTGCTGGTCTGGTATATCGCGTTGATCCTGTCCCACTTATCCTGAAGTCCGATGTGGTCCCGGATCGCTGCGCCTGCCGGTATGCGAATCTCCACCTTCTTGTAATCAGCCAAGGCAGCGGGATTCCAGTAGACAGCAGTGGCATCGTTTACTGCGGCAACAGATGCGCCGCCCATGCCCATGGCCCGGGGGCCGACGATAGCGAACTGGGTCGCCTGGGCCAATGTTGGGAAGGCCAGGACTGCCAGTGCCAGAATGAGAATCAATTTGCTTTTCATGCGGTTATCCTCCTCAAAGTGCAATTTAGCTTGTTCAAAGATAGCTACAGGAATGGTTCTTGTCAAGCTTTGGTAGTATGAATTACCCTTTCTGTTGGGTAAAATTACCCGTCTTTTTTTATGGTCAGTTCCGTGACCATTCCCGGGAAAATAGATTTTGACAACCTCTTGATGTTCCAATAGAATGCTTTTGGACATGCTATGTCCATGCAGGCATGTGGTGCCGCGTGAGGATGAAAATCTCTACGGTTGCGTAGGGGCGGGCATGCCCGCCCTGTGCGAGGTTCTGCCTGACATGCAGGGCGACCATGGTCGCCCCTACGAAAGGGAGTGATTTTTTTCAGATGAAATCAAAGACAAAGACCGTTTATGTCTGCCAGTCCTGCGGGACCCAGTCTCCGCGCTGGATGGGCAAATGCCCTGACTGCGGCCAGTGGAACACCATGGTCGAAGAGCGGCTCGAAAAGCCGAAGCCGGGCCGAGCAGGCGAGCGGGGCCCAACAGAGCCCATTCTGCTCAACGAGATCGAGGCTCGCGACGAGGACCGTTTCGCAACGAAGATCAACGAACTGGACCGGGTGCTGGGCGGCGGCATTGTGGCCGGCTCAATCGTGCTGATCGGCGGCGATCCTGGCATCGGCAAGTCCACACTGGTGCTCCAGATGCTGCGGCAGGTGTCGGACCTCCGCGGCAAGGCGCTGTATGTTTCAGGCGAGGAATCGCCCGGTCAGATCAAGATGCGGGCCCAGCGCCTCGGCGTGAAGGCCGAGCATCTCTATGTGCTCGCCGAGACATCGCTCGACGATATCCTGCGCGCTGCCGACGGTCTTCAGCCCCAGGTCCTGGTGATCGATTCGATCCAGACGGTCTACACGCCGGAGCTTCCGTCTGCGCCGGGCAGCGTGGGCCAGGTGCGCGAGGTATCGGCGCGGCTGATGATCCACGCGAAACGTTCGGGCATTCCCACTTTTCTGATCGGCCACGTTACCAAGGATGGCGCGATCGCCGGGCCCCGGGTGCTGGAGCATATCGTGGATACAGTGCTCTATTTCGAGGGCGACAAGGGCCATGCCTTCCGCGTGCTTCGGGCCATCAAGAACCGCTTCGGCTCCACGAACGAAATAGGCGTGTTCGAAATGAAAGAGGGCGGCCTTGCCGAGGTGGAGAACCCCTCGGAAATATTCCTGGCCGAACGGCCAAAGGACGCCACAGGCTCCGTGGTCGTCTCGTCCCTTGAGGGCACACGGCCGATCCTGGCCGAGCTCCAGGCACTGGCAGCGCCGTCGAAACTTGCCATGCCGCGCAGGACCTGCATCGGCGTGGATTCCAACCGGGTCTCACTGCTGCTCGCCGTGCTCGAGAAGCGGGTGGGCATGCACCTGCTCGGCATGGACGTGTTCGTGAACGTGGTGGGCGGCCTCAGGATCGACGAGCCCTCGGTGGACCTGGGAGTTGTCGCGGCGGTGGCGTCCAGTTTCCGCGAACGGCCCATTGATGGCCAGACCATGGTGATGGGCGAGGTAGGGCTCACCGGCGAGATCCGGGCCGTGAGTCAGGCGGAGATGCGGTTGAAGGACGCAGCCAAGCTCGGGTTCACGCGCTGCGTGCTGCCCGCGGCGAACGTGGAGAAGATGGAGAAGTCGGCGGCGCTCAGGAAGATGGAGCTCCTCGGCGTGCGCACCGTTGAAGAGGCGCTGGAGAGGCTGTTCTGAAAACCACATACGCCACCCCCGCTCCCCCGGCCCGCGTCCGATCTTTATTGAATCCGGGGCGGGCGTTACCAATGACTATTGGATGCGGGTCCCGCACCTTTGCCAATAGTAGTGGACGCGGGACTCTCGAAACGGAGACGGAGGACGGCGCGAAGACGCAAAGAGAAGACGCGGCATTGATTTGACTTCTTCACGTTCACGTTTCGAGTATTCCTTAGAGACTTTGTGTCTTTGTGGCGAGAAATAAAGGTTCTGTCCATGGCTATCGGAAAACTCTGGCAATGGTTCGGCACCAGGCGCGGGATGGCGATACTTATCGGCCAGCTCGTCGTGGTGCTTGTTGTGCTTTCCTTGTACAGCGGCTACCGCTCCAGCGAGCGGTGCGTGTCCTGCCATGCTGATAAGGAACGGATGGCGAAGCTTGGCTATCCCCAGTTCGTCATGACCCGTGAGCAGGTGCAGGAGGAATCGCGCCATCCGAATACCGAGTGCCGCGACTGCCATCTGGGTAATGGTTTGTCCGATGATGTTGACCGGGCCCACAGGGGCATGCTTCGGGTCATCGTGCTGGATGGCCAGTTCAATGTCATGCCGAAGCGCGGTGTTGTGCGTCAGCTTCTGCCCTCGGGTCCGGACCGGCAGCGGGCCATGCTGCCCAAACTGCCTGACGGTTCTATCAACTACGAAGTAGGAACCATTCTGTACCACGACCGGGACCGCCGGTCCTACGGCTACGACCCGCGCATCGCCGAAAAGACCTGCGGCAAGGCAGCCTGCCATCCCGAGGAAGTGAAGCAGTTCAGCACCAGCGTGATGGGTTCGAACTTCCGCCAGCGTTCCATGCGCCATTGGCTTGACGACCACGGTCCTAATAATTGAGGCCCGTCCTTTTCGGACACCCAGCCGGTCGGCTGGGCGGAAGGCAAACGGTTCTCTTTCGAGAACACAAAGACCATCAACGAGCAGATCACGGTGCAGCTCAGTCGCCAGCAGGCCGTGGCAAAGCAGATGATCTGCAATGTTTGCCACACAGGCTGCCTGGACTGCCACTATACGCCGTCTCGCGAGCGCGGCGCCCACGCCATGACCAGGACCCCGCCGGCAGCGAACTGCACGGGCGGAGGGAGGAGCACTTTCGTTTGCCATGCCGGCACCATGGAACGCAGGCGCGGGGACAGTTATCTCGGCAAGGAGTTCTCCGAGCCGCCGGGTCTGCCCGAGGACGTGCACGTGCGCGAGAAGATCGAGTGCGTTGACTGCCACCAGACCGGTCCGGGCGGCATGGGGCACATCGAGCGCAAGGCCACCTGTCAGGACTGCCACATCGAGGTGGAGGAGGCGATCGCGGTGAGCGTTCACAAGAACGTGTCCTGTGAGGCCTGCCATGTGAAGGTCCTGGGCGGATACGAAATGACCTCCTGGGGGCCGGGCCACATCATGGGCGCGGCGAACCCCTTCAAGAAGTATTCACTCTATTACGGCCCCATGGAGCCGCCGATCCTGGTGAAGGACCAGAAGGGCCGCTGGATACCCATGAAGGTCTGGCCGAACAGCACCGGTTATATCAAAGACCCTGTGGAGCCGAAGCCGGGGATCATTTTCCGCTGGCCCAAAGGCGAGACGCACGACGCCTATGCTCAGCTCGGGACCTTCAGCTTTCCCGGAGGGAACAATCTCTACCTGGCCTGGCTGCAGCTTGACCAGGCGGCCCATCCTCTCGGCAAGTCGCGTACCTGTGGGAATTGCCACGACAGGACGCGCCAGGTTGCGCGCGCGACCTGGGAGTTCTATGACTCCCAGGGAGCCGAGCCTTTCACGGGCAGGCACCGCATCGTCGCAGATGAGCAGGGGCTGCGCGTTGAGGGGCTTGAGGCCACGTCGAAGATCGAGCTGATGCCCGGCGGCAGGACCGAGGATTTCGCGGCGTGGATCCATCTCGGTGACATTTGGAAGACGCCGGGAGATTTTTCGATCCCCCGGTCGGACAAAAAGAAATATGCAGACCTTGAGCGCGGCATCAAGGCATCGCTTGCGAGGCTTGATGAGGTCGCCCTGACGTTGCAGGCCCGCGAGGCGCGGGGCGAGAATGTAAAGAAGCTGCGGCGCCGGTGGAAGGAAGCAAAGGCCGCCGTGGTGCATGATCCGGCAAAGGCGGAGGAGCTGATCCGTGAGCTTTCGAAGAACGTGAAGGGAGCCGCAGCGGGCAATCAATAACGGACAGCCATGAACACCCTTATCAGAACGATCGAAGTCCTGGGCATCATCGCCTTTGCCATCACGGGCATTCTGCAGGCCCGGAAGAAGGGCATGGACCTTGTGGGCGTCTATGCCGTGGCCATGATCACGGCCCTGGGCGGCGGCACACTGCGCGACCTGATCTTGGACCGCCGGCCCCTTTTCTGGGTGGAGCACTACAGCTATCCCATTCTGCTGCTGATACTCTCGGTCCTGATGACCATCACCGTGACGAAACTGATGAACAGGAAGCGGATGATGACGGTCATCCTGGTGCTGGACGCCTTTGGTCTGGGACTCTTCAGCGCGTCAGGCGCGTCGCTGGCTAATCACGCGGGGTACCATCCATTCATCTCAGCGCTGCTGGGGGTCATTACAGGTGTGTTCGGGGGCGTGCTTCGGGACATTATCTGCAACGAGATACCCTATGTTTTCAGCAGGACCGAGCTGTATGCCACCTGCGCCTTTGCCGGCGCCTGGGCGTATCTCGCGATCAGCGCGGTCACGGGAAACGAGGTCACGGCTGTCATTGCCTGCATCGTCGTCACGGTCGTGACGAGACTGCTGGCGATCCGGTATAAGATACGGCTTCCAATATGAAAATCCGTAAGGGGTAAGGCGAAAGACAAGGGATAAGAGACGAGAGACGAGGAGAGCATATGCCTTATGTGAACATAAAGATAACAAAAGAAGGCGCTACAGCGGAGCAGAAGGCAAAGCTCATTCAGGGCGTTACCGGCCTGCTTGCCGACGTGCTGGGGAAGAACCCCCTGACCACCACGGTGGTCATCGACGAGGTAGAAACAGACAACTGGGGCATCGGCGGCGAGACTATAACGGTCCGCAGGGCGCGGGAGCGGAAATAATCGAACAGGAGCAGATGATTAGCACCGCATGACGTTTATGTACGAGCGTTTTTCCCGCGCAGCAACCCCCTCTCAACTGTACGAGCGTTACGATCCTCATGCCGTGCAATAGGTCAGGATTCTGGTCGCGTCGTCCCCCCAGGCAAACAGCCCCGGACAGGTAAAAAAAGTATTTTTTATCACCAAAATTATAATTATTTTTGCTATGCTATATTCATTCTAAGCGTACTGGAATGGCGGTCCATTCGATGCAGCGAAAATATTCATAAGGAGTGGGGGGAGGTCATACAATGACAGAACGTACCTTTCGGATTATACTCGGTGTTCTCCTCCTGATAGTGCTGTACTCTGAACAAGCTACACTGATTTACCTCTATATCGGCATCCTGGTCTTCGAAGGGATCACCAACTGGCGCATACCGATCATTATTTCCCGGTTGAGATACGGTAAGACATATCAGGAACTGCCCGCAGCCGCGCCTGGGACCTACCGGTTCGGGTTCGAGGCTGAGCGCGTTCTCCGACTGGTCATCGCTGTGCTGCTCGCTATTTCGTTCGTCCTCTTCCATGATGTGCTCTGGTTCTTCCCCTGGTTCATCGGATTTGCGCTCACCATGGCCGGCATCACCGGCATATGTCCTATGGCAATCTTCATGAGAAAAGTGGGCTTCAGAGGATGAGAGATCCCGACCGCGTATCCGACGACTGGATAAAGAACTGGCGCGCCAGTATCGCCGTGAAGATCACCGGCACCGTGCTGTACGTCGCCGTGCTCATTGGCCTCTTGTTCGCCGTCCTGTCTCTCAGGAACGTGGAAGATGACGTGCGGAAGGAGCATGCCGCACAGGCGGATCTGTTTGCCTACCACCTCATGACGATGCTGCACGATGAACCCTCCCTCGTCACCCTTCGGGAGATCGATTCCCTTGTCAAAGGCCGCCTGCCGCAGTTCCCCATGTCGGCCGTTCAGATCACTGTGGACAACGAATCGGTCATGAGCGGAACACCGGTCCCGCAGCCCTACGTCATAACCCGGGCGATCATGGCGCCCGGCCCGGGAGGGGAGCAGGACCGACGCACGATAACCTTCGGCATCCACTTTCCATCGCTTCACGATACCGTGGTCGAGCGCCGCAACCGGCTGCTTGCCGTGACCGGGTTATCGGCCCTGATTTTTGGGTTTTTTCTGACCTGGGTGGTACGCAGGTTCATCGCCACCCCCATCAAAACAATGGTGGACGCGACAAAGGCCGTGTCCGGCGGGAATATGGAACTCAGGCTCGACACGAACAGGCAGGACGAATTCGGCTATCTCTCCCGGTTTTTCAATCAGATGCTCGACCAGATCGCCCGGGACTTCAGCCAGCGGCAGGAGGCGGAGAATGCGCTCCGGGAGAGCGAGGGGCACCTCAAGCAGATCCTTGATTCGATCCATGCCGGGGTCGTCGTGATCGACCCCGAGAGTCACAAGATCGTCGACGCCAATGAGTACGCGCTTCGGATGATCGGAGCATCGAGGGAGCAGACCCTCGGCCATGTTTGTCACCGGTATATCTGCCCGGCCGATGAGGGCAAGTGTCCCATATCCGACATGCATGTTGATATTGACAATTCTGAGCGGGTGCTCTTGACCGCCGCCGGCAGAAAGATAGCCATTCTTAAATCGGTCGTACCGATCATGTATAAGGGCCGTGAGCATTTTATCGAGACCTTCTCCGACATCTCCACGCTCAAGCAGGCGCAGGACCAGGTGCTCCAGATGTCGTTCTATGACGTCCTGACGGGCCTGCCGAACCGCATCCTGTTCAAAGACCGACTGCAGTTTTCGATATTCCAGGCGGCTCGTCGCCAGAAACGGCTCGCACTCCTCTTTCTCGACCTGGACAACTTCAAACGCATCAACGACACGCTGGGTCACCGGGTGGGGGACCTGCTGCTGAATGATGTCGCACAGCGGCTGAGCGGCAGCGTACGCCTGACGGACACCGTCGCGAGGCAGCCTTCGGAAGACGCGGACGTCACCGTGGCCCGTCAGGGCGGGGACGAGTTCACCATTCTTCTTTCCGAACTCGGCCAGGACGAGGACACGGCGAAGGTGGCGCAGCGCTTTCTCGACAGGCTGGCGGCGCCGTTCATGCTCGACGGCCACGAGGTCTTTGTCTCGGCAAGCATCGGCATTGCCGTCTATCCCGCCGATGGTGAGACCAGTGACGCGCTTCTTAAGAGCGCCGACATTGCGATGTATGCTGCCAAGGAGCGCGGGAGGAATAATTACCAGTTCTACCGGCAGGCCATGAACGTTTCCACCGTCGAGCGGCTGGACATGGAGAACAGTCTGCGCAAGGCGCTTGAACGGAAGGAATTCGTGCTCTACTACCAGCCCCAGATGGACATCCCTACGGGCACGATCATAGGCATGGAGGCGCTCGTGCGCTGGCAGCATCCCGCGAGGGGAATAGTATCTCCGGCTGAGTTCATTCCGCTGGCGGAGGAGACCGGCCTGATCGTGCCGATCGGGGAATGGGTGCTTCATGAGGCGTGCGTCCGGAACAGGGCGTGGCAGGTTGACGGATGTCCGCCGATCAGCGTTTCCGTGAATATTTCGGGCCGCCAGTTCAAGCAGCCGAACTTCATTGCAACGGTGCGGAGGGTCCTTGAGACGTCCGGCCTCGATCCCCGGCTTCTCATGCTGGAGATCACCGAGAGCATGCTCATGGATGGCACGGAAGAGGCGATCGCGGCGCTCCATGAACTGACGGCAATGGGGATCCGCCTGTCGATCGATGACTTCGGAACCGGTTATTCTTCGCTTACCTACCTGAAGCGCTTCCCCATCCGCGAGATAAAGATCGACCGGGCTTTTGTGAAGGGGATCCATTCCAATCCCGACGATGCGCCCATTTCCCGGGCCATCATCGCGCTGGGGCACAGCCTGAAATTGAAGGTCGTGGCCGAGGGCGTGGAGACGGAGGCCCAGCTGGAATTTCTCGCGCGGGAAGGGTGCGACGAAATGCAGGGCTACCTGCTGAGTCCGCCGGTCCCGGCGGACAAGGCGGCCCAACTGATAGCGAGTGAGCGGGCAGGCGTCGGAGCCGGGCTGGAAATGATCCGCAGGGTCAACGGCGGGATAACGATACCGGAAGACGGGGTATCTTCAGATGATGCAGTGTCTCCGTCCGTGGAATAGGCTCAACGCTTACTCCGTCTCGCAGGGCGGCACTATTTCCCTCAGGGTCTTGAGCTTTGCCGGTGTGAGCGCGGTCTTGATCGTATAGCTTTTCCGTGCGTGGCCGTCCTTTTTCTTCATCAGGAGCCATTCCTTGCCTGTTCCCTTCGGCAGTCCCTTCATCAAGGCAAGAGCAAAGGCCCCCTTCAGTTTTTCCCCCTTCATTTCAAAACTGAGTTTTCCCGCTCCGAGGGCCTTGAGAGGATCGTCGGTATCAAGGGGAACGAATGTTCCGGCGTCCCAGACGACCACCGGTCCGGCGCCGTAGCTGCCTTCAGGAATGATGCCTTCGAAATCGATGTATTCCAGAACATGGTCGGGGACCATGACGGCGAGCCGTTTGTCCGCCGGGTCCAGGGACGGTCCCTTGGGGATCGCCCAGGACTTGAGCACGCCGTTGATCTCCAGGCGAAAATCGTAGTGAAGCCGCGTTGCTTTGTGCTCGTGTACTACGAATTTTAACGGTCTGTTCGGCATGGTTTCTCCCTCCCCCCGCCCCTTTAGGTCTTCGTTATCAGCTATGATACAGGAAAGTCCGTTGCGGTACAAATACAGCCTGAGCACCGACCGAGAAACAGGGATCGCATAGCGTAAGAGTGATATCATCGAAGCGCATGATATCTAGACATGCTTGTTCAAATTCCGACCCTTCTGAGCAGAGTATGCCGGATTCCACCGGTGTATGACTAATAAAATATAGTAAAAACATATTTTTTGGCATGGCAGCGGATTTGCAACATAAAAAGGGGATAGGTCTGTAGCGGAGACAAAGATGTTTGACCCGTTGGCGTAAGATAGTAGAGGGCACGACGGAGGCATAATCGCAAAAAGGATTCAGGGGCCGGGGACGGCGTTTATCATTCGAGTGCCGGTGAAGCAACCGAGGGAAAGGCAATGGATCAGCGAGGAAAACGCATAAAGATTTTGATGGCCGATGATGATGAAGATGATCGCATGATGATGAAGGAGGCGCTGGAAGAGGCCTGCCTGGCCGATGTGATCCATTTCGTCGAAGACGGGGAAGAGCTGATGGATTACCTGCGCCGACGCGGCGTCCATGCAGAGGCCCGGACTTCGACGCGGCCCGACCTGATCCTGCTGGACCTGAACATGCCGAAGAGAGACGGGCGCGAGGCACTCAAGGAAATCAAGAGGGACCCGGACCTGCGCCGCATTCCGATCGTGGTCCTGACGACGTCGAAGGCTGAAGAAGATGTCTACCGCACCTATGACTTGGGGGCAAATTCCTACATTACGAAGCCGGCGTCCTTCGAAGAATTGATTCGTACGGTAAAGACCCTGGTTAACTACTGGTTCGAGATCGTAATACTTCCGGCAGGATAGGAGCGTGTTGCCACAAAGGCGCCACGGCGACGATAAAACAAATTGCACGGTAGAAAGTCATGCGAAGGGATGCGTAAAAAGGAGACAGCCATGAAGGTTCTCAAAGTCTGCGTAGTCATGCTTATGGGCCTGTTGCTGGTATCTGCCGGTTACGGGGCTCCGCAGCAGGCGTCGAAAAAGACGAGGATTCTCGTGGTGAGCAGCTACCACCGGGAGTATCTCTGGTCGCAGGAGACCAACGAGGGGCTGTGCGCCAGCATGCTGAAGTTCGGCTATTTCGACAATAAAGCGCAGGCCGGGGAATATACGAAGGACGATTTTGTTGAGACGTCCAGGGCCATCGTCAAAAAGGTCTGGCTTGACGCAAAGCGGAAAAAGAGCAGGGAGGAGAAGGTGGAGTCCACGGCCCGAATAACCAGGTTGGCCAGGGAGTTCAAGCCGGACCTTATCTTCCTGGGCGATGACGACGCGGCCGAGTATATCGGCGGACAGTTCCTCGATACGGAGACGCCCCTTGTTTTCTGGGGGGTGAACAACACGCCGGTAAAGTACGGATTGGTGGACCGCCAGGACCGGCCAGGACACAACGTGACCGGTATCTTCCAGCCGGGGTATTATGTTGAGAGCCTGAATTTGCTCAAGAAGATCGCGCCGCGCGTCAAGACCTTTGCGGTGCTGACGGACGACACGACAGCAGGACGTTCGCACTATAAGGCGATAGAATATCTGGCCCGGCAGGGCGCTCTGCCGCTCATCCTGAAGGAGACGGTCATAACGGGCGATTACGAGGTTTTCAAGAGAAGGGCGCTGGAGCTCCAGAAAGAAGTGGACGCGTTCTTCATTGCCCAGTACTCCAGTCTTCGGGACAAGACCGGCAACTATGTGTCGGCCTACGAGGCGGCCAAATGGTACATCACGAACATCACTATCCCCGAAACGGCCGAGCAGGGACAGTTCGTACGGCAGGGCATGCTGTGCGGCGCGGACGACTCCGGGTACAATCAGGGCTTCGAGGCCGTTGCCGTGGCGCATGATATTCTCTCAAAAGGCGCCGATCCCGCGACCTATCCCGTACGCGCTCCGAAGCGCGGCGTCTTGATCGCCAACAGGCAGCGGGCGGCCATGCTCGGGATCGCGCTGTTGCCGGAGATGGGGATCGAGGAGTATGTTGACATTGCGGAAGCGTTGAAAGAGGCGAAGTAGCGGGGTATAAAACAGAGGTCATGAATGCGGCGAAATGATGACAAAGGCCTTTCCCTTTTCTCACGGATGCTGATCGCCTTTCTGGCGGTGGTCACCCTCGTCAGCGGAGCTTTGACCTGGGCCTTTTACGTCTTCAGCATGAGGTCCATCGAGCAGCACACCGCGGAAAATATCCTTCAGCAGTTCAAGGCCATAGAATACCACTTCGGGTTCGAGACGCGGGTGGATATGGTAAAAGACCTGCGGATACTGGCTTCCAATCCGGTCCTGGATGATTTCATCATGTCCTCTCCTGCTGAGAGGGAGGTCGGCGCGCGGGCCGTTGAGCGGCTTTTCCTGGGGGCGATGAAATACCATGAGAGCTATCAAGGAGTGTATTTTACGAACACCCTCGGCAGGGAACAGGTCAGGGTGGACCGGTCCGGCCGTGTCAGAAAGTACCGGGATCTGAGCGCAGGCAGGCTGTTCACACGCGTCAAAGCCGGCACGCCCGGGGGCGTGGAGATCGTCGGTCCCTGGAAAGACAGCGCCGGCAGGGTCGTTGCGTCCATCGGCATCCACAAGGTGGACCATGACATAGGGCAATTCGGAGGCGCCCTCTTCATTGACTGGAGCTTTGACAGGTTTATTGAGTATTTGAGCAAAATAAAGATTTTTGATGCAAACCTGATATGGCTTTTTTCCCGGGACGGGACAGTCCTGATGCGGCCTCGTACTACAGGGGAGGTGTTTGATCCCCGGCCCTATTTGTCGAACGACGTTCAAATCGTCCCCCGACTGCTCCTGATGAAGGAGGGCATGGTAGTGTATCAGGACCTGTCCGTGTTTCCGGGAAATCCCCTGGTGAGGCTGGCCATCGGCGTGCCTTCGTCGCTGCTCCTTACGGATGTGCGGTCCGCACTGAAGTTGTTTTCGGCAATGTTCCTGCTCGCGCTGCTCATTACGTTTATTATTGCTTTGTATCTTTCACGGTATCTCTCCGGGCCGATCACCGTGCTTGCCGCGGCCGCGGCCCGTCTTGCGAAAGGCGACCTCTCCACCCAGGTGGCGGTCAGGGCATCCGGCGAGGTCCGGCGCCTGGTGGACAGCTTCAACCGCATGGCGGCGGACCTTCAGCATACCACTGTCTCGAAGGAGCATGTCGACAACATCATCAACAGCATGATCGACACCCTCATCGTCATTTCTCCGGAGGGGAAAATACTGCAAGCGAACGCCGCTGCCTGCGCTTTGCTGGGTTACAAGGAAGAAGAGCTTCTGGGTCAGGGTATGGAACTGATTTTCAAGGAAGCAGCGCCGCAGGGAAGAGGAGCGATGGATGAATTGATCGCCACGGGATCTGTCGGCAGCGGTGAGCAGATATACATCGCTAAGGACGGGAGAGCGATACCTGTGTTGTTTTCCGGCGCCACTATGCGGGACGGCGACAACGCGATCCAGGGCCTCGTCTGCGTGGCCCAGGACATCACCGATCGCAAGCATGCCGAGGAACAGTTGAAATCCTTTGCGGTAAAATTGCAAAAAAGCAATAAAGAGCTGGAGGAGTTCGCCTATGTGGCTTCTCATGACCTCCAGGAGCCGCTGCGGAAGGTCACGGCATTCGGCGAGCAGTTGAAAACCAAATACGGACAAGAACTCGGGGAGAAAGGCGGAGATTATCTGGAGCGCATGCAGGGCGCAGCCCGGCGAATGCAAGGTCTGATCACCAACCTGTTGAGCTATTCGCGGGTCACGACCAAGGCCCAGCCCTATGTACCGGTGGACCTGGGCACGGTGGCGCAGGAAGTGCTGTCCGATCTGGAGGTGCGCATCGAGCAGACCAAGGGGCGGGTGGACGTGGGCGACCTGCCGACCATAGACGCGGACCCGCTCCAGATGCGCCAGTTGTTCCAGAACCTGATCGGGAATGCCCTGAAGTTCCACCGTACGGGTGAACCCCCGGTCGTCACGATACGGAGCTCCGTCATTGTGGGCAACGGGACGGAGGGGGCGAAGGCTGCCGCAGGAGCGCTGTGCCGGATCACCTTTGCGGACAACGGCATCGGGTTTGAGGAAAAGGATGTTGACCGGGTATTCGGCGTGTTCCAGCGTCTTCACGGCCGGAGTGAATATGAGGGTACGGGAATAGGGCTTGCGATCTGCCGGAAACTCGTTGAGCGTCACGGCGGAACAATCACGGCGAAGAGCGAACCGGGGCAGGGAACGGTCTTTACCGCTGAACTGCCTGTTGCGCATACGAGAGGCGAACGTGCCGATGAGTGAGGCAAAACGATCAATCACGATCATGAGGGCCGATGACGACGACCGCATGATGGCGAAGGAGGCCCTGGAAGAGACCCGGCTGGTCAATGTGATCCGCTTTGTCGAGGACGGCGAGGCGCTGATGGATTATTTATACCGCGGCGGCAGCTATGGCGACGCCAAGCATTCGCCCCGGCCGGGTCTGATCCTGCTGGACCTGAATATGCCGAAGAGAGGGAGACAGATTATGCGGAAGATGACATCAGGCGTGATAACGTCGGCAATCAGTGTGTTTGTACTCATGTCAATGGCGGCCTTTGCATGGGCATCGGGAAGCGAGGAAGCCCGGCCTCCCTCGGGAGATCTTACGGAGCTGAGCCTCCAAGATCTCATGAACGTGACCGTGAACTCGGCATCGAAGTTCGACCAGAAGATTTCAGAAGCGCCCTCCTCCGTGACTATAATTACTGCTGATGAGATCAGGAAATACGGTTACCGCACGCTGGCCGACGTGCTCAGGAGCGTGCGAGGATTCATCGTGACCAATGATCGGTCGTATTCATATGTCATCGTGCGGGGCTTCGGCCGCACCGGCGACTGGAACAGCCGCGTTCTGGTGCTGGTGGACGGACACCGGATGAACGAGATTACGTACGATTCGGTTTATGTCGCAAAGGAGTTCATACTCGACATGGACCTTGTGGACCGGGTCGAGATCATTCGCGGGCCGAGCTCATCGCTGTACGGGGACAACGCTTTTTTCGCGGTGATCAGCGTCATCACGAAGCAGGGGCCGGATATTCAGGGCACGGAGATGTCCGCGTCCGCGGGAAACCGTGGGACCTATACAGGCAGCGCAAGCTTCGGGAAACGTCTGAAGAACGGCGATAAAGTGTTGATCTCGGGCTCGGCCATGAGCTCGGAAGGCAATAAGCACTTGTATTTCCCGGAGTTTGATCCCGCTAATCCTTCTGCGGACAGCCGGGCGGCGAACAACGGCATTGCCGAGAATCTTGACAAGGAAGAACGGCAAAGCGCCTTTATGAAGTATTCCACGGAGCATTTTACGTTCGAGGGCGCTTACGTGGAACGGACGAAAAAGATCCCCACGGCGTCATTTTTATACGCGGGGTTTAATGATCCTCGTTTTGAGGCCGTGGACAGCCGGGCCTTCCTGGACGTTACGTATAAGAAGAGCGCCGGTACAAGCATGGAGCTGCTGGGCCGGCTGTACTACGATCAATACTGGTATCATACCGATTACCCACTGCGTTATCGGCGATGATCTGTTTGGTCCGGTGCTGGACGCTTTGCAGGCCAAGACCGTAAAGAACCGAAAGATCGCGGTGAAGCGCATGAAAGGTCCCGTTGATGTGGGCGCCTGCCATGTCCTGTTCATCAGTCCGACTGAAGAGGGCCGCCTTGACGATATACTTCAGGCACTGAAAGGTCATGCAACGCTTGTGGCGGGTGACATGGAGCGCTTTGCACGACGCGGCGGGATGATCGGGTTTATCATGGAGCGGAACAAAGTGGGCTTCGAAATCAATGAAAATTCCGCGAAACGTGCGGGGCTGCAGATCAGCTCCCAGCTCCTGAAACTGGCCCGGACCGTATATTGAGGAGATAGGTATTTCATGGTTGCACGAGTTCTTTATATCAGGTCCATTAAGGGCAAGCTGACCGCGGCCATGATGGCAGTCATCGGGATCGTACTGATCCTCGTGACCCTGGCCTTCGTGGTCAATGAAGCCCTGATGTTCCGACAGGCGATCCGCCGGGAACTGCAGATCCTTGCCAATATTATCGGGCTGAACACGACGGCGGCCATTATATTCGGAGACAAAAAATCCACTGAAGCCACCCTGGCCGGTCTTGCCGCCAGGCCGAACCTTTTGGGGGCCTACCTTCTTACGCCGGATGGCGAGTTATTTGCGGAGTATGTTCCTGTGGCAGCGAACGCAGAGCGACGAACGTTTACCGCAGGGGACAAGCCGCAACAGTTGAAGGGAAATATGGCCTTTCTTGCTGAGATTGAACAAGACATAAAGGGTGTGGGGAAGTGGGACCGGGACCTGGAAGTAGTCGAACGGATCATGCTCGACAACCAGGTGATCGGCATCGTCGTGCTTCAGTCGGACCTCAGGGAAATATTTGCGCGTTTGAACTGGTTCTTCGTTTTGGTGCTCATCATCACCGTCTTCGCTCTCGGCGTCGCGTTTCTTCTCTCGGGAATGATGCTCCGGCCCATTTCCGGTCCGATCCTGGACCTTGCGAGCACCATGAGAAGGGTCTCCGAAAACAAGGAATACGGACTCAGGGCCAGACAACGGAGCGACGATGAAATAGGCCAGCTTATCGACGGGTTCAATGACATGCTGGCGCTGATTCAACAGCGCGATGCTGAGCTCGAACTTCGTCGCCAGCACCGTGAAGCGGAACTCGCGGAGCGCAAGCGGGCAGAGAACAGATTGCGGGTGTCTGCTGCAAAACTGGAACAGACCAACAATGAACTGAAGAATTTTCTCCTTGTCGCATCTCATGACCTGCAAGAGCCGCTGCGCAAGGTTATGGCGTTTGGAGACCAGGTGAAAACAAAATACGGTAAACAAATCGGGGACAAGGGTCGGGATTATCTGGAACGCATGCAGAATGCAGCCGGGGGGATGCAGGTGCTGATTAACGATTTGCTGACGTTTACGAGAGTTACGACCAGGGCGCAGGCCTTTATGCCTGTCGACCTGAACGCCGTAGTGCAAGACGCGATATCCGATCTGGAAGTGAGAATAACACAGGCCAACGGGCGGGTGGATGTGGGCGCGCTGCCGACCATTGACGGCGATCCGCCCCAGATGCGCCAATTGTTCCAGAATCTTATCGACAATGCCGTAAAATTTCATCGCAAGGATGATGCGCCAATCGTAAAGATCCACAGTGAATTCATAAGGGACAACGAGGGAGAAGCGAATGGAGACAGCGGGAATGGCGGTTTCTGTCAAATCACGATAGCAGACAACGGCGTGGGATTTGATGAGAAATATGCCGATCGCGTTTTCGGCGTATTTCAGCGTCTCCACGGCAGAAGTGAATATCGGGGAACAGGGATCGGGCTTGCTGTTTGTCGTAAGGTGGTCGAGCTTCACGGCGGGACTATTACCGTAAAGAGCATTCCGGGACAGGGTACTGCTTTTATGGTACTATTGCCTATGAGACAGCCGGAGGGAGAACTATGGATAAGCACGGAAAACGAATTGTGATCCTGATGGCCGATGACGACGAGGACGACCGCATGATGGCGAAGGAGGCCCTGGAAGAGGCCCGCTTGGTCAATGCGATCCGCTTTGTCGAGGACGGCGAGGAATTGATGGATTATTTATACCACCGCGGCAACTATGCCGATGCCAAGAATGCGCCCCGGCCGGGCCTGATCCTGCTGGACCTGAATATGCCAAAGAAGGACGGCCGTGAAGCGCTCAAGGAGATCAAGGGCGATCCGGACCTGCGGCGCATTCCCATCGTGGTCCTGACGACGTCGAAGGCGGAAGAGGATATTTTCCGGACCTATGATCTGGGCGTAAACTCGTTCATCACCAAGCCGGTGTCCTTCGAGAGGCTCGTCGAGATCATGAAGGGTTTGGCGCGGTACTGGTTCGAAATTGTCGAGCTGCCGAGCGTGGAAAAAGGGGCCTGAGGTGGACGACCAACGGTTGAGAGTGCTGCTCGTCGACGACGACGAGGACGATTATATTATAACGAGGGACCTGCTCGCCGAAGTAAAAGGAAGGCAGGTAGCGATGGACTGGGTCTCGACCTTTGACGAGGCGATCGCGGCCATCGGGCGGAACAGCCACGATGTATATCTTCTCGACTACCGCCTCGGCGCGCGTTCAGGACTTGAACTCATGAGAGAATCGCTCGCAAGCGGCTGCAAGGCGCCGATGATCCTGCTGACCGGCCAGGGTGATCACGACGTGGACATGGAGGCGATGAAAGCGGGGGCCGCCGATTACCTGGTCAAGAGCGAGATCAACGCCTATCTGCTCGAGCGTTCCATTCGGTACGCGATCGAAAAAAAGCGGGCCGAAGCGCAGATCCTGCACATGGCCTATTACGACAGCTTGACCAGTCTGCCGAACCGCCTCCTGTTTCAGGATCGGCTGAACCAGGCCATCATTCACGCTGAACGCTACGAGCGAATGTCGGCCATGATGTTCCTCGATCTCGATAACTTCAAGCGGATCAACGATACGTTCGGCCACCGCGTCGGCGATTTATTGCTGAAGGCCGTTGCCGACCGCCTCAAGGAATGCGTGCGCGACAGCGACTCTGTTGCGCGCCAACACACGGATATCCTGAATATTACCGTCGCCCGGCAGGGCGGAGATGAGTTTACCGTCCTGCTGAGTGAAGTTCGTGAACCGGAGGATGCCGCGAAAGTGGCGCAGCGCTTTCTTGACAGGCTCTCCCAGCCGTTTCTGCTCGACGGCCACGAGGTGTTCATCACCGTCAGCATCGGGATCGCCATCTATGAGGTCGACGGAAAGGACCTCGAGAGCCTGCTCAAGAACGCCGATGCGGCGATGTATCACGCAAAAGAGCAGGGAAAGAACAATTACCAGTTCTATAAGCATTCCATGAACGCCACGTCCCTGGAAAAGCTCGAGTTCGAGAATGATCTGCGCAGAGCCTTGGAACGCAAGGAGTTTCTGCTCTACTACCAGCCGCAAATCGACGTTCGCACCGGGGGGATCGTGGGCATGGAGGCGCTGATTCGCTGGCAGCATCCCGGCAGAGGAATGGTCTCTCCGGCGGAATTCATTCCGATGGCGGAAGAGACGGGCCTGATCATTCCCATCGGTGCATGGGTGTTGCAGACGGCCTGTGCACAGAACAAAGCCTGGCAGGCAGCCGGGCTTACTCCGATACCGGTATCGGTTAACCTCTCGAACCGGCAATTCAGGCAGCGTGACCTGATGCAGGCGATAACAGCGGCCGTGGAAACATCAGGCCTCGAGCCCAGGCATCTCGTATTAGAGATCACCGAGAGCGCTATCATGCATGAGCCGGCGGTCTCCAGCGCCATGCTGCATCAATTAACGGCCCAGGGACTGCGACTGGCAATGGATGATTTCGGCACGGGTTACTCTTCTCTGGGTAATTTGAAGCGGCTTCCGATCTATGCCATAAAGATAGACCGTTCCTTTGTGATGGACATCACGACCGATCCGGACGATGCGGCGATTACCAAGGCAATCATAGCAATGGGCCGCAATTTGAATTTAACGGTTATTGCCGAAGGCGTGGAGACGGAACAGCAGCTGGCATTTCTCTATGAACAGGGGTGTCACACGATACAAGGCTACCTCATAAGCCCGCCACTGCCGGCGCATGAGGCATCGGACATCCTGGCCCGTGAAAAGGAGGGGGCCGGTATCGGCCTGGATATCTGCCGCAGGATCGTGAAGCACGGTAAGGGAAAGGACACAATAGCATAGAGAAGAGATTTTTACCCATGGATCGACTCCTTCGTTTCTTCGTAGTTCTTACCTGCCATGCCTCCAGCGTACGGTAACAGTAAAACTTCTTGACAAGCCGTGCTTTTCCCATATAGAATCAAAAATTCACGAGGCTACAATTCTATTTCCTACAAGGATATTCCGTCTATGATCAAGCTCTACAACACGCTCTCGGCCAAAAAAGAGGAGTTTGTGCCTGTGCAGCCCGGCCGGGTGAGCATCTACGCCTGCGGCGTGACGGTCTACGATCATTCCCATCTGGGCCATGCGCGCGGCGCCGTGGTCTTTGACCTCATCAGGCGATATTTTATCCGCAAGGGTTTTGCGGTGACCTACGTCAGGAACTTCACGGACGTGGATGACAAGATCATCAACCGCGCGAAGCAGGAAGGCATCACCGCTGAAGCCGTTGCCAAAAAATATATCGACGCCTACAACGAGGATATGGGTCGCCTCGGCGTGGCACGGGCCGATATCGAGCCGAAAGCCACGGAGCACATTCCGGAGATGGTCGCTGTCATCAAGGGTCTGATCGAGAAGGGCCATGCCTATACCGTGGACGGCGACGTGTATTTCCGCGTTGCGAGCTTTTCCGGCTACGGGAAGCTTTCGAAGCGCAACATCGAGGACCTGAAGGCAGGCGCCCGTGTTGAGGTGGACGAGCGCAAGGACGACCCCCTCGATTTCGCGCTGTGGAAAGCCTCAAAACCAGGTGAGCCGGCCTGGAGCAGCCCCTGGGGGCCCGGCAGGCCCGGGTGGCATATCGAGTGTTCTGCCATGTCCTTCAAGCACCTGGGCGAGACCTTCGACATCCACGGCGGCGGCAAGGACCTGATCTTTCCGCACCACGAGAACGAGATCGCCCAGAGCGAGGCCTTTTCCGGCAGACCCTTTGTGAACTACTGGCTCCATAACGGCTTCGTGAACATCAACCAGGAGAAGATGTCCAAGTCCCTCGGAAACTTTTTCACCATCCGCGAGATCCTGGACAAGTACGACGGCGAGATCGTTCGCCTCTTTCTGCTGTCCACCCACTACCGCAGCCCCATAGATTTTTCCGACGGGAACCTGAAGGACGGGCGTGCCGGGCTCGACCGGTTCTATACCATGAAGGAAGGCATCGCCGAATATCTGAAAGGAAAATCGGCAACGACCGCGCAGCCCGATAAGGTGGTCGAGTCCGTGGACCGTCCGTTGTATGAAAAGATCCTGAAACTTCCCAAGGCCTTCGAAGAGGCAATGGATGACGATTTTAACACTGCTTTTGCTATCGGCCTGATCTACGACCTGGTCAGGGACGTGAACAAATTCCTGGCCGAGGCTGGCCAGAAGGGCGAGGATGCGGCGCAGATCATTCTTCGGGCCGCCCAGACGTCCTTCGACGACGTGGGCCGCACGCTCGGCCTGTTCCTGCGCGAGCCCGGTGAATGGTTCGAAGAAGGCCGGCGCGCCGAGAGCAGGGTCACCCTCTCCCTCGAGAAGATCGAGGAGTATATTCACCTCCGGAACGAGGCGAGGGCGGGCAAGGACTGGGCCGAGGCGGACCGGGTCCGGCAACTCCTCGACGCCGCAGGCGTTGAGGTCTTCGACAGGCCCGGCGGGACAGTCTGGAAGCCCAAGTAAGCACGGCAAATTTCAAATCCCAAGAACCAAATTCCGAAATAAATTCGAAGCGCGAAATTCTGAACAGGGTGGATAATTGAAAATGTGTAACTGCCCAGGCCTATAAGTAACCACAGGTCCGATATGTCGGACACACGGAAAGCGTTTTAGGAAATAGGTCAAAATAAGTTTTTGGTAGTAACCCGTATTCATCCGTGTGTCGCATTCGCGCGACCCGTGGTTATAAGGTTTTGACCCGAGTAGGTGCGAAAATTTTGTATTTCAACATTCCCTGGGATTTGTTGTTTGAACTTTGGAAGTTACCCCGTTATGCCATCTGACAAACTCTTCGGCATCAATCCTGTCCTTGAGGCGCTCCGGGCCGGTCGTCCGATCCAGCGCCTGCTGATCGCACAGGAACGGAAAAAGGACCGTAGCCTCCAGGCCATCGTTGATCTCGCCCGGAAGGCGGGTGTCGAGGTCCGGACAACTGCGCGGTCCGCCCTGGACCGGGAAGCGCCGGGTGCCGTGCACCAGGGAGTGATCGCCTTTGCCGCTGCCCGGGGATATGCTTCCCTCGATGATATCCTCGCGATCCCGGCCCAAAAGAGCGAGGCCGGGCTCTATCTTGTCCTTGACGGGGTAGAAGATCCGCGTAATCTGGGCGCCATCCTGCGCACGGCAGAGACCGCCGGCGTCCATGGCGTGATCATCCCTGAGCGGCGGGCCGCCGGCCTGACCGAGGCGGTGGCCAAGTCCGCGGCAGGGGCGCTCGAGTATGTGCCTGTCGTGAAGGTGGTGAACATCGTTTCCGCCCTCGAGGAGCTGAAAAAGGCCGGCTTGTGGGTCGTCGGCGCCGATGCGGAGGGTGGCCGCCTGTTCTGGGACGTGGACCTCGCCGGTCCCACGGTCATCGTGCTGGGCGGCGAGGACCGGGGCGTGCGGAGACTGGTGCGGGAAACATGCGATCATGTCGTGTCCCTTCCCCTGCGGGGCCAGGTGAGTTCCCTGAATGTTTCAGTGGTTGCAGGCGTCATGCTCTATGAAGCGCTTCGTCAACGATCCTCAAAAACACCCCGACACTCCCCGGCAATCTATTAATATCCAAAGCTCTTTTGGGCTCGTTTGGGATTTTCTAGTTGACAGGGGGCATCTGATTAGGATAATATACGAACTTTCCAAAAGCGGGCAGGAGTGGTGCGCCCAGATCATGTGCGCCACCGTAACTCAGTTGGTAGAGTAGCTGATTTGTAATCAGCCTGTCGTGGGTTCGATTCCCTCCGGTGGCTCCAGGAACAAGCTTTCAACTGCCAACGAACGATCTGCTGCAGGTTCGCGACAGAAGTGCATCGACCTTGTTTTTCAAGGGAAAATGCCGTTGTCAGTTGCAAGTTGTTATTTCGTAGTCAGTCAGGTCAGGGGGAGGTTCCCGAGCGGTCAAAGGGAACAGACTGTAAATCTGTCGGCGTCAGCCTACGGAGGTTCAAATCCTCCCCTCCCCACCAGTAACCGACAAGTTGAAATTTCAAATTTGAAATGGAAAATTTGAAATGTCCGGCACTATGCGGGAATAGCTCAGCTGGCTAGAGCGCAAGCCTTCCAAGCTTGGGGTCGCGGGTTCGAATCCCGTTTCCCGCTCCAATAACCGTTTAAACCGCTTAAACCGTTTAAACGGTTTGAGCGGTTCAAGACGCCCATGTAGCTCAGTTGGTAGAGCACATCCTTGGTAAGGATGAGGTCAGCGGTTCAATCCCGCTCATGGGCTCCAGCAGTCGCTGCAAAGGGCGCAGTACAGCTCAGGATATCAGTGGACATTTCAACAGGAGGCGGGGAGAGATGGCTAAGGCGAAATTTGAGAGGACAAAACCGCACGTGAACGTGGGCACCATCGGCCACGTTGACCACGGCAAGAC
>MHDZ01000053.1:0-215 GCA_001805055.1 Nitrospirae bacterium GWC2_57_13
CTGGAGATAAGATTTTTTGCCAAGAGCCGTTAGGATAGCGCGCACATATAATCCTTAAGAGTTGCATCTCAATCAGGGAAATCAATCCGAAAAGCCACATTCTGACAGGTGTCTTCTGTAAATCACCGCGCGTTACTATTCCACCGACACGACCCAACACTTGAATAAAGAGCTGCGGAGAATGACGTATCGCCATAAAGACATCGATAAGCGGA
>MHDZ01000053.1:224-11037 GCA_001805055.1 Nitrospirae bacterium GWC2_57_13
TCCACAAGGTCATATGGTAGGAACTCAACCAAATGGTCAGCCAGAGTGCCGTCCATGAGATCCGCCTCTTTAGCATAGCCCACTACAAGTCCATTGCGCCTCACCCCTATAACATCGTAAACTTGATCTTTCATGAATGCGCGAACGTCAGATGATCGGGCCTCCATGTCGAATGAAGCTATCGGCTCGGCAATATATTTCACCGATATTTTGACCTCAAAAAGCTCGCGTAAATCGCAGAATGTCGTTTTGAGATGTTTCATCATATGAAATCGAAGTTAGTTTTCGACATACTCACAGGAGACCAAGTGGATAATTGTTGCCGATATTCCCACCATTAAGGATGTTATCAGGGCAAATGGATAAAATCAGCCGATTTTCCAATTACCATTTGCGTTGTAAGCGTGGGCAATTATTAAACGACCAGCGCTCAATGATTCCTTCCGCTGAGGCCGTGTAGGACTGGCGACACTGGTGGACGCCTGACTGGTCGCCGCTAATTGTAACCCATGTGTAGACCGTGCGACCATCATCAAGTCGAGAAACGGAGTCTGGGGAGCCCCAATTGGAGATTAGCTCTGAAGCAGGCTTCCCGACCCAAGACTGCATGACGCTCTGCGTAGTTACACAAGATGATGAAAACAATGTGAATAGGAGCAAGAGGGCAGCAACAATAAGTCTGTTTTGTGTCATTCGTAGCCTTTTCAAGCCGCTCAACTCAAAAACAGTTTTCATTGCCAAGCCTCCTTTTCAACCAGGGGATGACTAGCCCCCTCGTTAAGTCCGAAAATCCGGTATTGGCGAGCCCCCCTGGATAATACCGAATTTGCGGTGTTATCTAGTTTAGCAATGATTATGCCAGTGCTGTTGATGGTCAGAATGACTATATGCCCGATCAAATAAGATGTCAATAATAACGGCGATGAAGTTTCTGAGTATGCATTGCGGATTGCAGGTTGATTCTTGCTGTGTTGCGAAGCACGACAACTACAACAGCTTCAGGAAGTAAGCAACGCCAATGCAGGTGTAATCGTCTGTATGGTATATCTTCAGGCTCTCCTTATACACATCCTTCTTCGGCAGCCCCAGCTCCTTCGCCGCCACGGCAACAGCTTCCTTTTTCGACAGGCCCTGAATTCTTCTTATATTTTGTGAGCCGTTCATAGTCCCTGCAGCCTATCTTTGTCACATATAATGTAACATTTTCTCGAAGTTAAGCTATTTCGAGCGCAAGTCCCATCTGAGCGGGCGGAGGAGAAGTAGACGAAGGACATGGCAATACCTCGCGATTCTAACGCTTGGCCAATTTACTCAGTGCCTTTCCGTGAGCCTTGTTTACTTTGGTCAAGGCTGCGCGGAACGCTTCTTTTCGTGGCGGCTCGTCCTCGCCCCAGACGCGGGCAAGGGTGGCCTGAATCTTCTTCTCAAACCGCTCAATCAGCTCTCGGTTGGCCCGCACCAGCGCCTGCTCGGCCTCGATCTCGGCGACGATGGCTTGCTGCGTGGCGAGAGGTGGGAGGGGGATTGTCGCCTCGTTTAGACTTCGAATCGGAAGCTGCGGTTGGGCAGCACCTGAAACGATCGCCTCCCTTTGTGCTCGGAAGTTTTCAGACTGAAAGAAGTGGAAGAGATAGCTGCTCATCAGCTTGGCCGCATCTGGTCGGAATATGAGCATGCCAGAGTTAATGCGGACGTGATCAAACTCCACTGAGGCGTCATACAGGCCGGTGTTTCCTATGGTCCCGCGTGTTGTGAGAATTACGTCGCCACGCTCAAGTTTTCCTTTCCGTAAGGCATTGTCTTTCTCTGCACTGATGAACTCCAATTCATCGAACTTGAAGCCATCGGATCGAACGTTCTTTGTGTTCAGGAAGAGGCAATGGCCCGAAGGGGAAAAGTCTTCTTTGCTCGGGTAGTTCGTTCCCCGGTCACCGTCGATGATCTGTAAAGGTGCATCTTCAAAAGTGGGAATCGGCCAGTCGGGGTGGATGTGGATGTGGGGGCGGTAGTGGTCGAGGACGGCGCGGGCGCCGTTGATCACTTTCTGGTAGCCCTCGATCTCCGCCACGATCTCCTTTTGCACTTCCAGCGGCGGCAGGGGGATTTGGAGTTCGGCGAACGATGTCCATCCGATGCGCGGAAGCTGCGCGCCTTTGAGTTGCCCCATGACGGCGTCGTTGAATCGTGCGCTTCGGAACAGGTAGGCGTAGAGTGCTGGGTCTGTCGTTCCTTCGGTCGCCTCGATGACGAAGATGTCGGTTGAACAGATGCCTTTGCGGTCTGCGAGCCAGACCTTGTTCAGATTGGGCCGGAGCTTTCCGTAGAGAATGTCGCGCGGTTTGAAAACATTCTTCACGCTTTTAATGTCAGCAGGTTTCTCCGTGACGACGTTTCCTTCAATCTCGCCAGTGTTCTGTTTGATGTTTTCAAGGCCGAGATAAGTGACCGGGCCGTCGAGCGATTCTGGAAGCACGGTTAGCTCTACTTTTCGGAAGACATCTCCCACTGGAACGAACGGCCATGATGAGGCAGTAACACTGCCCTCCCGATACCGCTCCCCGCTCAGGTTGTAGTCGCCATTCGCAGCGATCTTTTCTTTCGGTACAAACAAACCATTACTAACCACGGAATACACGGAAGAAGATACAGAATCGGTTTCGGTTTTCTCTTTTCCGTGTGTTCCGTGTATTCCGTGGTTCAACCATTCTTTCAATATTCTGGCTGTTTCCGGCAAGTTGTTTTTCTCGATAGCCCGCCGCTGCGCGCCGAGGCCGAAGCCATCGTTTTCGATCTTGAAGAACGCGATAGTATTGGCTTTCTTCGCCAGCGATTTGTCGAGGATCAGGATCGAGGTCTTGACGCCGGAGTAGGGCTGGAACACGCCCGCTGGGAGCGAGACTACGGCAACGAGGTATTCCTCCACAAGCATCTTGCGAAGTTGTTTGTACGCGGTCTGGCTCTGGAAGATGATGCCTTCTGGCACGATGATTCCTGCGCGGCCATTGGGCGTGAGATGCTCGGCCATGTAGTCCACGAACAGCACTTCACTCCGCTTTGATTGCACCGAGAAGCGGTTGTGGGGCTTGATGCCTCCCTTCGGTGACATGAATGGCGGATTGGCGAGGATTACGTCGGCATACTCGTTCCAGCGATCCTGGCTGGTGAGCGTGTCGTACTCGGCGATGTGCGGGTCGGCGAAGCCGTGCAGATACATGTTCACCATAGACAGGCGCAACATGAGAGGATCAATGTCATAGCCTTTGAAGTTCTGCGCAAGACGGCCTTTGTCGTCCGGAGTCAGGGTGCTGCTGCCCTTGTCATCGGTATTTGCCTTGAGAATATGCTTATATGACGAGATCAAAAACCCGGCGGAGCCGCAGGCTGGATCGAGCACTGTCTCGGTCTTCTTCGGGTCGATGATTTTAACAATAAAATCTATAATGTGGCGCGGGGTGCGGAACTGACCGGCATTGCCTTGTGAACCGAGCACGGAGAGCAGGTATTCGTAAGCGTCGCCGAGGCGTTCGCTGTGGTCGTAGGTGAATTCGTCGATTACTTTTAGAAACATCTTGAGCGTTTCCGGGTCGCGGTAAGGCAGATATGCGTTTTTGAAGATCTCACGGAAGAGCAGCGGAATGCCGGGATTCTCTGGCATCTTTGCGATGGCTTCGGCGTAAAGGTTCAGGGTCTCGTGACCGCCCAGGCCGGAGCGCATAAGTTTCGCCCAGCCGTAGCGGGCAAACTCCTTGGCGAAAAACTTGCGCTTGCCGCCGAACTCCTCGCTTTCGGCATCCATGTCGTCCATAAACTTGTAGATCAGGGCAATGGTGATCTGCTCGACCTGACTCTTGGGGTCGGGGACTTTGCCGACGAGGATGTCGCGGGCGGTGTCGATGCGGCGTTTGGTGTCGGTGTCGAGCATGAATCTCCTTTTTTTATTACCACGGAACACACTGAATACACGGAAGGGTCATACACGGGCTTTAGTTTTTCCGTGTGGTCCGTGTATTCCGTGGTTGAAATATTTTACAAAACGATTCTTTCGATCTCTACCTTCGGGTAATGACCAAAAGTGACCAGTTTTTATTACCACGGAACACACTGAATGCACGGAAGGGTCATACACGGGCTTTAGTTTTTCCGTGTGGTGCGTGTATTCCGTGGTTGAAATATTTTACAAAACGATTCTTTCGATCTCTACCTTCGGGTAATGACCAAAATTGACCAGAAATCCTAATTTCATCCTGGTCGCTTTCAGGTAGTTATAAACTTGAGCGCGATGCTCATTGGCCAGTTCCTTGACCGCCTTGATCTCTACGATAATACAGTCGAAGCAGATGAAGTCGGGTTTATAGGTTTGATTCAACCGGTCGCCCTTGTAATGCAGGATCAATTCTCGCTGGGGAACAAAAGGTACCTTACTATGATACAGCTCCTTCTCCAGGCACTCCTGATAAACCGGCTCCAAAAATCCGCACCCCATTTCCCGATACACCTCGAAGACAGCCCCTCTTATTCGATAACTCTCCTCTTCGAATAGCAATTCTGTCATTTCCGTGTACTCCGTGTGTTCCGTGGTTTATATACCGTTCGATCTTCTCCGGCTTTTAATTATGGCGGATTCGCCACATTTAATCTCATTCCTTGAGTTTCTTGATTGCCGATGCAGAGGTGAGCACCTGCATCTGGCGGATAGCAATTCCATTAAGGCGTTTGAGACGCTCACCTTGTGACAGCCCCATGTGAATGAGTTCAGCGTTCATCCCTTCGATATTGGCCAGCACCAGCAGTTGTTCGACGGTGGCGTACTCGCGCATGTTGCCTTCCAGTCCGGGGTTGGCGTCCCGCCACTGTTTGGCCGTCTGTCCGAAGAGGGCGACATTGAGGATATCCGCCTCGCTGGCGTAGGTTATGGAGGCCTGCGAGGGCGTAACTGCCGCAGGAATCAGGTGCGCTTTGACGGCGTCGGTGTGGATGTGATAGTTGAGCTTGGAAAGGGTACGATTCAGGTCCCAGGCGAGCGACAGACGGTTGTTTTCATCCTCCTTGAGGCGCTGGAACTCCTTGATTAGGTAGAGTTTGAACTCGACCGATATCCAGGAGGCGAATTCGAAGGCGATGTCCTTGTGTGCGTAGGTGCCGCCATAACGTCCGGCGTGGGAAACAATGCCGATGGCTTTTGTATTCTCTATCCATTGTTTCGGGGTCAGGGCGAAGCTGTTCAACCCGGCCTGCATTTTAATTCCGTCGAATTCGACGGAATTAAAATCAGGGTTGTTGAGCTGCTCCCAAATACCAAGAAATTCTACTGTGTTGCGGTTTCTGAGCCAGTTGCGTACAAGGTCGTCGGAGCGGTCCGCGTTCTTGACACGTGCGATGTCCGTGAGGCAGATGAAATCCTGTGCCTTCTGCGATAGCACGGTGATAGCGGCGCCCTGTACCTCGATGGTCGTTTTCCTGGTTTTGCTCATGTATCCTCGCCTATGCAGCAAACTGGTTCAGAGGCACGTAGTCCTTGATGTATTCAGGGATAAGCGTGCGGTACTTTTTCGGCACAGCGCGGAAGTCGCTGGTGGAAAAGACCGGGTTGGTTGCCAGATCGGTGAAGTGACGGCTCTCGATGATGTGGCGCACCTGATCGCTCGTGACATAGGCCTTGAAGAAGGTCTTGATGGCCGGGATGGCGGCGGCCTCTTCGGGCTTGGCATCGGCAACGAACTTGGCGAACTCCTCTTCAAGCAGCTCATCCTTGGACTTGAAGCGCGGGATAAGGCCGAAGATCTTCTCCAGGATCTCCCGCAGGGTCAGACGGCGGTCCACGGCGGCGGCTTTGCGCAGCTTGTCGAGGGTATAGTACTCCTCGGGTTTGTCGAAAACCTCGCGATTCACGTAGTCGATGACGCGGTCCCACTGCCCTGTCTCTACGGCTTTTACGATGGTCTCGTTTTCACGCACGGTGTCCTCGAATTTCTCGAAGAACATGCGGTCGATCTTCATGCCCTCGTAGCCGATGGTCTCCTCTTTGATTGAAGAGAGGATGTCCGCCCCAAGGTGTTCGTAGGCGCCGCCTACCACTACCGGACCTTCGCCCCCCGGTCCCTCGCGCCCCTTGCCCTGGGGCCGGGGGAGTTCAATCACCTCGTCGTAGTCGTATTCCTCTTCGAAGTACTCGCAGTTAGCGAAGAAGTCGAAGAGCTTGAAGGCGGTTTTCTGCGGCTGCTTCACGCCGTCCTTGAGGCTGTCGTCGAAGAGCTGTTCGAGGAAGTTGTGCTTGCGCGTGCCGCGCCCCTTGATCTGGATAAAGTCCGTAGGCGAGAAGATAGGCCGAAAGAGGCCGAGATTCAGGATGTCGGTGCAATCGTATCCGGTGGTCATCATGCCGACGGTCACGCAGACGCGGGCCTTGCTGGTCTTGTAAGCGGGCAGGAAGTTGGCCGCGCCGAGCAGGTTGTTGTTGCTGAAATTGATGGTGAACTGCTGGGCATCGGAAATCTGTGAGGTGACCTGCACGGCGAAGTCGGATTGATACTTGCCGGGGAACATGCGGTCAGCCATCTCATTGAGAATCTGCGCCAGCTTTGCGGCGTGGTTCTGGCTGACTGCGAAGATAATGGACTTGCCGATCTCTCCGCTGATAGGGTCGCGAAGGGCGTTTTCGAGAAATGTTTTACAGAAGAGCTGGTTGGTCGCTTTGGCAAAGAAACGCTTCTCAAACTCGCGCTGTTTGTAAGATTCCTCCTGGTCTTCTCCAGTGTCATCGGTGAAGGTAACGACGAAGCCCTCTTCGGAAAGCAGTTCAGTAGTGATCTCCGTCCGAGCATCCACCACCGTGGGGTTGACCAGGAAGCCGTCCTTCACGCCGTCGAGCAGCGTGTAGCGATAGGTGGGCTGGCTGTTCTCGCAGCCGAAGGTGCGGTAGGTGTCCAGCAACAGTCGGCGCTCGGCTTCTCGCGGGTCCCGCGTGCCGGGATTATTCTTATCGAACCGCTTAAGGTAATCGCGCGGTGTGGCGGTAAGACCGAGCTTATAGCCGATGAAGTAATCGAACACAGCGCGGGCATTGCCGCCTATAGAGCGGTGGGCTTCGTCGGAGATGACCAGATCGAAATCGGTCGGCGAGAATAGCCGCTGGTACTTGTTGCTCACGAGCAGCGACTGCACCGTGGTGACTACGATTTCCGCCCGCTGCCAGTCGTCGCGGTTCTCCTTGTAAATCACCGTCGGAAAGTCGGCGGACAGCAGCGCCGCAAAGGCCTTCTTAGCCTGGTCCTCCAGTTCGAGACGATCTACCAGAAACAGCACGCGCCGGGCATTGCCGGAACGGCGGAAGAGCTTGATTACGGCGGCGGCGGTCAACGTCTTGCCGGTGCCGGTGGCCATCTCGAAGAGGAAACGGTCTTTGCCGTCCTTCACGGCCCTTTGCAATGCGTGAATGGCCTTCAACTGATAGGGCCGCAGGAACCGCAGTTTGTTGGCCTGAATATAGCCGGGACGCTCAGATTCGTTCTTCCACGCCGCTTCGGACTGATAATTCGGGCGCTGGGTAAGCACGATGTAGTCGTCGTTGACCTGGTCCTCGACGAGGCGGTGTGGGTTGGGTGTGACCTGCTGGTAGCCGAGCACCGAGTCTGGCGTAGGAAAGGATGTAATGACGTAGGGATTGCCCCGCTCCAGGTCCCAGAAGTAGTGGAGGTTGCCGTTCGACAGGATCACGAACCGGCAGTTCTGGGACTTGGCGTATCTGCGGGCCTGCTCCTTGCCGATGAGCGGGCTTTTGTCCTCGGCTTTGGCCTCAAGGACGAGGAGCGGAAAGCTTCTGGTGTCCAGCAGCAGAAAATCAATAAAGCCCTTTTTCGTCTTCTCGAAGTTCGCACCAAGCGCGTCCAGATCGGCTTGTTTGATCGCCACGCTGGGCTCAAGGCGGATGTTGGCGGGCATACTCCCTTCCGGAAAGACGCGCCAGCCGGCCGCTTCGAGCAGCTTGTTTATCTTGATACGGGCTGTAGCTTCTTTATCGGACATGCGGGTTCCTGTCTTGTCGGGGTCGGTCAAGAGAACTTATATTTAGTACTATATGCATGATTCAGGACGATGTCAACGGCGCTGAATGGGTGCGATCGTCCGCCAGTTCATTGTGTGTTCAGAGTCTAATCTGCGTCTGCAGACTATATCTTCAAGCTTTCCTTATATACACATCCTTTTTCGGCAGCCCCAGCTCCTTCGCAGCTGCCTCAACCGCGTCCTTGTTCGATAAGCCCCGATGGAGCATCAGGTTCCTGATTGCCGTTTGGGGACTTGTTGCAGAGGTTGCTTTTACTCCACCTCAAGCCTCATGTAAGCGGAGTAGCACAATTCCCAATAGCTATCCTTTTTACTTACCTTCGGGGTAGCATCGCGGTGAGGTGTTCCAAAACGTGTCGTCGCGCCGCTTCCGGAATTTAAAGGTTGGATCGAACACCAGCTTGGAACCTCCCTGGTCCCGTCGCTGCATGTGGAACGTGCAGAACCGCGTAGGCTCGACGAAGGTCAGCACGTAGCGCTGACCGGCCTCGGGCGCAAACTCGCCATACAATGTGCAGAAACTGGTTATCTGACCCTCTTGGCGATTAGCCCACACATGAAAGGCAATGGCCTGCCCCGCCGGAACCCACGTTGTCACCGTGGTTTTCGGCTTGATCTCCGAGTCGGGCGTCATGTCCGACATGCCACCCGAGCAATCGCGGGCGACGGGAAAGCGAATGACGCCCATCCGGTAGTTGCTGTCATTGCGCACCTCGACCTCGACGCCCTGACCGCTCGGCAAGGCTTTGTATCCGGTTACGAAAAAGGCCGCGCATCCGCTCAGCAGCACCGACGCGCCGACCACGGCCAAGACCGCTAATTTCATTCTGACTTTCATACGCATGGATCGTGCTCTCCTTTCATATCGCGGTTTACCTTAATGACTGCAAAGATGACCATAAAAAGCAGATTGGCGACGTTGTTAGTGCTGTTTTTTACGACCCATAAACTGTTATGGAGGCTGAGCAGTAACGTTTCCCATGTCTCTCTCCTGCTATTATATCTTCAAGCTCTCCTTATACACATCCTTCTTCGGCAGCCCCAGCTCCTTCGCCGCCACGGCAACTGCGTCTTTTTTTGACAGCCCCCGATGGAGCATGAGGTTTCTGAGGTACTCCTGCGGGTCGATGTCGGTCTGTGCAGCATGTTCCTCAGCGCCATGGATGATGATCGTGAACTCGCCCTTGGTCGTGCCTGTTTTAAGACGGGCAAGGACCTCGGAGAGCGTTCCGCGGATGGCTTCTTCATACACCTTGGTCAGCTCGCGGGTCACTACAGCCTTGCGGTCTCCCAGGACCGCGGCCATATCCTCGATGGTCCTGATGATCCTGTGTGGAGCTTCATAAAAGATCATGGTCCGCTTTTCAGTTGCTATCTCCTGGAGCCGCTTTGTCCTTGCCCCTTGCTTTGAGGGCAGAAAGCCTTCGAACACGAAGCTGTCCGTGGGAAGGCCGGAGATGGAGAGGGCCGCAATGGCTGCCGTGGCGCCGGGGATGGGAACAACGGGAATATTCTGATGGATGGCAAGGTTGATCAGGAAATAGCCGGGGTCCGAGATGCCGGGCGTGCCTGCATCGGACACAAGGGCCACGTTCTTTCCCTCCAGAAGCTTCGCCACGAGCACCGGGGCCTTCTCTTCCTTGTTATGGTCATGGTAACTCGTGAGGGACGTGCTGATGTCATAGCGGTCCAGGAGTTTCCTGGTGTGGCGCGTGTCCTCGGCTGCGATGAGGTCCGCTTCTTTCAACACCCGGATCGCCCGGAGGGTCATGTCCTCCAGGTTGCCGATGGGGGTGGCGACTATGTAGAGGGTGCCGGAATTCATAAATGTCAAATTTCAAAGCTAAAAGTTCAATCCAAACTCGAAGAGCTGTTTCTCGCAAAGTTCGCCAAAAAGATCGAAATACGGTGTCTCGCAGAGACGCAGAGGGCGCAGAGAAAATCTAAACAAAAAAGCCGTCTCTCGCAAAGGCGCAAAGTTCGCAAAGGGTGGAGCAAAATCCATTAAAGCTAGTGCAGTGTTCTGGTAAAAGCGTAAAGCAAAAGAAAAATGAATTATCTCTCGCAGAGCCGCAGAGTTCGCAGAGAAAATCTGAACAAAAAAGCTGTCTCTCGCAAAGGCGCAAAGGGCGCAAAGGGTGAAGCGAGAAGCTTAGTTTTGGTTAAGGCGTGAAGCAGATGCAAAAATCTTTGTCTCTCGCAAAGCAAAGGCCGCAAAGTTTCGGAGCAGTCGAAAAGCCTTCACCGCAAAGGCGCCAAGAGCGCGAAGGAAATCGTAAGTCCTGAATTTAGAAATCTGGAAGCTTTCCTTGGCGTCCCTCTTCGTCCCGCGTCTGATGTTATCGGAAACGGAGCGGGGCGCGCCTTCGCGGTTCAACAGACTTCGTTCTTATTTTCATCATCTGAGGCATTGCCTCGCTAAAGCATTCTCTGCGTACTCTGCGTCTCTGCGAGAGATCAAATGTTTATATATTTTTTCGTTATCGGATACCGCCGATTCTCTTCGTCACTCCTGCTTATCAACCATTGCCTTGATCCGTGTCCATCTGTGTGAATCCGTGGCAAAAGTGCATCTCCGTTTTCTCTGCGTACTCTGCGCCTCCGCGAGAGATCAAATGTTTTTGTATTTATTCGTTATGGGGAACCGCCGGTCGCGGCCAAAGGCCCGGGGCGTGATCTTGACTCCCGGCGGGGCCTGGCGCCGCTTGTACTCGCTGGCGTCCACGAGCCGGATCACGCGCTCCACGGTCTT
>MHDZ01000053.1:11057-11297 GCA_001805055.1 Nitrospirae bacterium GWC2_57_13
GGATCTCGTCAAAGGACTTGTAGTCCTCCACGTAGGCCTTCAGGATGGGGTCGAGCACGGGATAGACGGGCAGGGAGTCGCTGTCCTTCTGACCAGGCCGCAGCTCGGCCGTGGGCGCTTTGGTCATCACCCGCTTCGGGATGAGCGTCCGTCCGGCGCGCTGGTTCGCGCATTTCGCCAGGGCATAGACCAGGGTCTTGGGCACGTCCTTGATCACGCCAAAGCCGCCTGCCATATCGC
>MHDZ01000053.1:11356-31661 GCA_001805055.1 Nitrospirae bacterium GWC2_57_13
CATCCGAACTTGTTCGAGAGCGCCATCAGGATGTTCCCCCGGATGCGCGCCTGGAGGTTCTCCTCGGTCACGTCGACTTTGGTCATCGCGAAAGCATTGCGCAGCATGGTGAGATAGGCGTCATAGGGCTGCATGATGGGGATGGTGAGCGTTTTGATGCCGAGGTTGCGCGCGAGCGCGTCTGCATCCTCGATGCTTTCCTTCGAGGTGTACTGGGAAGGCATCAGCACGCCGGTCACGTTCTCCTTCCCGATCGCTTCAACTGCCACGGCAGCCACGAGAGATGAGTCGACGCCGCCTGACAGCCCGATTACCACGGCACGGAAGCCGTTCTTGCGCAGATAATCGCGCGTTCCCACCACGAGGGCAGTATATATCTCCTCGCAGGCAGAGAGGGGAGCGCTGCGGCGCGCAGCGGGCAGGGGCTTGCGTTTCGGCGCTGGCCGCTCTGATATGGCGATGCGGTCGATGAATTCCTTGTTCATATCCAGGACGCTCCAGAACTTCTTCTTTTTTTCTGTCACGGGCCGCGACAACGCGACCTGCAGGTCTGCTATGACGAGGTCTTCCTCGAACTGTTTTCCCGAAAGGATCAGCCTGCCGTCCTTGCCCACGATCATGCTCTGGCCGTCAAAGACCAGTTCGTCCTGTCCGCCTACGGCATTGGTGTAGGCGATGATGACGTCGTTCTCCCGGGCCCGAGCAGCGAGCATCCTGAGCCGCTCTTTTCCCTTGCCCGTGTGATAGGGCGAGGCGTTGATGTTCACGATCACTTCAGCGCCTGCAAGGGCCTGGACCCGCGTGGGGCCGTCAGCGAACCAGATGTCTTCACAGACGTTCACTCCCACGTGCACGCCCCTGATCGTAAGGACCGGGAAGCGTGTGCCGGGCTTGAAATAGCGGTACTCGTCAAAGACGCCGTAGTTCGGCAGCAGCATCTTGTGGTAGGTGTGCACATGCCGGCCGTCGTGCATCACGGCTGCCGCGTTGTGGATGCAGTCGTTCTTGTCCACGAAGCCCACAACAGCGGTGATGCCCTTTGTGGCGCGCTGGATGTCCCGGAGCGTTTTGAGGTTGTCCTTCACGAACTGGGGCTTCAGCACCAGGTCTTCGGGCGGATAGCCGGTGAGCGCCAGCTCGGGGAAGGCGACGATGTCGGCGCGGAGCTTTGTGGCGCGGCCCAGGGCGTCGATGATGCGGTCGCGGTTGCCCGCGAGGTCCCCGACGGTGGGGTTGATCTGGGCCATGGCAATGCGGATAGTTCTCATAAAGGATTATATCTCACGTAAAGGCAAAAAAACCATGTCTCTCGCAGAGACGCAGAGGGTGAAGCGAAAGGCTGCGTTCTGGTAAAAGCGTGAAGCAAAATCAAAAAGCTCTGTTTCTCGTAAAGGCGCAAAGTTCGCAAAGGGCGAAGCGGAAAAGCTGAGTTCTGGTAAAGGTGTGAAGCAAAATCAAAAAGCTCTGTCTCTCGCAAAGGCGCAAAGTTCGCAAAGGGTGAAGCAAAAGCAAAGAAAAAGCGAATGCAGTGCTCTCACAAAGACGATGATCAAAGGCAACGGAAAAAATCGCAAAGGGTGAAGCGGGAAAGCTAAAACGAATGCTGTGTTACAGTAATGGGTCGCACGCGAGTAAGGTCAAAGGCAACAGCCTGTGTCCTATTATAAGCCATTGGCAACCCGGACTATTCCATCTTTCATTAATTCCACGTTAAAATTTACGAGCAGGCCAAGTTTCAGATGAGATAATTTTAAATAAGTTAAAAGCTGTTTCTTGAAAACGGGCGCCAGGTTCTCTATGGATTTCAGTTCGACAATGACTTTTTTGTCCACAATCAGATCTGCTCTAAACCCGATTTCGAGCTTTACGCCGTCATATACCGCAGGTACATCTACCTGACGCTCGAAATATATGCCAAGCTTCTTAAGTTCATGGACAAGGGCTGCCTCATAAACTGATTCCAAAAGCCCGGGGCCAAGAGCCTTGTGTATTTTGACGCAAAGATCGACAATGATCTTAGCGATCTCATTTTCCGTCATGGGTTTTGGTTTCCTTGGCGCCCTTTGCGCCTTTGCGAGAGAATGCCTTTTTAGATTCTTCGATGATGGATTTTAGCGGCACGTTCTTCTCTTCAGCTAGTTTCCTGCAGTCCTCATACTCCGGCGTGACAGTCATGATCTCGTCGCCGCGCCTGCTGATCTTGACCCGCACCGTGCCGTAAGGAATCTCGAACTCCTGTATCTCGCGGGAAAGTTTTTTTCGCCCCACTTCGTGGATGCGCACGCCGATGCTGGTGGTCTCGCGGAAGATAACATCGAGCACCCGGTCCACTGCTCCCTGTTCCGTCAGCACCGACAGCAGGTGGCTGGGCCGGCCTTTTTTCATGATGATCGGCGTCACGTAGGCGTCATGGGCGCCGGCTTCGATAAGCCGGGTGATGACGAAATCGTAGAGCTGGGGATTCATGTCGTCAATGTTCGTTTCGATGACGATGGAGGAGTCTTCCTCATATCCGCCTGAAGGCTCACCGATCAGCAGGCGCAGCACGTTCGGCTGGCCCGGAAGATCCTTGTTTCCCGCGCCGTAGGCCGCGCGCTGCAGCTTCATCTGCGGGACAGGGCCGAAGAAGGAACTGAGGCTTGTCACGATGGCCGCGCCCGTGGGCGTGGTGAGTTCGAAGGCCACGGACGAGGCGTAAAAGGGCACGCCGATCAGCAGCTCTGCAGTTGCCGGAGCAGGGACCGGCAGCCTGCCGTGGCTCGTGTGGACGCTGCCGGACCCCACGTTCACGGGCGAGCCGATCACCTCGGTGATGCCGAGCAGATCAAGCCCGATAACGCTCCCCACAATGTCCACGATGGCATCCACAGCCCCTACTTCATGAAAATGGACCTTCTCGATCGTTGTGTTGTGGACCTTTGCCTCGGCAACGGCGAGGCGTTCGAAGATGGCAATGCTTTTCTGTTTTACCTTGTCAGGGAGGGAGCTTGTTCCGATGATAGACCGGATATCAGATAGATGGCGGGCAGGCTGTTCCTTCTTTTCAAGGATGACGTTCACTTTCGTGGCTACCAGGCCCAGGCGGGTCACCTTTTCGGCCTTCAGCTCATAGCCGTGAAGGTCCAGCTTGGCAAGTTCGGCGCGCAGGGCGTCGATGTCCACGCCCGCGTCCACAAGGGCGCCGAGGGTCATGTCGCCGGAGATGCCGGAAAAGCAGTCGAAGTAGGCGAGGGTCATAGGGGCACATTTTCTCGCAGAGGCGCAGAGGACGCAGAGTAAATCCAGGCAAAAAAGCGTCTCTTGCAAGGCTGAAAAAAGCGCTAAGCGACGCATGAATTCTTGCTTAAAAAACCTTAGCGTCCTTAGCGGCTTTGCGGTTCAAGGGCCTTGGTTCTATCTTTTAGCCTGACGCATTTCCTCGCTCAATCATTCTCTGCGCTCTCTGCGCCTCTGCGAGAGATGAAGTCTTTCAGGTCCTTTCCCCCAGCAGATTTATCCGATGCGCCAGCACGCCTGCGCCGAAGCCGTTGTCGATGTTCATGACCGCGATACCGGCGGCGCAGGAGTTCAGCATCGTGAGCAGCGGGGCGATGCCGTTGAAGCCCGCGCCGTAGCCCACGCTGGTCGGCACGGCGACAACGGGTTTGTTCACCAGGCCGCCCACGACAGACGGGAGCGCGCCGTCCATCCCGGCAACAACGATGACGACGCGGGCGCTGTCAATGAGCTCCTTCTTGCTGAAGAGGCGGTGGATGCCTGCCACGCCCACGTCATACACGGTCTGGACAGTGCTGCCGAGAGTGCGCGCTGTAACAGCGGCCTCTTCGGCAACAGGGATGTCCGTGGTCCCCGCCGAGAGGATCGCGATGATCCCGGTAGTGAGTTTCTTTTTCTTCTTCTCGACCACGATGGCCCGGGCCGCCTCATGGTAGACTGCGCTGCGGTCGAGCTTTTTGACGGCCTGGTACGCCTTGTCCGAGGCGCGCGTGGCCAGGATGTCGCTGCCTGCGGCGAGCATTCGCTTCACGATGCCCGTGATCTGCGCAGCGGTCTTTCCCTCGCAGTAGATAACCTCGGGCATGCCGTGGCGCAGATGGCGGTGGTGGTCGATGTGGGCGTAGACCGCATCCTCGAAAGGCAGGTTCTTGAGCTGCGCAAGGGCCGTGTCGACGTCAACGGTGCCAGCCTGGACTTTTTGGAGCAATTTGGAAAGTTTTGTAGTATTCATGGTAGAAACTAACGAATCAAATCTTCTCAAAATGGAGCGCGCTGGATATAACCACGGGTCCCGCAGTGCGGGACGCACAGCTGAACACGGGTGCTGTGGACCGAGCCGACCGCGTCGGCGTAACTCAGCGAGCCCGTTTTTCTTCGTGCTCTTCGTGTTCTTCGTGGTGAGAAAAGAGAAACTTCATAGTCTTGTCTCTCGCTAAATCTTCATGCCCCATACTACTGTTGTCCTCTCCCCAAGGGGAGAGGGTTGGGTGAGGGGGCGTTCAGCGATGATCTAAACTATTGCTATCTCAGCTGGCGGTGCGGTCTGCGATCAGGCCCCCGCTGGCGCATGCGGTCCCGGCAGTCCTGGACGGCCTGAAGCGCTTCCCCCTTCATTTTCTGAACCACGGGCCGCTTGGCGTTCTGGGCGATCTTCAGGAACCGGGTCAGGTACGATGCGGACTGCCTGCAGTTGCCGATGGTGTAATGGGTCATGCCCGAATGAAAGAGCATGCGCGGGTCCCGGGGACGCACTTTCTCGACGAGATGGAACTCTTTCAGCGCTTCGTTGTGGCGGCCTCGCTCCTTCAGCAGCAGACCGAGCTTCATGTGATAGAAGGGATTGGCAGGATGGGTCGCGGCAGAGGACCGGAGTATCTTCTCAGCGGCATCAGGATCACCCCGGCGCTGGTACAACATGGCCAGCAGGATGCGCGCCCGCCGGTTGTCGGGATTCACGGAGGCGGCCCTCTGCACCAGTGTCGTGGCGCGCTCGAGCTCTTCCGGGCTCACGTTGTTCCCATTATATCCCGCATCGACGAAGTCCATCTTCCGGGAAAGGGACGCCCAGGTATTCCGCACGTCGTCGTTCGCTTCCTCTTTTGAGAGCACGCTGTCCAGCTTTTTCTGGATGTCGCCGGCCTTTGGGCCGCTCTTTTCCATATGCAGCTTTCTTACGAGCGATTCGCGCTCTTTGCGGAGGGTCTCATTCTCCTTATGAGCAGCCGTGAGTTGTTCCTTCAGGTCCTCGTGTTCGCGAAAACGGCTGATCTGCTCGTTCATCACATCCGTGTCGATGCGGCACCGCACCCTGACGAACATTTCTGGCTTCGCCGTGCTGCCGCGCATCTCTTCGGCGGCGATCTCCGTCTCTACCACGCCGGCCGTGTAGGCCGTTACCTCGTCCTTCGTGAGCTTGTAGTCCTTCACCTCTGTAAGGCTCGCTACAAAGGTCCCTGCCTCTTCCAGTGCCTTGCGCTTCGCCTCCTGTACGGCGATCCTGCGGGCGTCGATCTTGCTGTCGTTATCGCCCATGAGATAGACGCTTTCGGCCTCAATGACCTTGATCTCGGCACGGGCGGGAATGGACTGCAGGACCACGAGTAGCATAGCGCACGCGGCAACAGTTTTTATCATAAGAATTTCTCCTCTGCCCCCTCACGTCCAGGAGTGACGCGAGGTCGGCGGGTTAGGTCTCCTGCTTTCATCAGTCTGAAACGGAATTTTTTCTGATCGTTCTTTGCGAACTCTGCGCCTCTGCGAGAACAGTTCTTAGGTGTGCTGCGTTTCACTCCGAACTCCGCACCTGTTTCATTCTTCCTTCAGGTCCCGGCCCATGAGGTCCTTGACTGCCTGCTTCGGGTCCTTGCCTTCGTACAATATCTGGTAAGCTTCTTCTGTCACGGGCATTTCCACGCCGTATTTTTCGGCAAGAGAGCGCGCCGCCTTGGCGGTCCTGACGCCTTCAGCAACGGTCCGGGTGTCCTTCATGATGGCGTCGAGCTTTTCGCCCTTGCCCAGGCGCGTGCCGAGGGTCCTGTTCCTGGACAGGCCGCCTGTGCAGGTGAGCACCAGGTCGCCCATGCCTGCAAGACCGGAAAAAGTGGCAGGAGAGGCGCCCATGGCAACGCCGAGGCGCGCCATCTCAGCGAGGCCGCGCGTCAGCAGGGCCGCTGACGTGTTGTACCCGTACCCGAGCCCTTCGAGCACGCCGGCTGCAATGGCGATAACGTTCTTGAGCGCTCCGCCCAGTTCCACGCCGACCACATCGGTGTTCGTATACACGCGGAAATAGGGCGAGCTCATGATCTCTTGCGCCCGTCGTCCGGCCTCAGGCGACGATGCCGCGAGGGCTACGGCAGTGGGCATCTTCTGGGCCACTTCCTTCGCGAAACTGGGGCCTGACAGGAAGCAGAGTCCGCTGTGGACCCGTTCCGGCAGCACGTCCCTGAACACATCGGAAAGGAGCATCAGCGTGTCGATCTCAATTCCCTTGGAGGCGCTGATCACCACGGCATTGTTAGAGAGAAAGGAGGCGAACTGTGATGCAATGGCCCGGACCGTGTGGGAGGGCACCACGGAGAGGACGAATTTCCTACCCTTGACCGCTGCTTCGAGGGAGGAGGTGATAGTGAGGTTTGCGGGGAGGCGAAAGCCCGGAAGGTAGACGCGGTTCTCGCGGGTCCGCGCGGTCTCTTCGGCAAGGTCCTGCTCATACATCCAGAGCGTGACGTCCAGTTTCTTCTCCGCCAGAAGGATGGCCAGGGCCGTTCCCCAGGCGCCCGCGCCGATAACGCCAATGCGTTCGTTCATGACGCTGATTATAAAGGGATTGGGGAGGGGTGTCAAAAGAATTGTGCGGGCGAAGGCAACGGCGTGCTATCAGGTGGTCATAGTCTGAAGCAGGATGGAGCATGAAAAGCAGGTTTTCTCGCAGACGCAAAGTTCGCAAAGATAGGCCGGTCATTTTGTTACATCTTACCAAGAGATTTCCTTGAGAACCGAAAAGCTGTTTTCTCGCAGAGACGCAGAGATCGCAGAGAAAAGCCAATCATTGGGTTTAAACCCAGGATGTACAGGTTTCCTTTGCGAGAGATGCACTGAGATTTTGAATTGCTTTGTGCCTTGCCGGTCCGAGCCAACGCCTCGTTAATAATTCGCCTTGATCTCAGCTTCCACCAATCGTTTCAACTGCTCATAGCCGAAGCTGGGAAGCGGCTTCCCATTCACGAAGAACTCAGGCGTTTTCCTCACATTCAGCGCTCTGGCATCGGCCAGGTCCTGTTCGATCAGCTTGGCGATGGCAGGGTCGTTCATGTCCTTTTCGAGCTTTTTCAGGTCGAGCCCCGTTATGGGAAGGAACTTCCACACCAGTTTCGGCTGGGGATTGTGATGGCTCGCCCAGTACTCCTGGGAGCGGAACATGACCTCCATGGTCTCCCAGTACTTCCCCTGTTTTCTCGAAGCCTCAAGAATCTTGACGAAATAATCGGCGTTGTCATGAAAGGGGGCATATCTGATCACGAGCTTTATCCTGCCCGGGTGGGCTGCCATGAAACCCTTGACGTAGGGGTGAAAAGCGCTGCAGGTCTCGCAGGCAGGATCCATGAATTCCACGATGTAGACCTTGGCGTCATTGCTGCCTGCTGTCGGGGAATGGTCCCGAACGAATGTGGAAGCGTTCTCCCTGGCCATAAAGGCGATATTCTTTGCCTGATGGCTCTTATAGAAATACCCGCCGAGCACAAAGGCAAGGATCAGAACAACAACTGCGATCAAGACGACATAGTGCTTCTTCATACGGAAAGCCTCCTTCGTAATAGGACCAGCAGAGCTATCATGGCCGAAAATGCCATCAGCGAAAGCATCGGGATCGTTATGAAACCGAGCCACTCTATATAGACCTCTTTGCAGGAAACACCCTGCTGGCAGGGTTCCAGGCTCTCAGGAATGACCCCGGAATACAGGAGGGTATGAAATAGCGCGACGAGCCATCCCCCGGCCGCAATGGGCAGGGCATACCTGATGACGTTCCTGTCAAAGGGAAAGAGCCCCACCAGGAAGATTATGGCCAGGGGGAACATGAATATCCTTTGCCACCAGCACAGCGAGCAGGGGGCAAAGAGCATGATCTCGCTGAAGAAGAGGCTCCCCAGGACCGAGACGGCGGCGATGAGCCAGCAGAGAAAGACGATATTCCAGTTCATATCGGACGGTTGAGCTGAGCGGGCCATAATGCTGTTCTCCCCTGACGCGGCCCATGGCCGCAAGTGAAAATGTACACTTGGGAATTTAAATCCCGACGTTCGTATGCGGGATTATAACCGGGCGGGGGAGAGGGAGTCAAAGGAATTGAGCGGGCGGAGGTCGCTCTTCAGTGAAACATCGGCTTTAATCGTTTCTATTGACCGCCCTTGGAGAAAAGGATTATTATCTTCCCATGCACGCTTGGCACGGAAAGATGCTTCTTGTCGATCTCTCGAAAAGCTCGGTGCGCACCGAAGCACTCGACAGGAACACGCTCGCTGCCTGGATCGGCGGCAGGGGGCTGGGCGTGCACCTCATCAGGGACTTCATTACCCTCGACCCTTACGATCCCTCCATGCCCCTCATCTTTGCCGTGGGGCCCCTCTGCGGGACACCAGCGGCAGCATCGTCCCGCATGTCCGTCGTTTCCCGATCGCCCCTTACCGGCACCATCGGCGAATCATCGGTGGGCGGGTCCTTTCCCCAGGCGCTCAAATCAGCAGGCTATGACTGCGTGATCGTAAGCGGGGCTGCCAACAAGCCGGTCTATCTCGAGATCATTGACGGCACTGCAACCATCAGGGATGCGGGAGAACTCTGGGGAAAGGGCTGCATCGCAACGAATGCGGCGCTGGAAGCCTCGGGCTTTGTTGCCTGCATCGGCCCTGCCGGGGAACAGCGCGTGCGGTTCGCGAACATCATGGTGGGCGGCATGAACTCGGCAGGCAGGGGCGGACTCGGCGCGGTGATGGGCTCAAAGAACCTGAAGGCCCTGGTGGTGAAGGGGTCGAAGAAGCCCACGGTGGCCGATCCCGCGGGTTTTAAAAAGGCCCAGGAGGACGTGATGCGCCTGCTGCGCGCATCGCCCGTGGTCCTCGGCGAGATGGGCCTCGGCGCTTACGGAACTGCCACGCTCGTAGACATCGTTGAACAGCGCCGCATGGCGCCGACAGAGAACTTCCGCAAGACCTTCTTTTCCGAATCGCGCGCCTACTCAGGCCCGGCGCTTACCAGGGACTACGGTGCAAAGAAGCACGGCTGCATCGGGTGCCCCATCCAGTGCAAGAAGATCACTTCCTGCGGCAGGCCCATGCCGGAGTATGAGACCCTGTCGCACTTCGGCGCCCTGAACGCGAACTCCGATGCCGAATCCATCGTGAAGGCCAATCTGTTATGCAACGACCTCGGCATGGATACGATCACCACAGCCTCGACCTTCGCGGCATTCGGCGAGGCAAGGGGGCAATTCCTCTCTCCTGATGAGATCATCGCCATGGTACAGAAGACGGCTGCGCGGGAAGGGGATGGCGATGCCCTGGCCGAAGGCTCGATGCGATACTGCCGATCCATCAACAGGCCCGAGCTGTCCATGAGCGTCAAGGGGATGGAGCTTCCTGCCTATGATCCCCGCGGCTCCTATGGCATGGCCCTGGCCTACTGTACTTCCACGCGGGGCGGATGCCATCTCCGGGCCTATCCCATCAGCCAGGAGATACTGCGCAAGCCAGTTGCCGTGGACCGGTTCAGCTTCGACGGTAAGGCGCGGATGATCAAGATCGCCGAGGACGCTAACGCCGTGGTGGACTCCCTCGCTGTCTGCGCCTTTGCGCTGCTCGGCGCGTCGTTGGAAGAGTACGCTCATGTGTTTGCCGCAATCACGGGCATGTCCTTTACCGGCCAGGGCCTGATGAAGCTCGGCGAGCAGATGGTCCTGACGGAGCGGCAATACAATGTCATGAACGGGTTCACGGAACAGGACGACTACCTGCCTGAACGGTTTTATAATGAAGCAGGATCATCGGGCGGGGGCATCGATGTGCCGGCCATCGACAGAAAACGCTTTACCGAAGAACTGCAGCGCTACTATCGGATCCGCTCTTCCTCTCCTCGTGAAGTTTGATTTCATCCGTAACAGGATCATAACGTTCATTACTCGCCCAGCCGCCCGAATGCCCTCTATTCCTATGCTATAATTCCTTCACGGTTTCTCAAATCCCACTGATGCGGCAATGCCGGTCCGGATCGGTTGCCGCGAAAAGGCAGGGTGATATGAGTTTTTTCCGTTCTGGGCTATTGCCTGCGGCTCCTGTGAAGGTCATGGGCATGTGCCTGCCGCTCCTGCTGTTCTCCGCCTGCGGTTCCGTCCCCTTTGCCGATATCCTGTCGGTCCATCAGGCCCAGGAGCACGTCTATGTGGTGGCCCGCTCAGAGGATCGGAAAAGCGGTTATGTGAAAGTGCTGGATACGAACAGGCTGGGGGTGAAGGACAAGGTCCCTCTTCATAGTGATGCCTCTCAGCAGATCGTATCGGTCCTGCGGGAAAAGGACGGCGTGATCGTGGCGGTGCGCGAAGGCCAGGGCAAAGCTGCCGTGTACCGCCTGCAGGCCGGTGTTCCGCTGCAGCGGCTGGGGCAGATACGGAGCCAGAACTTTCTGCTGAGCGGTTCGGACCAGGAGTTCATCTATTCCATCTCGACACCGGAGAGCAAAGGCAAGCCGGCGCAGGTCAACGGTATGCGGTATGACCGGGCCTTCAAGGTCCAGAACGCCTTTCATTTCAGCGAAAATCCTGGCCTGCTCGTCATCAACATCACCGAGGACAATGAAGCCTACTGGTACACCTGTCTGGAGAGGAAGGCCGCTGATCCCGCTCCCTCGCCCGGTGAGCTGAACGGCCGCCTTGTCGTGGTCCGGAAGGCGAAGGATACGAAGGAGTACAGCCAATTCGTGTATGAGATCGAGCGCCTCAGGAACATCTCAACCGTTGCCGATAGCGGGAGCCTCTGGATATTTGCTACAGGAGATGAAAAGAACGGGAGGGGCAATTACTCTGACCACAAGATCGTTCAATTCTCGAAGAAGGACACGACCTTCAGGGCGCAAAAAATGCTTTTGGCCCTCGTCGCCATTCCCTCCTACGGCATTCCGCAGGAATCCGAAATTCTTTGGGCCTTCGGGTCCGGCAACCGTATCGTCCAGGTGCAGAAAAAGGACCTTACCTACACGACCAAAGCTCTGCCTCAGAACGTCCGGACGAGCAGCGGCAGCGAGCGGCGTTTTGCAGCAGCGGAGACTGAGACAAGTCTTCTGCTGGGGTCCTATAATTTTCAGGACCGCGTTCCCGGATCATCAGGCGAAATGCCGAAGCCCCTTATCCTGCGATATACAAAAACAGACATGGAGCTTGAGATGGTCCCGTTGAAGGACACGATGGGGGATACGCTGATGGCGATCCCGATGAACCTGTGCCTGATAGGATACCGGTCCTGTCTGCTTGATCCGGTCAGCAAGTTCAAACGGGAAGATGAGTGATCTGTAAGAACAGCAATCTGGACGCGGAAAAATCGGAAAAACGAGGGTAACGGAGGAAATAAACGCGCTCTTCAGCAAGGCGAACATATCAATCAGCAGGGTGAGCCGTCTTTTACGGTGAATTTTTCGATCTCTCCGCACTTGTTTGCGTCCAAATCTTTTTTCCAGGATAGTAGAGCCAACTCCGATCCGTTGCCGCTTACTATCAGGATATTTTCGCTGCTGAGATGACCGCCTTGAGGATCAGAACGATCCAAGGCGCCCCGTGCAGGAGCAGATCGAACCAGTCGAGGGGCTTCGTGAGCGTGCCTGCAAAGAGCATCTGAAGCTTTTCCCAGATGTGGGGAGGGGAGAAGGGCGCAAGTCCCAGGGTGAGGCAGACGAGTATGACCATTGACCAGGGAAGATCGGAAATATATCTTGTTATGCTTTCAACAGCGTTCATGGGCATCACTATACCCTGCCGGTGTCACTGAAATCAACCCCGGAAGCAGCGTTGCGTGCTTTTTTTTCGTCCGCATGGAAGCAAGACTCGGAAGGCCAGTCCTGGATGAAGTCGTAAAAAAAGATTTAACCACGGAGCCGCGGAGGGCACGGAGGACGTCGTTCAATGCGAGTGCCTCAATCCTTCCCTTTCAGAACCTGAGGCTCAGCACGATCGGGATGCTGTTCAATTCACGTCCCCGCAGCGGCGGTCCTTCCGTGTTCCATCCGCTGTAGGCTCGCCTGTTCTCCTCGATGTTGAAACGCTCGCTCGCGACGACCGAATCGACAAGGATGCGGTTCCAGGGCTTCGGCAGTACGTCAGCGAGCAGCCATGTCAATCCTACTCCCAGAACTCCGAAAGCCATCATGTCATTTCGGCTCGGTTTTTCCCCCAGGAGCGAGTTCAGTTCAACATAACTTCCGTCATTATAGAACATATTCACGCTCTGGCCGTAATCGATCACGGCAAGGGAAAGGAGCAGGGCGATATTTTCACCGGTGTCGTAAGCCCCTGCGGCAATGGGCATCAGCGCGATGATCAGGAGAATGAGCAGGATCTTCATGGCGGGACCTCCAGACTTTCGGGAGGCCGAAAAAAAAGCCCATACCTGAAAGGTATGGGCGCAGAGAGGGGGAGAGGGTATTCTCGGGTAAATCAGCTTCGGCAACCCTGCTATCCTTCGTCTCCCGGAGGAGCCGTGTGGACCAGTGGCTTTGCGTCCTATCCTTTCAGATAGTTTGCTCTTATCGGCCGCCTTGTTAGGCTATGTTACGACAACTGTAGCACTGAAAACCGCATTTGTCAAGAAAAAATAGTAAATACCATAAAAAATAGATGCCGACTCGAAGTCTATGAAAACACCTATATTTGAGGGGCAACCACGTCTACCCTTCAGCGTGAACTACTTCGTGTCTTGTTGTCGTGCGCCGTCTCCGTTCTGCATCATTACGCTGTATGACACGCGGGGCAATAGTAAAGAAAGCCGCGCTTCCCAACTTATTCCTTGACTTTACATGGAGTTAATAAGTATTATGCACTGTCTTTCATACGACGCAGGGAAAATTCCATTCACAACCGGAGCCCGTCCCCAATGAATATCCAGTTTTTTCAGGCAGCTATGGTAGTCTATCTGCTCGCGGCAGCGGGATATATCGCCTATATTATCGCCCCGGAAAAGAAGAACCGTGCGGTCTTTTCCCTCGTGGCAACGGTTGCCGGATTTCTGCTCCACACCGCCTATTTCATCCTGCGCTGGTCCGAGTCGTCGAGGATCCCCATAACCGGCTTTTTTGAGGCGATAAATTTTCTCGGTATGGGCATCGTGCTCGTGTTTCTTATTATGGAAGCCCGCTACCGCATCGCCGCACTTGGTTCGTTTATGCTTCCCCTCGTTGTCCTGCTGATGGTACCAGCTTTAGCAGTTTCGGGAAAGATCGTTGACCTGAACCCCGTGCTCAAGAGCGGCTGGCTCGGCATTCATACCAGTCTCGCCGTGCTGGGAGACTCTGCATTCGCCTTTGCCTGCATCATCTCGGTCATGTACCTGATCCAGGAACGGCAGCTCAAGAAGAAGCATCTGGGCGCTATCTTTCACCGTTTGCCCTCCCTGGAGATAATGGATACCATCGGGTACAAGGCCATATCCTTCGGCTGGCCCCTGTTCACTCTCGGCATGGTCACCGGTTCCATCTGGGCGGAGATCGCCTGGGGCACCTATTGGAGCTGGGATCCGAAGGAGACATGGTCGCTCATTACGTGGGTCATCTATCTGGCCATTTTGCACCTCAGGACCCTGGGATGGCGGGGCAAGAAGATGGCCTATCTGACCATCGCAGGCTTTCTGTTCGTCCTGGTCAGTTTCTTTGTCGTGAGCCGGATCCAGTTGGGGAAGCATGTGTTCTAAAGCAAAGGCGCAGAGAGCAGAGGGCAGAGGGCAGAGATTCATACTCTATGCGCCATGCCCTATGCGCTATGCTTTCTGCGTCATGCAGTCTGTCCACACGTAAGGTGAAGTGCTAATGGGCGTCATTGTCGTCGGTCTCAGTCATAAAACGGCCCCGGTGGATGTGCGGGAGAAGCTTTCCTTCCCCGAGGCGTCGCTTGCGGACTCGCTGAAAACCCTGAGGGGCTATGAAGGCGTGCGGGAGTGCCTTATTCTTTCGACGTGCAACCGCGTCGAGATCTACGCCGTTGCCCAGGACACTGCTGCGGGCGTTGAACAGATCAAGCGGTTCATATCCGAGCACCGCAAGATCGCGCCGGAGTCGCTTGCCCAGTCCCTGTACGTGCATACCGAAGCGCCGGCCGTGCGCCATGCTTTCCGTGTTGCCTCCAGCCTCGATTCCATGGTCGTGGGCGAGCCCCAGATCCTGGGACAGCTCAAGGACGCCTTCGAGGCGGGCCTCAAGAACAAGACCACCAGCGCCATCGTGAACAAGCTGCTGAAGAAGGCGATCTCCGTGGCCAAGCGGGTGCGCACGGAGACGAAGATCGCCGAGAGCGCCGTGTCCATCAGCTTCGCGGCCGTGGAGCTGGCCCGCAAGATCTTCGGCGATCTCCAGGGAAAGACGGTGATGCTGCTCGGCGCCGGCGAGATGGCCGAACTGGCGGCGCGGCATCTCATCAACAACGGCGTGAAGAGCGTGCTCGTGGCGAACCGGACCTTTGAGCGCGCCGTGGAGCTCGCCAAGGAGTTCAACGGCAGCGCTGTTCGGTTCGAGGATTTCCCCACGGAACTGGTGGTGGCTGACATCCTTATCTGCTCCACCGGCGCTGCCCATTATGTGGTCACGCACGACGCGGTGAGCAAGGCCTTGAAAGGCAGGCACCATAAACCAATTTTTATGATCGACATATCCGTTCCCCGCAACATCGACCCGGACGTGAACAAGATCGACAACGTGTATCTCTATGATATTGACAATCTCCAGGGCGTGGTGAACTCCAATATCGAAGGCCGGCAGAAAGAGGCCGAGCGGGCCGAAGAGATCATCCTGCAGGAGGTGGAGACCTACCTTCAGTGGGAACGCGCCCTCGACGTTGTGCCGACTATCGTGGACCTGCGCGAGAAGGTGGAGGACATGCGTCTGCGGGAACTCGACAAGGCCCTGTGCCAGCTCAACGGCATCACCGATGATCAGCGGCGATCCGTCGAGGCCATGTCCCAGGCCATTGTGAACAAGATCCTCCATGCGCCCATTGTGGTGCTGAAGCAGTCGGCCTCGGAGACGGGGAGCGAGGACCTGTTCCAGTTCGCCCGGCGGCTCTTCAATCTCGACAAGGATCTCAAGAAATGCGTCCATGCAAAGGGATTCGGCGGGGACGAGGGAAAAAGCGAGTGATTTGATATTCATGTGAGCGTTGCAATCAGACCTTTTCCGTAAATTTGTATTTTGAAATTTACAAGTTTACATTTCCAATTCCGGCCTGTCCGGGTTAGGAGCTTTCATTGCGAAAACAGATCCGTATTGGTACGCGCGCCAGCGCACTGGCCCTCTGGCAGGCGGAGTGGGTGAAGTCGGAGCTGGAGAAGAAGTACCCCGGCATGACGGTGACGCTCACCAAGATCAAGACCACGGGCGATAAGATCCTTGACGTGCCGCTGGCGATGGTGGGCGGCAAGGGGCTCTTCGTGAAGGAGATCGAGGAGGCCATGCTGCGGGAAGAGATCGACATTGCCGTGCACAGCATGAAGGACGTTCCCACCTTCTTTCCCGAGGGACTGCACCTGGGCGCCATCACGAAACGTGAAGATGCCCGCGACGCGCTGCTGTCGCGTAATGGTGTGAAATTTCACGACCTGCCGAAGGGCGCCACGGTCGGTACGAGCAGTCTCAGGCGACAGGCGCAGCTCATCAGCATACGGCCTGACCTCAAGATCGCCCAGCTCAGGGGAAATGTGGACACGCGGCTCCGGAAGCTTCGGGAGGGACAGTTCGATGCCATCATCCTCGCCGCAGCCGGCGTGAAGCGGCTCGGCCTTGCAGAGCACGTGACCGAGTATATCGAGCCTGAAATAAGCCTGCCGGCCATAGGCCAGGGCGCCCTGGGCATCGAGTGCCGCGCCGGGGACCGGGAATTGAACGATATGATCGCTTTTTTCAACCACCAGGAAAGCCGTGTCTGCGTCACCGGCGAGCGTGCGCTGCTGCGGCGCCTCGAAGGCGGATGCCAGGTGCCCATCGCCTGCTACGGCACGATGAAGAACGGGACGCTCTCGCTCACCGGTCTCGTGGCGAGCGTTGACGGGGCCCGGGTGGTCAAGGAATCCATTCAGGGGCCTCCGGCCGACGCGGAGAAGCTTGGCGTTACCCTTGCGGAAACGCTGCTGTCGCTGGGGGCCGACGTGATCCTGAAAGAAGTCTACGGCCACGGCAACGATATCAGCGGGAACAACCTGCTGGAGAATGGCCGATAGGCTATGCAGAGCGCAGAGAGCAAAGAGCAGAGAGTTCAGGCCTTTGCACTATGCCCTCTGCGTGTCTCTCCATGCACTATGCGCTATGCCCTATGCGGCGTACGGCAAGTCATATACTGACCTCTTTGAACATTGGGCGATCGAAACGGCAAAAGAATGACGAACACTGGAAAAGTCTACCTCATCGGCGCCGGTCCCGGCGATCCCGGGCTCATCACGGTCAAGGGTCTGGACTGCGTGCGCAGGGCCGACGTGATCGTGTATGATTACCTGGCCAACGACCGCCTGCTGGAGCAGCGAAAGCCCGAGGCGGAACTGCTGTACGTGGGCAAGCAGGGCGGCAGACACACGCTGCCCCAGGACGATATCAACGCCCTCATCGTGAAGAAGGCGAAGGAAGGGAAAATCGTGGCCCGTCTCAAGGGCGGGGACCCGTTCATCTTCGGCCGGGGAGGCGAGGAGGCGGAGGATCTTGTGGACCACGGCATCGCCTTTGAGGTCGTACCCGGCGTCACAGCGGCAACTGCTGTGCCTACCTATGCGGGCATCCCGCTTACCCATCGAGACTACACGGCCAGCGTCGCCTTTGTCACGGGCCATGAGGACCCCACCAAGGAAGCGTCGAAGGTGCACTGGGACCGCATCGCCACGGGCATCGGGACTCTCGTCTTCTTCATGGGCATGAAGAACCTGCAGAACATCGTAGACAACCTCATTACCTACGGCAGGAGCCCCCAGTGCCCGGTGGCTCTGATCCAGTGGGGCACACGTACGGATCAGAAGGTCGTTACCGGTACGCTCCAGGACATCGTGCCGAAGGTGAAAGAGGCGCAGCTTGGGCCGCCGGCCATCATCGTTGTGGGCGAGGTGGTGAAACTTCGCGAGAAGCTTAATTGGTTCGAGACCAAGCCGCTCTTCGGCCGACGCGTGGTAGTCACGCGTTCCCGTGAACAGGCAAGCGTCTTTGCCGAGATGCTGATCGACCGCGGGGCCAAGACCATCGAGTTCCCCTCCATAGAGGTGGTGCCTCCGTCGAGCTGGGCCGAATTGGACGCGGCGATCGACGGCCTCGAGCGCTATCACTGGGTCATCTTCACGAGCGCCAACGCGGTCCGGTTCTTCATGCAGCGGCTGCGGGAGCGGGGCAAGGATGTGCGGCAGCTGAAGGACGCTAAGCTCTGTGCCGTGGGTCCCAAGACGGCTGAGGCCCTGGACCAGTTCAGCCTCCGCGCCGACATTATTCCCGCAGAATTCAAGGCCGAGGGCGTCATCGAAGCCTTCGGCAACATGGACGTGAAGGGGCTCCGGTTCCTGATCCCCCGGGCGAAGAAGGCCCGTGAACTGATTCCCGACAAGCTGCGGGAGCTCGGCGCCGACGTGACAGTGGCCACGGCCTACGACAATGTCAAGCCCTCGACGGACGTGGAGCGCGTCAAGAAGCTCTTCCGGGAGAAAAAAATATCGGCGGTGACCTTCACGAGCTCGTCAACGGTCCATAATTTTGTTGAAATGCTCGGACGGAGCGGGTATAAAGAACTTATGAACGGCGTAGCCGTGGCCTGCATCGGTCCGGTGACGTCCAAGACCGCCGAGGAATACAGCATGAAGCCTGACATCATGCCAAAGGAGTACACCATTCCGGCCATGGTCAATGCGATGGTGGACTATTTTAAGCAGAAACGCTAACCATTCACCACGAAGACGCTCAGGCGCCAATTTCCCCCCCCTGCGTGTCTTTGTGGTAAAAAAGCACTTGAAGGAGAAGACATGATAAACATTTCAGATGTTGCAGCAGACAAGATCAAGGAGATCATGAAGGTTGAAGGCTTGCCGAACCACGGCCTTCGGATCGTGGCCGGCGGCGGCGGATGCTGCGGAGGTTCCCAGTACGAGATCATGCTGGACGAGAAGGCCGGCACAGGCGATACGGTCATCGAGAAGAACGGCGCCAAGCTTTATGTGGATGCAAAAACAGCCAAGGCGCTGGAAGGCGTTGAGCTGGCCTTTATGAGCGACGAGAGGGGAGAGGGGTTCATACTGAACTTTCCCAAGGGGAGCGGTCAGGCCGGCAGCAGCTGCGGGTGCGGTTCCGAGTCGTCAGGCGGCGGCTGCGGTTCCGGTACCGAGTCGTCGGGCGGCGGCTGTGGTTCCGGCTCAGGCCATGGCCATGGCAGCAGCGGCGGATGCGGCTGCGGGTAACATAACAGACGGAAGATAGGAAAATGGGAAGGTAGGAAGGTTCAAGAGATGCAGGTGCGTGGTTCCATTCTTAACGTCCCAACTTCTTAACTTCAAATCTTCGTGTTTATTTCTGACGTTGGGGGTTCTCATGGGGTTTCCTGATATCCGTCCGCGCCGGCTGCGGTCGAACGAAATGATCCGGCGCATGGTGCGCGAGACAACGCTCTCCCCCGATGACTTCATCTATCCGCTCTTCGTGACCCATGGCAAGGACGTCAGGAAAGAGATCTCCTCCATGCCCGGGAACTTCCAGCAGTCCATCGACCATATCGTCAAGGACTGCGAGGAGGTCCACAAACTGGGCATTCCCGCCGTGATCCTCTTCGGCATTCCCGAGAAAAAGGACGAGCTTGGCTGCGAGGCCTATGCCGACGACGGCATTGTGCAGCGCGCCATCCGGGCCATCAAGAGCAATGTGCCGGATCTCGTGGTGATCACCGACGTCTGCCTCTGCGAATATACGAGCCACGGTCATTGCGGCGTAATCGAGCACGGGCATGTCAAGAACGACGCGACACTGGAACTGCTCGCAAAAGAGGCCGTCTCTCACGCGAAGGCCGGTGCGGACATGGTGGCGCCGTCGGACATGATGGACGGCCGTGTGGCTGCCATTCGCAAGTCTCTTGATGGTGAGGGGCACACGAACATTCCTATCATGGCCTATGCCGCCAAGTACGCATCCAGTTTTTACGGACCCTTCCGCGAGGCGGCTGAGTCAACTCCCCAGTTCGGCGACCGCAGGTCTTACCAGATGGACCCGCCCAACAGCCGCGAGGCCCTGCGCGAGGTGGCCCTGGACATCCAGGAAGGCGCCGACATCGTGATGGTCAAGCCCGCATTGTCCTATCTTGATATCATCTATCGCATCCGGGAGCGCTTCGACCTTCCCGTGGCGGCCTACAACGTGAGCGGCGAGTTCTCCATGATCAAGGCAGGGGCCAAGATGGGCTGGATCGACGGCGAACGGGTCATGATGGAAGTGCTTACGTCCATCAAGCGCGCCGGCGCGGACCTCATTCTCACCTACCACGCCAAGGAGGCGGCGACGCTGCTGAACAAGTAAATCCGCGTTTGGCCGCAGATATCCTGCATTCCGCCTTTTGCGTTCTGCACCGTCTTTTCACACCCCGATCCCGGTGCCAGGGGATCCCGAAAGGATCCATATGAAATATATCACCCGAACGTTCCTGACAGGCCTTGTGACCATCATACCTGTTGCAGCTACCTTTTATCTGCTCGTCTGGCTCGTCGTGGCTGCCGAGTCGGTCCTGGGCGAAGCGCTTCGCTCCGTTTTTCCGGAAAAGCTCTACTGGCCCGGCCTGGGCATGGCGTTTTTTGCGGTAATCGTATTCCTGATCGGGTTGCTGATGCGCGCCCTGGTCGTGCGGAAACTGTTTTCCTGGGGCGAGGCGCTTCTGTACCGTTTGCCGATCGTGAAGACCGTGTACGGACCGCTGCGTGATTTTTTCAGCTTCCTTGCCGAGCCGAAAATGAGCGGCCTCCAGCAGGTCGTTTCCGTCAAGCTGGGCGGTACGGACATGAAACTGATGGGATTTGTGACGCGCGGCGATCTCACCGGCCTGCCTGGTGGCATCAATGACGCGGAT
>MHDZ01000054.1 GCA_001805055.1 Nitrospirae bacterium GWC2_57_13
AGCGGCTTAGTTCAACAAGTTATTATCGGTTCGAAATACCTTAGCATAGATTGACAGGGCGGTCAATGAATTTGAGAAAAAACTTGACGTATCTGGCTGAATTCATTAGAATCCGACTAATTGACTAATATGCCGTTTTAGGAATATCTGGAAAAAGAAATTAATATTCCATTAAGGGAATAGCTTTATCAAGGAGACCAGCAGATGCTTCCTATTCCGGATGACATTCTGGCGCATTTTAATGCTGTCCTGGCGCAGAAGTCCGTGCCCTCAAGATTGCATGATGACTACCGGAAGTGGCTGCGTTACTACCTCGATTTCCGGGTCAAGTATCCTCCGCCGGATGCAAGGTCCGAGCAGGTGCGCCTGTTTATCCAAAAAATGCGATCGAAGGGCAAATCCGGAAAAAGCCTGCACCATGCCGCTCATGCCCTGTCCCTGTTCTTTTCCCTGCCGACGAGCAATAAGCAGGCTGTCAAACACGCGGAAAAGGTCAGAGCAGAACTGTCCGCACCGAACGAGGCGGCGACAGCGGACGGAGTTGAGCAGCCGGCGCAATCGGCCGCTGCTGCGGAGGCCGTTCAAAAGGCCGCGCCTAGTGCGACCAGGGCGCCGAATCAGCGGGGCGGGAGGAAGTACAATGAATGGTGGTCCCTGGAGAAGACGATATCTCCCGAATGGGACGGGGCCATCGATGCGCTGGCAGGGGAGATAAAAGCACGGCATTATTCCAGAAAGACGCTGAAGGCCTACGCAGACTGGTCGCGCAAGTTCCAGATCTATCTGAAGCACAAGATGCCGGAGGCGCTTTCGGCTGCGGACGTGAAGTCCTATCTCACCTATCTCGCGGTGACCTGCAAGGTGTCCGCGTCAACGCAGAACCAGGCGTTCAATGCGCTCCTTTTCCTGTTCCGGCACATTCTCAAGAAGGACTTCGGGGACCATAAGGATGTCCCGCGCGCGAAGCGTTCGAGCTATATCCCCGTGGTCCTGACTCGGCAGGAGGTCGATGCGGTCCTGCGCCACCTGGCGCAGCCCTATGATCTGGTAGTGAAGCTTCTCTACGGCTGCGGGCTTCGGCTGTTCGAGTGCCTGAAGCTGCGGGTGCAGAACTTCAATTTCGACGACGGGGTGCTGACAGTGATAGAGGGGAAGGGGAAGAAGGCGCGCACGGTCCCGATCCCTCAGTCGATCATGCAGGAACTGCTGGCACAGCTCGAGCGGGTCAAGGCGGCCCATGACGAGGACCTGAAGGCCGGGTATGCCGGCGTGCTGCTCGACGACTCATTGGACAGGAAATACCCGAGCGCCGCGAAGGACTTCATCTGGCAGTGGTTCTTTCCGCAGCGGAACTTGACGCTCCTCCCGGAAAGGCAGGAGCTGCGGCGGTTTCATTTGAGCGACAAGGATGTACAAGAACCGCCGTACAGGGCGGTCCGGAAGGCCAAGCTTACCAAGCGCGTCACATCACATACCTTCCGCCACAGTTTTGCCACGCATCTGCTCCAGGCCAACTACGATATCCGCACGATCCAGACGCTGCTCGGCCACGCCGATGTGCGGACCACAATGATCTATACGCACTGCGTGCCGGGCAGAACGGTCAAAGAAGCGAAGAGCCCGCTGGATTTCTGATGACGTGGCATGGAGCTGCCACCGGAAGCATGCGCTGCAGGGGTGAGCTGAGTCCTTACGCTGGACTCCGTCAGGCTTCCATGGTAAACTTCCTTCCGTGATCACCGCGCTCATCATCTTCATCATCACCTACCTCTTCATCGGCCTGCGCCAGATCCCCCGCATCCGCATTGACCGGCCGGCAGGCGCGCTTGTGGGCGCGGTGCTGATGGTGGTATTCGGCGTCTTGACGCTGGACCAGGCGTTTCAGGCCATCGACATGCGCACGCTGCTGCTGCTGCTCGGCATGATGGTCATTACGGTCTACCTTCGCGCAGCCGGGTTCTTCGAGCTGATCGCCGACAGGATGCTATCGCTCTCCCGGACGCCGCTGCAGCTCATGGCCTTCATTGCCCTGACTTCGGGCATCCTGTCGGCCCTCTTCGTGAACGACACTATCTGCCTGATCTATACGCCGATCATCCTGCAGATCGCACTGAGGCTCAACGTGAATCCTGTTCCCTATCTGCTCGTTCTGGCGACGTCTTCGAACGTTGGCAGCGTCATGACCGTCACAGGCAATCCGCAGAACATGCTCATTGCGGTGACGTCACGGATCTCCTATCTCGACTTTTTTTCAGCCCTGGCGCCTGTTGCCTTCATCGGGCTGGCGGTCTGTATCGCTGTTGTGTATCTTGCCTACCGCAGGGACCTGGGGCAGAGGGCTTTCTCAGCGCGGCCTGAGTTGCCCGCCTATCGGGTTCGGAAGGCGCTGCTGCTCAAGACGCTCCTGGTGAGCGCAGCGGTGCTGCTCGGCTTTTCTTTCGGCCATCCCTACTCACTTGTTGCCGCAGCGGGCGCCACGGCGCTGATGCTGATCGGCCGCGTACGGACCGAGCGGATACTGAACGGCGTGGACTGGACCCTGCTGCTCTTCTTTGCCGGGCTCTTCATTGTGATGCACGGCGTGGAAGAATCCGGGCTTGCTGCTGCGGTCATTGCGCGCGCCGGAGACCTTTCGCAGCTTTCCCCGGCCGGCCAGATCGCGGGGCTGTCACTGGTTTCCTTTGTGCTCTCTAACCTCGTGAGCAACGTGCCTGCAGTAATGCTGCTGAAGCCCCTGGTCCTCTCCCTCGGCGGACACGATATTCTCTGGCTTGCTCTTGCCATGAGCAGCACCCTGGCAGGGAACTTTACGCTGATCGCATCCGTGGCGAACCTTATCGTGATCCAGCAGGCGCGGCAACGTGTACAGATCGGGTTCATGGAGTATTTCCGCGTAGGTTGGCTCATCACGATCCTGACGCTCCTGCTCGGTATTCTGGCGCTCCTGTTTCAGGCCAGTCCCGCGACTGCCGCTGAAGGCGGGCGATCTTCTTCACCGGACGCTCACCGTTCTCTGATCGTCACATCAACGATAAGCACATCGCCTGCGCGGTATTTCCGCGCAGTGCTGCTTTGCGACACTGATGCGGTGCGCGCCAGGGGGCTTTCGGGATTCCGGCCCTTGAAGCGGGACGAGGCTGCGCTCTTCACCTATGAGCGGCCTGAGCCGGCCGTGTTCTGGATGTCAACGGTCACCTTTCCCATAGATATCGTCTTTGTGAACGAGCAGGGTATAGTCGTGCGCGTTTACCGGGATTGCCGGCCAGGCAGCAAAGATCTCTATCCCTCAGGCAGGCCGGTGAAGTGGGTGATCGAGACAGCGGCAGGTTCAGGTATCCGGGAAGGGGATAAGGTCACGATTGGGAGGTAGGAGGCAGGGAGGATACACGATTCAAGAGGGAAGATGCGCGCTTATGGATGTAGTCAGTTGAGAATCAAATCCTATTCAAAATGGGCTGAAAATATTATCGAAAGTCGCAATAGCCAGATAAATAGTGATCCATATAACGATTGTTGATCTGCGTTTATTCTATAAATTTGCACTTTTCAATTTACAAATTAAAATTTCCAATTCCGGCTTGTCCGGGTCAGGATGGTTGCGTTGTTTGAGAATGGGCTGTAATGCGGAGAGGAAAGTAATGGAGCTCGGTTATCGCGTGATCAGGCCGTCGGATGTGGGATTGATCCCGCTGCAGTTCGTCCAGATATCGCTCTGGCGGACAGCGGACTGGGGCGCTGCCGAAGGCGAAGAGGCGGTGCAACAGGCCCTGGAGATGGCTGCGCTCTGCAGGCGGCGGGGCATCCGGACGGTCTTTCATCCTCTGGAGTACCCGCTGACCAATGAATACGCCGGGGAGACGATGGGTGTGCTGAGGCGGCTTGCCGCTGCAGCGGACCTGGGGATCATTCTTCACGATGAAGGTGGCGTTTCGGGGCAGCGGTTGTCCAAGGACCTGGCAAAGGAATATGAGGCGAATGTACGCGAGATCGCAGGACTCTGTCCGGTATCGATCGAGAATGCCTTCAATTCCGGCGACGCAGAATGGTTCTGGAACAGGTTCGTTGTTTCAGGTCCTGATTCAATTTCTATTACGCTCGACATCGGCCATCTGGAGTCAGCCGGGATAGATTCAGCGTCCTTTGTCCGAGAACTGCCCGAAGATTATCTCAGCCGGATCCGGTTCGTTCACCTGCATCATAAAGCAGAAGAACGGTACGGCGTCATGGACCACTGGCCGCTCGTTTCGGGCTGCAGAGAGCTGAAAGCGATGCACATGCTCCTTGCGCGGAAAAAAGATCTCTGGGTGATCCTTGAGCTTGACGCGGGGAACGAGAGAGGTATGCGGCAGAGCATCGACCTGGTCCGGCAACTGCCGTCGTGAGCCGATGCTCCCCGTAACCGGATCTATGGCATCTCGGCGGCCACTGCATTCATGACCGTTACCCGCATGGCCTGGGGGCCCTTTTTGCCCTGTTCTTCCAGGAATGCCACTTCGAATCCTTCCTTCAGCTTTTCGAAATCCATGTCTATGACGCTGTTCCGATGGAAATAGACCTCTCTTCCGTCGGAGGTCAGAATAAATCCGTATCCTTCGTCCGGGAACAGTTTGGCTACGCGGCCCGTTGGCGTATCTTCATGGGCTTTTACCTCTCCCCGCTGCTTGCGCGAGGACTCTTCGAGCTTGCGCTCCGCTGCCAGGAAGGCGTCCCGTATGGCAACATACAGGTCCTCGTGCTGTTTCTTGTTGATGACGATTTCTCCGCCCGGAATGCTGATATCGATGCTGACCCGGAAGAGCTTTCCCTGGTGCTGCCGCTGCTGCGGAGATTCAACGGACACACGACAGCTCATGATCCGGGAATGGAATTTGTCAAGCTTGCCCATGCGGTCCTGGATGGCCTTGTCGACTGCTTCGGTCTGGGGAACGTCCTTGTAGGTGATCTGGGGCTGGATTTTCATGAAAGACCTCCCAAAAAGAACTGAATTTTCAGGGACTGCGCCGGCGGGGCAGGAGAAGTGCTCTTGAACTTAGCCTAGCATAAGAAGCAGGGGGTGTCAATTCACCTATGGTCTTCTTCGCAGAAATCGCAAGATTTTGCAGAAAGCGAATCATACCAGCGGCGCTGTTGTCGAAAGGAGAAAACGCATTGAAGACAGGAGGGCGGACCGGCGCGCGATCACGCGCGGCGTTCTCTCAGTACGGGTGCGTCAGCAGAGTGTTCGAGGGACATAAAGAATTGTTCGATCTCAGTGATCACTTCCCGCGCAGTATTCAGATGGTTTACGCGGGTCCGGAATTCCGCACCTCCCGGAAGGCCTCTGCTGTACCAGCAGAGGTGCTTGCGCATCTCCCGGACACCAATGAACTCGCCGAGAAGGTCCATCATGTCCCGCAGATGCCGGATCGCTAAAGCGCCCCGCTCCACAGGGGTGGGAGGCGGCAACAGGGTCCCGGTAGAGAGGTACTGTCGTGCTTCGCGGAAGATCCAGGGGTAGCCCTGGCATGCGCGGCCGATCATGACGCCGTCGCATCCGGTCTCGTCCCGCATTCGTCTGGCGTCTTCCGCGGAACGCACATCGCCGTTGCCGATCACAGGAATGCCGACGGAACTTTTCACGACCTTGATCATGTCCCAGTCAGCATGGCCGGAGAAGCCCTGGCTGCGCGTACGGGCGTGGACCGTGACAGCGGCGATGCCGGCCTGTTCAGCCGCTTGTGCCAGCTCAACGGCGATAATGCTCTGTGCATCCCAGCCCAGGCGGATCTTGACCGTCACGGGCAGATCCGAGGCTTCCACAACGGCAGACATGATCTCGCGGGCCCGACTCATATCTTTGAGCAGCGCTGAGCCGGCGCCGCTCTTGAGCACCTTCGGCACCGGGCAGCCCATGTTGATGTCAATGAAGTCGGCGCCTGATCGGGAGAGCATGCTCGCTGCCTTCGCGAGGGAATCGGGCCGTCCGCCGAAGATCTGAAAAACAAGAGGTCGCTCGGCAGGGCCGGTCCGCAGCATCGTTTGCGTGGCGGAATGGTTGCGGATAAGCGCTTCCGCGCTGATCATTTCTGAGAACAATAGGCCGGCACCCAGTTCACGGCATATGGTGCGGAAGGGGAAATCGGTGATGCCTGCCATGGGCGCGAGCACGAGGGGATTTTCCTGCAGAACGTTCCTGGTCGACATGGAGGCATTATAAAGCGCCGGGCGGCAGAAGCCAAAATAAAAAACCCCCGGGGAGTCTTTTCCCCGGGGGTTCAGAGAGGGCAGAGAGTGCTATTCCTTGGTGATGGTCGCGTTCCCCTGCTTGTCGATGTCGATCTTGGCGTTCAGAAAGTTGACCTTGTACCCCTTGTCCTTGAGCTTGTGATAGGCCATCTCGGCCCGCACGCCCGTGGCGCAGTGGGTAACGATCTTTTTGTCCTTGGGGAGCTCGGCCAGGCGGCCCAGGAGCTCCTCGTCGGGGATGAGCATGGCGCCCTTGATCATGCCGGCGTTCGCCTCGTCCGTGTTCCGAACGTCAAGAACGATCGTGTCGGCCGGGATGCCTGCGGCGATCTTTTTGAAATCATCAATGGATATTTCGCCGGGACGCGGCTTCGGAACGTAGACCGCTTCGGTTGCGAGGCTGCCGCGCTTGGTGGGATAGTTCGAATTGTCCCAGAGATCGTACCCGCCGACAACGACCGAGGTCTTCTTGTAGCCGGCCTTGTTCAGCTTCCGGGCGACTTCCATGGCGTCCTTGCCGCCTTCCTGGTCATACACGATGACCGGAGGCTTCTTGTCGGCAGGCGGCAGCTTCGAAAGAAGCTTGTCGGCATCAGCCGCAGGGAAGGTCACGGCGCCGGGGATGAACCCCTTTTTGGCTTTGCTTTCCGGCCGCACGTCGAGCATCACGTGGGGGATGTCGTTCTTGATGTACGACGCATTCAGGGAATGGGCGCTCAGTACTGAGTAGTTCTTCTTGTTCCACTCGGGCATGCCTTCATGGTACACTTTTACGTTCTTGTAGCCGAGCTGCTCTGCCTTCCTGGCAGAGTTTGGGCTCATGGCTCAGGTCATGCCCCCGCAGTAGAAGATGAGGGTGATGTCCTTGTTTCCCGGGAGCTTGTCCACATTGCCGGCAAAGGCCGCGTCGGGAATATTGACAGCCGTAGGAATGGAGCCTTCATAGAAGCGCGGCGCGGGACGGGAATCCACCAGCATGTACTTGCCTTTATCCGGTCCCATGGCAACGAGCTTCATCATCTCGTCGGTCGTGACCAGCTTTTCGGCAGGCACGGAAATGGGGGGCTTGGACGACACAAGGGTGGCGAACTTAGCCCCGTTTTTTTCGATGTATTCTACGCGGATCTCATGGCCCTTGCTGATGTCGCGAAGAGCTTCGGCCTCTTCGGTCTTGCCCTTGATGACGACCTTCAGCTTCGCAGGGTCGAACGTGAGGATCTCTGCGGCATCGTCGATCTTGACCTGCAGGGACTGGGACTTGAAGGCCGCGCCCTCTAAGTAGCCCCTGATATTGCCAGGTTCAGCTTTGTGGCAGGTAAGACAAATCTTTGCGTGAGTCGGTTTTTCCTGCGCTGCGACGTGCGCTCCGGGTGTCAGTACCACGAACCCGAAGACAAACAGGGCCGCGAGCATTGTGATGATCGGGCGTTTTGCAAACATCGGTTCCCTCCTAATAGCCGGCTTCTCAAAGCCGAGATTTTGGATCTTTCGAACGCAGCTGGTTTTTGCATTTTATGCTGTCTTCCTGTATTTTTTTGTCCAGACCTCCTTCGATGTTGATTTTCACGAACTGGCCCCTCAGGCAGGGCCACGCACGGGATTGACATTCATCGAGTTAGGTGCATTTCTATATAAAAAAACATTTTAACCGGTTGCCTGCGGCTACTAGCGTAACGTAGCGAATTTATGCCTGTATGCCTGTTTTTTTGGTGAATGTCGCATAGAATAATCGAAAGGACGGGTAGCGCGCCCCAAACCTGCATGCAGAAACACTGTTTTAGTATGTTATTATATGCGCAGATATATATATAGTCAATCTAAAATGGAAGATAGAATTAGTAATTATCTTTACTATGGCGGCCTTGACGGGGCGCTGGTTTTATGCTAAGCTTTTTTTTGCCACGACCGTGATTTTTTGTTTTGGCATGCTGAATTCCCTGGTAAATCAGTTAGATATGAGAGCCGGCAATAATCTGATTCGGCTTATAGTTGATTATAGCTTACAAGCGGGAGGTCACTTAGATCATGAGAAAGCAGAAGAGCAAACAGACAAAGCAGGGGCTGGCAGGGGGTACCGACAACGCTGACTGGACGAGAAGGAAGTTTATCGCCCGGGTCGGGGGGGCATTTCTCTCAGCCGGGGCACTCGGGACAGGGCTGCTGCTGCCCGATGCGATCATGGCCTCCGTGGCAACAGGCAGGGAGGTCACCATCGGCACCTTCGGGCCGTCGCACTGCTCGGCGACCTTCGTTTATGCCAGGCTGAAGGGCCTGTTTCAGGGCGGCCTGACCGTTAATCTCGTGAATTATCCGGATATGGGTGCCATAGCCAAAGACCTCATGAGCGGCAAGCTGGATTTCGGTCAGCTCGTGGTGCCCCTCGCCTTTGCGATGCATACCGGTTCGAAGCCCTTCACTACGAAGACCCCTGTGGTGATCCCGCAGATTGCCGGAACCAACGGCTCGGCCCTCGTCATACGCAGCGGCGCGCCGATCGCGAAACCCGCCGATTTCAAGGGCAAGACCGTGGCGAGCCATAATGCTCTGTCGGTCAATCATCTGATCAACGTCATGTTCTTCGAGTCGAACGGGCTGGTTCTTGACAAGGATGTGAAATACAAGCAGGTGGATCTGGAACGCGTGGGGCCGGCGTTGAAGGCCGGAGAGATCGACGCCTTCGTGATGCCCGAGCCCGCCAACGCCCTGGCCGAACATTCGGGGTCCGGGAAGATCTATCTTCTGAGCAAGTATATCTGGCCGAATCATCCCTGCTGCGCCCTTGTCTGCCGCAAGGATTTCTACGATAAGAACGCGTCCCTCGTGGCTGATGTGACCCGCTCCATGACCAGGGCGGGGCTGGCGATCAACGAGGCTGAAGACCGCGAGTCGACGATCGCGCTGCTTCAAAGCTCCGACGTCTACAAGTTCGACAAGATCCCGGCCCCGGTCCTGATGAGCGCCTTCACACCCGGCCGGGCGGACTTCTATCCCTTCCCCTACCAGAGCAGCGCACTCATCATCATCGACATCATGAAGCGCCTCGGTCTGCTCGCCAAGGATGTGAACGACAAGAAGCTGGCCGGCGAGGTCTTCCTGTCCGGACTCTCGCGCAAGCTCATGAAAGAGGTGGGTGCAGAAGCGCCGGTCAAGGATCACCGGATGGAGAAGATCCTCGGAAAAATTAAGACCTTCGGCGCCTAAGACCGATCCCACTATCGGCCGAGCCGTCAGTCTTGCCTTTTTGGCCGCAGGGCTTCATTGCCCTGCGGCCCTGCTTTTTTAGCCGTAGGTCCATTCAACGCAGGCCTGTCCCGCGACAGGCCTTTCCGGAACCCCTGCAGGGAAAAAAGCCTTGACAATAGTGGACTTATCCTATATATTGGGTGTCTTTCGTCCGGACGGGTTTTTATGTTTGATGCCTTATCAAGCAAATTAGAGGCTGTTTTCAAGAAGCTCCGGGGACGGGGCGTCCTCAAGGAAGAGGACGTGAAAGAAGCCCTGCGGGAAGTGCGTCTTGCGCTCCTTGAAGCAGATGTCAACTTCAAGGTCGTGAGGGAATTCGTGGGCAGGGTCCAGGCGCGTGCCGTGGGGCAGGACATCCTTTCGAGCCTTACGCCCGGCCAGCAGGTGATCAAGATCGTGAACGAGGAGCTTGCCGGGCTCCTCGGCGGTGTTCAGGCGAAGCTCCATCTTGCGCCCAATCCTCCCACCATCATCATGATGATGGGCCTGCAGGGCTCCGGTAAGACAACAACAGCAGGCAAGCTTGCGAAGTATTTCCGGAAGGACGGGCGGCGCGTGCTGCTCGTACCGGCCGACACGCGCAGACCCGCGGCTGCACAGCAGCTCGCAACGCTGGCGCGACAGGTTGGCGTGGATATTTTCTCCTCGGAGGAGAAAGATCCCGTGTCCATCTGCCGTGCCGCGGCAGCGCAGGCGATCCAGTCCCTGCATGAAGTGGTGATCCTTGATACGGCGGGCAGGCTCCAGATCGACGAGCCGCTCATGGATGAGCTCCGGCAGATCAAGGCCGCGGTGAAGCCGCAGGAGACGCTTTTCGTCGCCGATGCCATGACCGGCCAGGAGGCCGTGAACATTGCCGAGGCCTTTGACCGAGGTATAGGCTTTGACGGAGTCGTCCTGACCAAGCTCGACGGCGACGCCCGGGGCGGCGCAGCGCTTTCCATCAAGGCGGTGACGGGCAGGCCCATCAAGTTCGCGGGCATCGGCGAAAAGCTGGATGCTTTGGAGCCGTTCCATCCCGACCGCATGGCGTCCCGCATCCTCGGCATGGGCGACGTGCTTTCGCTGATCGAAAAGGCTCAGGCGGCAGTGTCGCCCGATGAAGCGCTCTCTCTTGCCAGGAAGATGCAGCGGAACGCCTTCAGCCTGGAGGATTTCCGCGATCAGATACGGCAGGTCAAAAAGCTCGGTTCCCTTGATCAGATCATGGGGATGATCCCGGGCCTGAACAAAATGAAGCTGGGCGACGCGAAGCCCGATGACGGGCAGCTTGCCAGGGTGGAGGCGATCATTAATTCCATGACGCCGAAGGAGCGGACGGACGCAATGATCATCAACGGCAGCCGCCGCCTCCGCATAGCCCGCGGGAGCGGGACCCAGGTGCAGGACGTGAACCGGCTGCTGAAGCAGTTCGCCGAGATGCGCAAGATGATGAAGAGCATGTCAGGCGGCAAAATGGGAAAGTTCGCAAAAATGTTCGGCGGGATGAGATAGTGCAAGCACGAAGCACGAATAAAAGAAAGCTGGAGAAATTTGGATTTATTTAGCATTTAGGTTTTCGATAGTAGAAATTGACGTTGACGAAAGAGGTGAAACAATGGCTGTACGAATCAGACTGAAGAGAATGGGGAGCCATAAGAAGCCGTTCTACCGGCTTGTTGTTGCCGATTCCCGTTCGCCCCGTGACGGCCGGTTTATCGAGACCGTGGGCACCTACGACCCCAGCAAGAACCCGGCGGCGGTCACCGTGGACCAGGAGAAGACCCTGGACTGGCTGAAGAAGGGCGCGATCCCGTCCGATACGGTCAGGACGCTGCTTTCCCGGGCCGGCATCATGAAACAGTTTGCCGAGGCCCGTTAAGTCGATCACGGGAAACGGTATGTTCTCCGGCAATCCAGGCGAATGCTCATCACCATCGGCAAAGTACTGAAGCCCTGGGGGGTTCGGGGCGAAGTTAAGATCGCGCCCCTCACGGACCACCCCGGACGGTTCACATCGCTCTCGAGGGTTTATCTTGTTTCCCCGGCAGGGGCCGAGAAGGAATGCGCCGTCAAGGCGGTGAGATACCATCAGGACACACCGCTCCTGCTGCTGGAGGGGTTCGAGACGCCTGAAAACGTGCGCGGCCTTGCCGGCTGGCTCGTCATGATACCCGAAGAAGAAGCCCTGCCGCTGCCCGAGGGACGATACTACTGGTTCGAGCTTATCGGCATGGAAGTGGTGTCCGAGGCTGGAGAGAAGCTCGGCACGATCATTGATATCTTCGAAACCGGCAGCAACGATGTGTATGTTATGAAGCATGCGGGCAGGGAAGTCTATATTCCCGCAACAGCCGAGGTCGTGAGGGAGATAGATCGGAAGACGAAGCGGATGACCATCCATCTTCTGGACGGTTTGATGGAATGAGCCCCGCCTTGGGCGGGCCCGGTTCTGCTATGCGACGACTGAACGTTCATGTGCTCACCCTCTTCCCGGGGATTCTGGCGGGGCCGCTGAACGAAAGCATCCTGAAGCGGGCCCGGGACAAGGGCCTGCTTGACGTTGATATCCGGAACATCCGGGATTATACGGATGACAAGCACAAAACAGCCGACGACAGCCCCTACGGCGGCGAACCGGGCATGGTCCTGAAGCCCGAACCGATCTTCAAGGCCATCGAGGCCCTGCGGGCCGAGCATCGGGATGAGCAGTTCCTGACCATTTTGCTTTCGCCGCAGGGAAGTATTTTCGATCACCGCCACGCGGAGCGCCTTTCGGAAGAACGGCGCAGGATCGTCCTGCTCTGCGGCCACTACGAAGCAGTGGACGAACGTGTGCGGGCCGCCCTGGTTGACGAAGAACTCTCCATTGGGGACTACGTGCTCACCGGCGGGGAGCTTGCGGCACTCGTCGTAATCGATGCGGCAGCGCGGCTGCTTCCCGGTGTGCTCGGTGATGAGGAGTCGGCATACCGGGACTCCTTCGGTGACGGACTGCTCGACCATCCGCACTACACCCGGCCGGCTGAGTTTCGGGGGATGAAGGTGCCCGACGTTCTGCTGTCAGGCAATCACGAGGCGGTCCGGAAGTGGCGCCGCCGCGAGGCGCTTAGGGCGACGCTCCTGAAACGGCCGGACCTGCTTGCGGCCGCCGAGCTGACCGAGGAAGACAGGGCGATGCTCGCCGATCTCAGGCGCGAAATGAGCGGATGAGTACTGCGCAGCGTGGCCGTCGCATCACCGATACAGAGTCTTCGTGTCGAACGAGTGTTTTTTTAACGTATTACTACGGTATTATTTTTTAGCGGATATGCTTTTTGGGAGGTTCTCAATGAACATTATTCAGGCCATAGAAAAAGCGCAGTTCAAGGAAGGGATCCCGAGCTTTCACGTGGGAGACACGGTCCGCGTGCACGCGAAGGTCGTCGAGGGAGACAAAGAGCGCATCCAGGTCTTCGAAGGCGTGGTGATCGGCAGGCAGGGCGGCGGCACCCGCGAGGTCATCCGGGTGCGGAAGCTCTCCTATGGCGTCGGCGTGGAGCGGCTCTTTCCGCTTCATTCCCCCCTGATCGACAAGATCGAAGTGGGCAAGCAGGGCAAGGTACGCAGAGCCAAGCTCTACTTCCTGAGAGATTTGCGCGGGAAAGCTGCGCGCATCAAGGAGAAGGCTCGCATTTTTGCCTCCGCCGCAGGCAAAGAGCAGGAAGCAGCAGCTCAGCCGGAACAGCAGTAACGTCGCAGTGAACAGCAGGGCGGTTCCGCCTGCGCCGGTCTTTATTTGCGACAGCGGCGGCGGGCCGCGCAGGATACGAACAATTCCTTCGAGAGGTGCCTATGCCCCGAGGCATTTCCCCCTCAGGGGGGCACAGGTCAGGCCGGACCCGTGACATGGTCGGCGGCCTGTTCGATCCCCTCTCCTATGAACAAGATGCCTGGAAGCAGGGGTTCCGGCTTATCGCCGGCCTTGACGAGGCAGGCAGAGGTCCTCTGGCCGGGCCCGTTGTTGCCGCTGCGGTCATTCTTCCCGAAGGTCTGCTGATCCCCGGCGTGACAGATTCAAAGGCGCTCTCTCCGAAGCAGCGTGACCGGCTTTACGACGTTATCAGTGAAAAAGCGATCGCCTCGGCAGTCGGTATGGCCGATGTGGAGACCATCGACCGGGTGAACATCTATCAAGCGACCATCATCGCCATGGAGAGGGCCGTCGAGGCGCTCATTGCAGCGCCGGATTATCTGCTCATCGACGCCCTCGCCCTTCCCCGGGTCCCTCTGCCGCAGAAACCCATCATCAAAGGCGATTGCCTGAGCCACTCCATCGCCGCCGCATCGATCATTGCCAAGGTGACGCGCGATCGTCTGATGCAGGAACTTCACGAACAGTATCCGCAGTACAATTTTAAAAAGCACAAGGGCTACGGTACGGCGGAACATCTCGAACTGCTGCGGACCCACGGTCCCTGCGCGGCGCACCGACGCAGCTTCGAGCCTGTGGCGCGCCTCTGCGCCGGGAGCATGCAGTGACGAAGGAGCGGAAAAAGCTCGGCCAGGAGGGCGAGGACCGTGCGGCCCGGTATCTGGCCAAACGGGGGTACCGGATCATCGAGCGTAACTACAGCACGCGGCAGGGCGAGATCGATCTTATTGCCCTGCATCGCGGTGAGCTGGTGTTCGTCGAGGTCAAGACCAGAGCGAACGACTCCTACGGTCGGCCGGAGCTTGCCGTTGATCCGCGCAAACAGCGCCGGATGGTTCTGGCCGCGCTCGGGTATCTGAAATACCGGAACATGCACCAGGTGCCCTGCCGGTTCGACGTGGTGGCCATCAGCGCGTCCACGGAAGGGGAAGTGGAGCTTATCGAACACGCCTTTGCCATGGACCGTACATATCTCTAGCGCTGTGCGTGACTGCTTATCCAGATGAGGAGGATCCATGCTGACGCTGCTCAAGAAGATCAATCTTTTTGCCGGGCTGACCGACCCGGAGCTCGAAAAGATCCGGAAGATCTGCGTGGGGGAGACCGTTGCGAAGGATGCGGTCATATTCAAAGAAGGAGATTCCGGCGACAAGTGCTGCATGATCCTGAAGGGAGAAGTGCGCATCAGCAAGTTTATCCCGAACATCGGCGAAGAGGCCCTTGCCGTGCTCAAGACCGGAGACTACTTCGGCGAAATGGCGCTGATAGACAATTTTCCGCGGTCGGCCCACGCGATCGCGAACGTCGATTCGTCGCTCATCGTGATCAAGAAGGCAGATCTCGACAACATCCTCATCATGGACCGGGAGCTGGGCTTCAAGCTGCTCCTGACCTTCACCAAGACCCTTTCCCTCCGCTTGCGCGAAATGAACGACAAGATGGCGGGCTTCCTCGCCCTGGCAGGAGGGTTCTGAGAATTATCCATTGTGTCATCCCATCCTCTGCGGTATAGTATCAGTGCCTCGCACCCGTATGCATGCCCGGCCGCACGATCGTTCGATGTGCCCGGGAGTGCTCACCCGTACCCCAAGATTGACAATGCCGGAAAAAACTTTTACCACAGAGTCAGGTCGGACACGGAGGGACCCGTTCAATTATTACGACTTGTTCTCAGTGCCTCAGTGCCGGCGCGGTAGATTTTTAACGTTTTACGAATAGATAAAAGGTTGTTAAAGCCCACTGTATGACGAAATTGCACAAGCATAAGATCGGCATGATCAGCCTCGGCTGCCCCAAGAACCAGGTGGACGCCGAGCAGATGCTCGGCGTTCTGGCAGGCGCGGGGTTTACGATTACGGCGGACCAGGCCGAGGCCGATGTGATCGTGGTGAACACCTGCGGCTTTATCGAGTCGGCCAAGGAAGAGTCCATCGAGGCCATCCTCGAGGCCGCGCGGATGAAGAACGAGGGGCGGTGCAAGTCCGTCATCATCGCGGGCTGTCTTGCCCAGCGGTACCGGGAGGAGCTGCTGCAGGAGCTGCCCGAGGCAGACGTCGTGATCGGTACGGCCGAGGTCGGCCGGATCGCCGAGATCTGCTCGCAGGTGCTCGAAGCAGGGATTTCCGTGATCCGCGTCTCCGAGCCGGTGAGCGTCTTCGGCCTGCCCCGGGTCAGTACCACGCCCCGGCACTACCGGTATCTCAAGATCGCCGAGGGCTGCAGCAATCGCTGCTCCTACTGCGCCATTCCCCTGATCCGGGGTAATTTCCAGAGCAGGCCCGCGTCGTCCATCATTGAGGAGGCCGGGGCGCTCGCGGAGGAAGGCGCCAGGGAGCTGATCCTGCTGGCCCAGGATTCCACGGCCTATCAGGACGCGGAGATCGACCTGCCAACGCTTGTGAAAAAGCTGACAGCGGTCCGTGGCGTCGAGTGGCTGCGCGTTATGTATGTCTATCCCGGCAGGGTGAGCGACCGTCTCATGGAGGTCCTTGCCGAAGAAGAGAAGGTCTGTTCGTACCTTGACATGCCGATCCAGCACATCGATGATGCGATCCTCAAGGCCATGAACCGCCGGTCCACTTCCGACGACATCCGGCGGACCATCGATGCGCTCAGGAAACGCGTGCCCGGCATTGCCCTCAGGACGTCGCTCATCACGGGATTTCCCGGCGAGACCGAGGCCGCCTTCAAGCGGCTCCTTGCTTTCGTGAAGGAGGCGGAGTTCGACCACCTCGGCGTGTTCGCCTATTCACCGGAAGAGGGAACCTCGGCCTATGATCTGGCTTCTCAGGTTCCCGGAGAGGCGGCCTCGGAACGCCTGGACAGGATCATGCAGGCCCAGGCAAAGATATCGCTCAAGAAGAACCGTGCTTTGGTCGGTTCGATGAAGACCGTTCTGGTCGACGGCATGCAGGACATGACGCTCGTGGGCAGGCTTGCTATTCAGGCGCCGGAGATCGACGGAGTTGTGTATCTTTCCGAGACGGACGCGCAGCCGGGAGAGTTCGTGCAGGTCGTGATCACGGGCGCAACAGAATACGATCTCGTGGCGGAGGCTGTGAGCCAGGCGCCCCAAGCAGCGAAGTCGGCCGAAAAAAGCAGCCGCGCGCGCTAGCCTGCGCCCCTTGCGGAGACAACTTAAACGCTCTTTGCGCCCGGCAATGCGCTCCCGAATATTTATCCCGTCAGACCCTCCTTTGCACTTGCTTTTTCCCGCTGTCTATACTATCTTTCCTTATAAATCGGACAGTTACGACAACGCTTCGCACTCATGACCCGTATCTCCGATAACTTATGAAAACCGACCTCACATTTTTTACCCCGTTAGAGATATTCAGAAAACTCTCATCAGGGGATCATATTATCTGGATACTCAGCGGAGCATAAAACCATCATGCATCGTGCAATAACCAGTACTCTAACGGGGTTTACCAACGAGCCGGGCTCCACGCTGCTTGAGAGGTTCAGGAAGACACTGAAGGACGTCAGGTACTTCGACATCCTCGTCGGGTTCTTTCGCACCAGCGGGTTCTTCAATCTTCGACAATAACAAAAAGGACCATTTGGAGCAGCCTGATCATGCCAATTCAAAGAGATCTCTTCGGCAAACAGAGAATCCCGGATGTTGCTACGGCCTCCGGCATACGGGACAATCACTCGCGCGGGATTGTCGGGGATTTTTTAAATGGCAACATCAATGACGGCACGCGGTTGTCAGTCATGTCGGCATTTTTCACGATCTACGCCTATGATGCCCTGAAGAAGCGGCTTGACCGGATCGAACACATGGATTTTCTCTTCGGCGAGCCGCGCTTTATCCGTTCTCTTGATCCTGACAAGACCGAGAAAAAGGCATTCATCATTGATGCAAGCGGGCTCAAGCTCGCCAACACGCTGGAACAGAAGCGAGTGGCCCGGGAATGTTCCGCCTGGATACGCGACAAAGTCTCCATCAGGTCGGTGATCAAGTCGGGGCTAACTTTAGGGACGTTCGTTCTCAGAGTGCATTGCGATGAGCGTCAAAGCCATCCTCGCCGATCCCGGCAGCCCTGATGTCCTGCGGCTTGAGAAGGAAATTGATGGGCTGGTTTACCCCGTTAGATGATATGCTGAATTTACGGGTTGGCAGTCCTTCACGGAGTGGATGTAAAAGACAACTATGCGCAAACAGAAAACTTTACTCTCTAACGGGGTGAACAAGCTCTACGGCCTCACGAAAGATGAGATAAAGATTGATGGTCTCGTAAAAAGTCCCCAGTGCCGTCATTGCGAGGAGCGGAGCGACGAAGCAATCTTGATTTTTCAAACGGTTATGAACTGCGAGATTGCTTCGCTTCGCTCGTAAAGACACGTTTCCAGACTTTTTACGAATGTATCAAGATTGTGGAGGGGAAATACGGTAAATGACGAAGCTGTTTGACATGACAAAGGGGGTATTCGAAACGAACGCGACTCTCGCGTATATTGACCTGTGTGGCACAAAGGATCTGTATAAAAGCGATAAACCGATTAACGATCAAGCGGAGAGAATGGCCGAAAATTTCTTATTGCCGTTTTTTCTTAAGTTTGCCGAAATGTTTCCTCAACCCGATGCGAAAAGCTTGTTCAATGTGTACATTTACGGCGATTCCATTATGATGTGTCGCCGATACCGGTCAGAGGGTGCTATGGCGACTTTGATTGAGTTTCTGCTTTCATATCAACTTGAGCTGCTGCAAAAAAGTCCGCCGTTGTTGAGCAGGGCCATGATCGGCAGATATCCATTTTTCTATCTTAATGTTCCGCCACAGTCATGCAATACAACATTTGCACCAGAACACTTACATATAAGCTTATGCGGCGGTAAAGGTCTTGTAGCGATGGACGAGCTTCTGCATGGGTTACCGGCAGGTGTATATGTTTCCTCTGATTTGAGAGATGAATTGGATCAGGTAGTCAAGGATCGATTGATGCCTGTACATTGCCGGAATTTAAGCTTCATCAAACATGCTGATGGAAAAAAGATCGCAGAGAATCTCCTCTGCCATGCGTTAAGCGAGAACGCTATTGACCGGTTGTTGAAAGCAGGGTCAAAGATCGCGCTCTCTCAAGAATTACTCAAGGATGCCCTTGAGAAGTCAGAGTATCAAGACGAAGTGATGAAAAAGTTATCGCCGTGGTTTGAAGCTCATCTGGACCTCGCTACGGAAATTAAATAGTGAGGTATTCGGTTGAGCATGAAAACACGTTACCTTTTTATTGATGAATCGGGGAATTTTGATTTCAGCCTGAACAAGTGCTAATTTTATAGGGAGGCTGTGCATTGACCGATAAGGACGATATGAGCCGCAGGTGCGCGCTGCCGAAAAGCCGGTTTTTTGAGCTGAAATCGTGCTTTGAGCGAACGGACAGGGTCACGCTGCTGTTAGCCGACAGGGTTTCAAATGGCCGAGACCTAACCTTTCAATTGGCCGAAGGGAAGCCTTTCATCCGGCCGCCGATGACGGGTATGGTAAACCATTATGACTGAACCTCATCTTTATCCTCGATATGCAAGGCCGCGCCTCGTTGAAGCTCTGGCCGACACGCCGGTTGTGCTGTTACACGGACCGCGCCAGAGCGGAAAAACTACGCTGGCGCAGATTGTGGGCGCCGCGGCAGGCTATGCCTATATCACATTCGATGACGACGTACAACTGGCCGCGGCCCTTTCCGATCCAGTGGGTTTTATCGCCGATCTTCCCGACAGAGCGGTGCTGGATGAAGTGCAGCGCGCGCCCGGTTTGTTCACAGCAATCAAAACGGCGGTGGACCGCCGACGCACGCCGGGTCGGTTCATCCTGACCGGCTCGGCTAATATACTGCTGGTCCCGAAGCTCGCGGATTCCCTGGCAGGTCGCATGGAAATTTTGCGTTTGCACCCGCTGGCGCAGTGCGAACTCGCAGGGACAACTTCCGGTTTCCTTGACACGTTATTTAAGAAAGCCTTTGTGGGAAGACGACACGAACGCCTCGGACCGGAACTCGTCAGGCGGATTGTAGCGGGCGGATATCCCGCAGCGCTCGTACGGGAATCTGAGCGCCGCCGCGCCGCTTGGTACCGCGATTATGTGGAGACGCTTGTCCAGCGCGACGTGAGAGAACTGGCGCGTATCAGCTCACTCGAAGCGCTTCCGAGACTCCTGCAGCTTGCCGCGGGACAGACGGCTCGGCTCGTGAATGTGACCGAGCTGGCCAGTCCCTTTCAATTGAGCCGCCCGACGATCCGTGATTATGTAACTTTGCTGGAGCGGGTATTTCTGCTGGATTTGTTGCCTTCCTGGCACAGTAACCGGATAAGCCGTTTGATCAAGACCCCCAAACTGCATGTGGGTGATACGGGCTTGGCTTCCGCACTGCTCGGCCTGGATGCACCGGCCCTGACCAAGGATCGCGCTGTTCTGGGTCAGCTTTTGGAGACCTTCGTGTTTCAGGAGCTTCGCAGGCAGGCAAGTTGGCAGGATACCGTCATTGCTTTTTACCATTTTCGTGACAAAGACGGCACAGAAGTAGATATCGTGCTTGAACGCGGAGCGCATGAATTGGCCGGCATCGAGGTTAAAGCGTCTGCAACAGTCACCGGGGCCGATTTCCGAGGCATGCGCAAACTCAAGGAAGCATCCGGCAAGCGCTTCACGGCCGGCGTCGTGTTGTACGACGGGGAAAGCACCGTGGGCTTCGGAGACGGCCTCTTTGCTGTACCAATCAGGGCTTTATGGGAAACCAAATGATGATCATGGCTTGAGAGTAGAATCCCCAAAGTAAAAGCATATTTCAAAGCGCATGGGCAGGTCGATAATACCGAGTATCGAAGGATGTTTAATGTTACGCGCTATGCGGCAACTCGCGAACTTAAGAGACTTGAAGATACTCTTTGCGGTGCCCGGTTTTCCGCAGCTCCTACCTTTCGATCATGCTCCGATACAGGTTTTTGGTCTTCTCGTCGGGCTCGACGTCGAGCTCCCTGCTCAACGACCGCTGACACCGCTCGAAGACCCGTATGGCATCGCTGCGCCGGCCCGCTCCCGCATGCCAGGCCATGAGCCATCGGCAGGACCGTTCGTTGCAAGGATCGGCCTGGAATAATCGGTCCCGCGCCGCTGCGGCTTTGTCGCGGTCTCCCAAAGAATCTGCTATGACGGCAACATCGTCCAGTGCCATGAGAAAGGCGGTCCGCAGGGAATCCCGCGTCAGCGTTGCCCAGTCTTCATACATATCTTCCGGCAGAAAATCTCCCTGATAGAGGGCCAGGGCACGTTCGTATTCTTCCAGGGCCTTCCCGGTATTTCCCTCCGCGCTCTGCTGCTTCGCTGCTGACAGGTGTGCGCGGAAGGCATGCGTGTCCGTCCATGCACCGTCGGGATTCAGCATCACAAGATCGCCCTCCTGAGCTATGGTCGGGCCGTGGCCGTTCTGCTGTCCATCAGGGTCGAGCAGTTTCCGCAGCCGGTACAGGAGGCTGGAGAAGGCTTTGGCTGCGCCGACGCTGTCCGATGCCGTCAAGAGCGCATCCATGGCCGCATCGCGCGTCGTCTTTGTACCTTCCCGGGACACCAGGAATTTGATCAGCGCCTTGGCCCGCCGGCTCTTCCATTCACCGTCGCTTACCTCTGTCTTGCCGCGCAGGACCCGGAAGCCGCCGAGGCAGTAGATGCTGACAGGCGGAGCGTCGGCTGCCGGACCGCGGCCGGCCAGCAGCTTTGTGCAGTATTCGGTGCAGATCCCTTCCGCGAGCGCCCTCTTTGCGATATTCGCCACTTCCTGCGGAGTGAATAAATGGAAATACGTGAAGCCACGTTCTTCGCCGAGAGCAAAGGCGGCGCGGATATGGCGGCGGATCTCAGCAGTTTTCTTTCGCGCCAGTTTAAGCACGGCGAGCGCCAGGTGCACGTTGGCCTCCTGCTGGGCCGCGCCGATCTGACGGAAAATCCTGAGCGCCTCAGACAGGTCCCGTCCTGCCTGCGCGTACTTGCCCAGCCTGGTGAGGATCACGCCTCTCGCTGCGAGCGATACGGCATAGAACAGCCTGCTGCCTGATCGTGCTCTGACCGTAAGCGCAGCCGTGCATTCCGCCAGAGCCGCGTCGAGACGACCCTGGTGCAGCTCGCTGATCGAAAGAAGATGGCAAGCAGAGGTGGTGAAGAAGGAGTTTTCCATTTCCCGGCCCTTGCGCTTGCAGTCGCCCAGCAGGGTCTGGGCCGCTTCATGGTCGCCCGTAGCGATCTTGAGCCATCCGCCGATGTTCAGGGACAGGAAGTCGAAGGCCTCCAGGTCGTAGGCATGGGCGAGGCCGCTGCACCGGTCGATGCTTTCCTGCGCCTCGGCGAAGTTTCCTTCGAAGAGCGCCGTCATTGCCTGGGCCATGGAAAGGGCCGCCTCGCCGCCTGTCTCGTCGGGAATGGCGGTGAGGGCCAGGAAGCCTTTTTTTACCGCCTCACGGGCCAGGCGGAAATCGCCCAGATAGATGGAGCAGGGCGCGAGGTAGATGGCGCTCTGGATCTGGTAGAACGCGTCGCCGGTCTTCCGGAACAGGTCGAGGGCCTCGGACAGCGCAGCCGCTCCTTCGCGCAGCCTGCCGATGAAGAAACAGGCCGTGCCCAGGGCCAGCAGCAGGCGCGCCTTGCTCTCCGGCGACACCCGGGCGCTTTGGCGCAGCAGGGTCCGGGCGCGCACGGCAGCGCGTTCCATGCGTTTGAAATCGCCGCCCGTATAGAAGCAGGCCTCGATGATGCCGCCGAGAGAAAGCATCTTGCCCTGAAAGCCCTGCTGCGCCCCCTTGCCGGCTTTAAACTCTCCAAAGGCCCGGTCAAAGAGCGTCAGCGCCCTGCGCGGATCGGTGAAACGGCAGGAAACGGCGCGGGTAAAGAGGAACCAGGGTCGCTCGCCGTAATCAAGCGGAAGCGCCTCGATCCAGCGAAGCAGGGTCTGTGTCTGTCCCCGGGCGATCAGCTCCAGGCAGCAGGCCTCGATCAGTGTGACGGCCTTCTCGAACTGGCCCGATTCGATGCAGAGGTTCACGGTGCGTACCGGATCGCCCGCTTTCCGGAAGTACTCGGCAGCGAGGGTGTACAGTTTTTTTACCTCGCCCGGCATGGCCTGGGCGAGAAGCTTCTTGCGCAGAAAACCCCGGAACAGGGCGTGGTAGCGAACTACTGTTGCACCGTCGTCCAGAGCGGTAATGAACAGGTTCCGTTTGCGGAGCTCCTCGACCAGCGTCCGCGTTGACGGCTTGCCCCGCGGCGCTGAGGGCGGCAGGCCCGTCAGCAGCTCCATGAGCTGTTCGGGCAGGTAGTCGACGATCGATGTGCGCAGCAGGAATTCCTGCATCTCAGAGGGCAGGTGAGAGAAAACCTCCTGAGCGAGGTAATCGAAGACATGGTTCTGGAATCCCGCAGGGCCGTGGTCGGCAATGGACAGAGGACGGGCCAGGGATGAGCGGGCGCTGGCAAGGTACTCGTGCATCAGGACGAGTCCGGCGGCCCAGCCTTCGGCCATCTGGTTCACCATCGCTGTTTCCTTGACGCCAAGATGCATGCCGAAGACATCGCTGAAAAGGGTCTGCACCTCCGTATCGTTGAACTTGAGCTCATCGCCGGCGATCTCGCCCACGGCGCGCCGGGCGCGGAGCCGCGCGACCTCGAGATCAGGCTGCGTACGGGAGATGAGCATGAACCTGATGTGCGGGGGGGTCGAGTCGATAAGCGCTTTGAAGATGGGTTTGAGGGAGTAGGGTGCAGACACCAGATTGTAGTCATCGAACACGACGAGCCCCCCGTCGGGCAGCGATCCGAAGACCTGGTCGATCCAGCGGGAGAAGCTCCGGTACATGCCGCCGGCGCCGTACCGGTTCTGGGGCACGACGGGAAGTTTCGTCAGATGTCGGGGAAAGGAGCGTTGCATTGCCTGGCCGAGACAGGACAGGAACACAGCGGGGTTTTCGTCCTCCTGGTCCATGTTGTACCAGACCGTCGCCTCGGGGAGCGAATGCACGTAATCCGCGGCGAGCGTGCTTTTCCCCTGGCCTGCCTGGCCGTGGATGACCACCAGTTTTTTGTCTTCCCAGGCCCGCAGCTTGTTCGCAAGCCGTTCGCGCCCAAGGATGTTGACGGGTCGGGGGGGCAGGATCTTCGTAAGATTCATGCCGGCGCCTCATATATTCGTGTGTGGATAGTGTGGTGCGGGATGATGTAAGGCGATTATAGGTGCGAAAAACCGGAAAATCAACAAAAATTTTTGGGAGCGGGGTTCGGATCTTGCCGCGGTATTTTGCCGGAGGAAAAAAGGGACAGTCCCCTGTGAGAGGGGGACAGTCCCTTTTTTCGTTTGATTTTGCCCATCCCTGATGCTATTATGTGCGTTACGCTCAAACGAGGTGTCTTCTTATGCTCAAAACATGGCTCCATCAGATCAAGCAGTCTTTCGAAAATGCCCGGGAAACGACGCTGACCTTCTGGACCTCGCGAGTTCTTCCCCTGCTCAAGGCGCTCACGTGGAAGAAGGTAGTGCTGATTCTGATCGTATTAGGGCTTGCGGCCCTCCTGGTGGTAGTCCTGCTCTTTGCTGTTTATTCCATCGGACTGCCGACCGTCGAGGCACTGAAGGATTATAAGCCGCTGACGGGCACGACCATCCTGGCCGATGACGGCCGGGTCCTGGGCAGGATCAGGATCGAGAAAGGTGTGTACGTGCCGCTCGACCGGATGCCGAAGTTCCTGCTCGGCGCCGTGCTCGCCACCGAGGATCCCCGTTTCTACGAACATGAAGGTCTGGACTACCGGGGTATTCTGCGCGCTGCGCTGAAGGACATCATCTCGGTGCAGCTGAAGCAGGGAGGCAGCACCATCACGCAGCAGCTTGCCAAGGTGGTGTTCCTGTCGCCCGAGCGGACGGTCAAGCGCAAGATCAAGGAAGTGCTTATTGCGCGGCGGCTCGAGAAGGAGCTATCGAAGAACGAGATCCTCGAGCTCTATCTCAACAAGATCTATTTCGGCCACGGAGCCTATGGCGTACAGATGGCGGCCAAGACCTATTTCGGCAAGGATATCTGGAGCATCAATCAGGCGGAGGCGGCGCTGCTGGCGGGCCTTCCCAAGGCGCCTTCGGTCTACTCTCCTTACAATGACGTCGACCTGACCAAGGTGCGCCAGTCGCAGGTGCTGCGCAGGATGGTGGATGAGAACTATATCACCGAAGAGCAGAGCGCCGAGATCTACAATAAAACATTGAGCCTCGAGAACCTGCGGCCCCAGGAGGACATGGCGCCGCACCTTGTGGACCAGATCAGAAAGCACCTCGAAGCGGCCTACGGTCCGGAAAAAATGTTCGAGAGCGGCGTGACGGTCTATACTTCCATCAACATCGACATGCAGCGTGCAGCCGTGATGGCGCTGAAGGATGGGCTCCGGAACCTCGACAAGCGGCAGGGCTTCCGCGGGCGCTTTGGTTACAAGGAACTGAAGGCCATGCCGATCCAATGGGGCAAACTCTATGTGCTGGTAAAACCCGGTGAGACCTTCAACGCTCATGTGCTCGAAGTGGGCGAAGCGCATCTCTCGGTCAGGGGGCGTGGTCTTATCGGCCGCATCAGCCGCGACGACATGGCCTGGGCGCTGCTGCTGCCGAAGAAACGGCGCAACGACCCCGATGAATACCGGAAGCCAGGGGATATCATCCAGGCCGGCGACATCCTGAAGGTGCGGCTGAAGGAATTTGACCAGAAAAAAATGACAGCTGCGTTTATCCTTGACCAGACGCCCTATGTCGAAGGGGCGGTGGTGGCCATCGAGCCCTATACGGGTTACGTCCGCGCGCTCGTGGGCGGATTCGATTTCATGGAGGGCGGGTTCAACCATGCCACCGAGGCGTATCGCCAGCCGGGGTCGGCGTTCAAGCCCTTTATCTATGGTGCGGCCCTTGAGAAGGGGCATACTCCTGCCAGCATTCTGCTGGACCTGCCGGTGATCCACGACAAGACCGAAGAGGACAAGGGGTGGAAGCCCGAGAACTACGACAACCGATTTCTCGGACCCATGCGCATGCGCCGGGCCCTGGCTCTGTCGAGGAACACGGCCACAGTGCGGCTTCTTGAGTCGATCGGTCTTTCACGGGCCGTGGACTTCGCGCGCCGGGCCGGCATCACCAGCCCCATCAGCAATGATTTTACATCGGGCCTCGGTTCATCGTCGGTCACGCCCCTGGAGCTCATAACGGCCTACGCGACCATCGCGGGCCAGGGCGTCCGGGTCGAGCCGATTACCGTCAAGAGCGTTGTGGACAATGCCACGGGCGCGGTGCTCGAAAGCTATCAGCCCGATCCCCAGGAGACCATCGACCGCAATACGGCCTTTTTGCTCACCAGCATGCTCCGGAGCGTTGTGGAAGAGGGCACCGGCCGCGGCGCCAAATGGTTGAACAGGCCGCTTGCAGGAAAGACGGGCACTACGAACAATTACGTGGACGCCTGGTTCGTGGGGTTCACGCCGAACCTCGTAGCAGGCGTCTGGGTGGGCTATGACCGGGCCACAGCATCGCTGGGCGACCGCGAGACAGGCTCGCGGGCCGCGCTGCCGGTCTGGACGGCCTTCATGTCCAGGGCGCTCGAAGGAAAGCCGGTGGAAGAATTTACCGTGCCCGAGGGCATCGTCCAGGTGCAGATCGATGACGAGAGCGGGCTGCTGGCTCCTGAAGGTTCGGCCGACGGCATCCCCGAATACTTCCTGCGCGGCACGGAGCCCACGAAATATGCCGAGAGCGCGAAGAAGCAGCGGGCAGGCCAGTTCTACATGCTCGACCAGGGAGGGCCGTCAGACGCCAGGAAGAAAGCCGACCAGCTGATCGACGAGGATGCGGACTGATCATGGATTACAAGACCACACTCAACCTTCCGAAGACCGATTTTCCCATGAAGGCCAATCTCCGGGACCTGGAACCCCGGGTGATCGCACAGTGGCAGGAGCGGAACATCTACGGGCTGCTGCAAGAGCAGGCTGCGGGCAGGCCCCGGTTCATTCTGCATGACGGGCCTCCCTATGCCAACGGCCATATCCATATCGGCCATGCCCTGAACAAGATACTGAAGGACATCATCGTCAAGTATAAGACCATGGAAGGCTTTGCCTCGCCCTATGTGCCGGGTTGGGACTGCCACGGACTTCCCATCGAACACCAGGTGCTCAAGAATCTCGGCCCAAAGAAAGAGGGCATGAGCCAGGCGGAGATCCGAAAGCTCTGCCGCGAGTATGCCGAAAAGTTCATCGCTGTCCAGCGCGACGAGTTCAAGCGGCTCGGCGTGTTCGGCGACTGGGAGAAGCCTTATCTCACCATGGATTATGCCTACGAGGCGGCCATCGTGCGGGAACTCGGCAAGATCGTCGGCGCCGGCGGTGTCTATAAAGGAAAGAAGCCCGTATACTGGTGCGGGTCCTGCGAAACAGCCCTGGCCGAGGCCGAGGTGGAGTACGGGGACCACGAATCGCCGTCGATCTCCGTCGCCTTCGGACTGCCTGGAGCGGGACAGGCATTGCCTTCGCTTGCGGGCAAGAACGTTTCGGTCGTGATCTGGACCACCACGCCCTGGACCCTCG
>MHDZ01000055.1:0-1202 GCA_001805055.1 Nitrospirae bacterium GWC2_57_13
ATGCCGATACCCTTCGGCCGGGAGAACGTGCCGGGCATATCGCCGATGACGCCGAACTTCCGGAGAAATTTGCCCTCAGTACTGAATATCTGCACCCGAAAATTCGCTGTGTCCACGATGCAGACGTTGCCGTTACGCCGGTCGATCGCCACGTTGGTCGGAAAATTGAGCTCTCCGTCGCCTTCACCCCGCACTCCGAACTGGAACAATGGCGTACCCTCAAGAGTATACACACGGACCAGGTGGTTGGTACTGTCGACAATGTAGATGCGCCGCAGGTCATCATTGATCGCGATACCCGATGGATTCTTCAGCTCATCGCCCTTCCCAATGGAAAAGCGCACTGTGCCGCTCGCGTCGTAAGCGAGCACTTTCTGCAGCTTGGAGTCCGACACATAGATCGTACCGTCACTGGAAACCGCAACATCCAGCGGAACCTGGAGTTTTCCCCTTCCCTCCTCACCTACATACGTCACTTTTCTTGCTGCGACATCAATGACGAATACCCTTGCCTTTCCGCTGTCAGCCACATATATGACAGAACCGCGCGAGAAGACGCCGTAGGGCTTCACCATGCCTGGCAAAGCAGGCGCTCCGAAGATCGAATCGAAGAAGCTCTTATTCCGGAAATCCGCCTCGCCGCGATACATGCCGACGAAGGCTATTCTTGGCGTTTCCGGCGGCGCCGGCCAGACAGAAAGACTTTCTCGTACCGGTGATGTAGAAGCGCAGCCGCCGGCAAGAACGGCAATAAATGACAGCATTGTAAATAGTCTCTTAGTCACCATCATGTCTCTCCACATTGTGTACTCGAGGATACGTAGTCTACTACGAAAGAACCGCTCTTGTCAAACTGGAAACCGGGAAATACTTCCTGGGTAGCACAACGCCAGCGCCTGACCGAGACCCAGCCTGGCAGCTTGAAAGATACTGCAGACATCAGCAGATGAGGCGCATTGGCATAAAAAAAGGAGGGGAATATCCCCTCCTTTCGTGAATATGTTGCATGATACTCGACTATTTACTACTTGTTGTGGCAATCCAGGCAAAGAGCGCTGTTCGCATTGGACGCTCTCAGAAACGGTGGTGCAGTCGTATTGTCATGAACGTTGTGGCAGGAGGCGCACTCCACCTGATTGCTGCCGATGCCGAAAAGCTTTGCCAGGGAGAGGGCCGTGGGATCGTTCAGTCCTCCGTCAGTC
>MHDZ01000055.1:1215-10650 GCA_001805055.1 Nitrospirae bacterium GWC2_57_13
GACCGGATGGTCGTTGCTCAGATCTTTTCCGAGCGCTGCAGTGCCGTTGACGAGCAAGTCTGCAACAACTCCGCCTGCATCCACGCCTGCTGATGCCGCGGGGGTGGGCTGATTGGTCAACACCGACAAAGCAAGCGTCCCGTCATGGCAGCTCATGCACGCAAGCGACGCGCCGCCCGGCTGACCCAGGTCCGTTGCATCCAGTGTCCCCGTGGGACTTGTATAAAGCGTAAACCCTAGCGTGGTGGTCGTGCGATTCCAGAGCGGCACAAGGGTACCTCCGCTGTGAGGCGTATGGCAGAACACGCAGATTTCCGAAGTGCCTGCGTTCTTGTAGACGCCTGCGGTCGCATTTCCCGTTGACAGGTCATGTTTCGAATCTTTGATACCTGCCATGGCCACGCCTGCGCTGATCAGCGCTATTGCGGCAACCAGAGCAATAACAAGAAACTTTATGCTTTTCATTTGTTTCTCCTCCTCAAGAGATTTAAGAATTCTATATTTGTGTCCGTGTCCAGCTTAAGAGCTCGACAAAACTTGAATACCCGAACTATCTTCCCCTCCCTTCCCCCTAAGATTGAAAATTTATAACATTGCATATTAGTGCATTATCTAAAATATCAATAATTGAGACCTCATCTTAGATTCATATGCACTAATAAATGCAACGCTTATGCCACAACCACAACGCCCTGATTATATTGGCTTAGCATATAAAAAGACCTAAATTAGCAGCAATAATTGAGCGTATGCGCTCACAGTAACTGTTGGTTTCAGCGCAACAAAAATATGGTATCAGAATATCGCAACTTAGAACTTCAGGCTTGTTTTTGGGGATGGAACAGACGTGTTCATGCCTTCTCGCTAATTTGCGTAGGGGTGGGCATGCCCACCCCCTTGGGCGACCATGGTCGCCACTACGATTTTTTTTTGGCGGTAAAGTCATTCAGCTGAATGTTGACGTAGTTGAAGGATAGCATAATTTAGAAAGACGATTGAATAGGCTCTCAGGAGATTCTCCCTCTTCCCTTACGGTATGGAACTGATTGCTGTCCCAGGATAATAGTGGTTCAGGATGGACTGGTAGTCTTGCTTCCTCTGCGCCATCTCGCGGGCGCCCCACTGGCAGAGCCCCACGCCATGGCCCATGCCCCTGCCTGATATGATGACCTCATTCTCCTCAGTTTCAAGCTCGAAGAACACGCTGGGAATAAGGCTGTAGCCGATGGCGGCCCGCAGCGACTCGGCAGGGACCGAGGTCGTACCCCGGGGATCGCGGACCGCAACATTCCTGACTCGTCCGGCTGGGGTTATGCCGTCGATTTCGAGGGTCTGGACGCCGTCCACGCGATAGCCCTTTTTGCGAAGAGCAGCGGCAACAGCAGGCAGGCTGAACCGCTTTTCCCATACGCCGTACTTCGATATCTCCTGGCAGTCGCAGTCCACGCCTTTGAGATAAGGCTCGTCGATGTTCCAGAGCCTGGAGGCGTTCTCCGTATGGCCGCCGCAGCTCGAATGGAAAAAGGCCTGGATGACCCCGCCGCCATAGGTCAGGACCATTCCCCGTGTCTCCCGCACGGCCCTGCTTGTGCGCTCGCGCTCTCCCCGCTTGCCTGTATAGACCTGGCTGCTGACCGTGGCAAGAATGTGGTAGGGTCGTTTTCCCCCATTCCGCTTTTGATACAGCGCATAGCTTCGCGCTGCCACAGCCTGGGCCTTGAGCGCCTCGAATTCCCAGTCATGGGGGATCTCCTCGGCAATGACGCCCAGCAGATAGTCTTCCAGATCAAGGTCATTGATCACGAGCAGCAGACCGTTCTGCTTTTTTCTGATCTCGATCACGCCGCGGTAGCTTCTGCCGTTCACGGACGTGAAGTCGCCCTGCGAAGAAAAGCGCAGCGGCGCACTGCCGACAGCGTCGGGCCAGATCACCATCTTCCGCTGCCCTTCGCCTGTTCCTGTCCCTTCTGTCATGAGACCGGACGGGGACTCGATGACCGCGGACTTCACATTGTTTGCGATAGCGATGCGGATGTTTTCCGAACCTGAGGCATGCCCGTGGCTCAGAAACAGGAGAAGGACCATGAATAACACTGGTTTCGATTTCATCGGATTTTATCAGATGTGAATCCGCTCCTTCCGCGTCCAAAAACTTTTGTCAGGATTATCCCTTCGTCTTCGCTTCTTCCCTGATGCTGGTCTTCACCCGGTACCGCTCCCATTCGCTGAAAATGCATCCGCAGTACTGCTGCCGGTAGAGGCCCATGGCCTTGGACTCAACAATGCCCTCGCGCCATCCCCGGCGAAAATCCTCGTAGTAGAAGGACAGCCCCTGCTCGGCGGCCATCTCTTCGCCCACACCCCTGATCAGGTCGTGATTCTGATACTTGCTGTACAGCAGGGACGTGGTGATCAGCGTGAAGCCCTGCTTCCGGGCGGACCGGGCTGCCTTGTCCAGACGCATCCGGTAGCACTGCTCACAGCGTCCCGCGCCTCTGCCGATGGTCATTCGCAGAAAATCATCGAGATCGTATCCGTCCTGCACTTCCAGCTCAAGGCCTGTGCGGCACGAGAAATCACGCGCTGTATCAAGACGTTTGCGGTATTCCTGGTAGGGATGGATATTGGGGTTATAAAAATATCCCTGTGGCTCGAACCCGTCCTCAACAAGGCGGAAATAGGGATAGATCGCGCAGGGCGCGCAGCATATATGCAAAAAGATCTTCACAACAGTCTCCCCTGCCCGCCAGAGGGTTTCTTCCTGCCGAAATACTCATAGGAAAGCTTCGTTGCCTGACGCCCCCGGGGCGTGCGGTCCAGAAAACCCTCCTGGATGAGATAGGGTTCATAGACGTCCTCGATGGTGTCCCGCTCCTCGTTCAAGGCTGCTGCAATGGTCTCTATGCCCACCGGACCGCCGTCAAACTTGTCGATAACAGCGAGCATCAGCCTCCGGTCGTTCTGGTCAAGACCCCGCGGATCCACCTCGAGCCGTTCCATGGCGTTCCTGACTACTTCCGGCGATATCGAGCCGTCGCCCTGCACCTGGGCAAAATCCCGCACCCGCCGCAGCAGCCGGTTCGCGATCCGGGGCGTGCCACGGGAACGGCGCGCGATCTCAACGGCAGCCGAGGGCTCGATATGAACCCGCAGCAATCCGGCAGAACGATTGACGATCGTCTGAAGTTCAGCGGGATCGTAGAAGTTCAGGCGGTCGATGACGCCGAAGCGGTCCCGCAGCGGCGACGTGAGCAGGCCCGTCCTGGTCGTTGCTCCCACCAGCGTGAACCGGGGAAGGTCAAGCTTGATGGACCTCGCCGACGGCCCCTGGCCGATGATGATATCGAGCTTGAAGTCCTCCATGGCGGGATAGAGGATCTCCTCGACGGTGCGGTTCATCCGGTGGATCTCATCGATGAACAGAACATCGCCGTGCTGGAGGTTCGTCAGGATCGCGGCCAGATCGCCTGCCCGCTCGATCACCGGTCCCGACGTGGACGTGATGTTCGTGCCCATTTCATGGGAGATGATATTGGCAAGCGTGGTCTTACCCAGTCCCGGAGGGCCGCAGAACAGCACATGGTCCAGGGCCTCGCCGCGCGCCTTTGCCGCCGCGATGAAGACGCGCAGGTTCTCCCGAATGCGGTCCTGGCCCACAAAATCCTCGAACCGGGCAGGCCGCAGGCTCTGGTCGGCCTGGACGTCGTCGTTCTCCTGTTCTGATGCAATGATCCTCGTGGTCACAGGCCTTCCCTTCGACTGATTACTGTCTGATGAAAAAAAATTCTTAAAAAGTCGTTCTCACACGAAGGTCTCGAAGGCCACAAAGAAAAACCTGACTGTTTTCAGTTCGCCTTTCTTCGGTCTGTGCCTTAGTGTGAAAATTTGATTTCTTGCGAGATCAGTCAACTCCGTTAGGAGAACCGACGGACCGACCTGCTGCGCCGCACTCTCAGCGCGAATGTTTACCATACCTCAAATTTACAATTTGCTATTTCCAATTTTCAATTGCGGCCAAAGGCCGCGCGTTCTTCTATCGCTTCATCAGGACATTCAACGCTTCCCGCACGAGTTCCTCAAGGGAAACGCCTGTGCGGCCCTGCCGAGCGCGCTTCACTGCATCCTCGGCAAGGGCTTTTTTATACCCGAGATTCACAAGTGCCGACACTGCGTCGTCCATGTCCGTCTGCGGAGCGGAGGACGATGAAGCCCCTGCAGAGACGCCGGCTTGCGCAAACTGGCTGATCTTGTCCTTCAGTTCAAGGACCATCCGGGCCGCCGTCTTCTTGCCGATGCCGGGTATGGCGCAGATCCTGGCGTCATCGGCGCTCTGGATGGCGAGGACCAGGTCGTTCACGGCAAGGCTCGATAGAACGCTCAGCGACAGCTTGGGACCGATGCCCGAGACCGACGTGAGCAGCAGGAACATGTCCTTATCCTGCTGCGTGAGGAACCCGAAGAGGGCCAGCGAATCCTCGCGGAGCTGCGTGTGTATGAGCAGAACGACTTCATGGCCAATTTCGGGAATGGCATAGAGCGTGGAGAGAGGGACCTGTACCTGGTAGCCGACGCCGGACACGTCCACGATGAGGTAGTCGGCGGCCTTGCGGATCAGCCGGCCTGAAAGCGAAGCGATCATCGCGCCTTGCCCGGTTCCCGGAGGTCAACGGCGCTTCGTCCCTGCCGGTACGATGAAGGGTTCCTGAGGGCCTCCCGCAGGCGCGACGAGTGAATATGGCAGATCGCGGCGGCCAGGGCGTCAGCCGCATCAGCGGGATAGGGCGCCTTGGGCAGTTTCAGCAGGGCCTTCACCATCATCTGCACCTGCTTCTTATCCGCCTTGCCATTGCCTACCACGGCCTGCTTCACCTCGAGGGGCGCATATTCGAACACCGGCAGACCCGCGTTCATTGCGGCAAGAATTGCCACTCCCCGTGCATGCCCGAGCTTGAGTGCGGACTTGATATTCTTCGAAACGAAGAGGTCCTCGATGACCACCACATGGGGCCGGTACTTATCGATGACCTTTACAAGCTCTTCATAGATCTTTTTGAGCCGCGCAGGGAAGGGCTGCTTGGCCGAAGGGCTGATGCCCCCTGAGGCCACATGAAAAAGGCAGTGATCTTCCTCGGCCACAACGCCGTATCCGCTCGTGATCGACCCCGGATCAACCCCCAACACCCGCATACCAATCCCCCTTCGTATCCTTCAACACTTCCTGCCGCCGCCCATTCCCGTGCATCACCGACAGGCCGTCACCCGATGGCGTTCATCACCTCATCGGGAATATCGAAATTGGCGTAGACGTTCTGCACATCGTCGTTGTCTTCGATCGCTTCCATGAGACGCAGGATCTGGGACGCCTCCTTGCCGGCGAGCTTCACATAGGTCTGCGGGACCTTCGTTACCTCGGCGACGGCCAGAGGGATCCCGGCGCCTTCAAGCGCCTTCTTCACTGCCTCTAAGTCGTGCGGCGATGTGGTCACCACAAAATTCTCGTCCTCGACCTGCATGTCCTCGGCGCCCGACTCAAGGGCCAGGGCCATGAGCTTCTCCTCATCGGCCTTGTCGCGGGCAACGACGATATAGCCCTTCATGTTGAACATCCAGGAGACACAACCCGTCTCGCCCAGGTTCCCGCCCGTCTTGCCCAGGATATTCCGTATCTCGGAAACCGTCCGGTTGCGGTTGTCCGTCATGGTATCGATGATGAGCGCCACGCCCCCCGGTCCGTACCCTTCAAAGGTGATCTCTTCGTAAGACACGCCCGGCAGTTCGCCGGTGCCCTTCTGGATGGCCCGCTTGATATTGTCCGCCGGCATGCTCTCCGCCTTGGCCTTGGCAACAGCGGTGCGCAACCGGGGATTGCCGGTAGGGTCGCCGCCGCCCAGCTTTGCGGCCACGGTGATCTCTTTTGTCAGCTTCGTGAATGTCTTGCCCCGCTTTGCGTCTGCAGCGGCCTTTTTGTGCTTTGTGGTCGCCCACTTGGAATGCCCTGACATCTGTCCTCCGAAAAAGAATGAATTTACTCGGGGTTGGATACGTTCTTTTGTCCTCGGTTACTAAGGGTCTCATAATAGAATTGACATCGATTATAAAATCTCCCCTGCCCCTCTTTTCCAACGAGGGGGTAATTCCTCCCTTTGGCAAAGGGAGGTTAGGAGAGATTTTCCAAGATCATGTCGTTACAATTATGAGGCTGTTAATAACGTACGTTACGAACGATTGTAATTATTTTCGAGTCGCGTTTTTTTTGAAACAAAAACCTGAATTTGCGCCTCCCTTTGCGACCTTTGCGAGAGACGCTTTTGATTATGACAGGGACAGTCCCCCTGGACCCAAAGGGGGACTGTCCCTGTGCCGTTACTTCCCCGCCGGCAGGAGCTCATGCTCCATGTCCTCTTTCAGCCTGGTGAAGATCATCCGGCCTGCCGCGGTCTGCAGAACGCTCGTCACGACCACCTCGATGTTCCGGTTGATATGGCGGCGGCCGTTCTCCACCACGATCATCGTCCCGTCGTCAAGATAGGCCACACCCTGGCCGGCTTCCTTGCCTTCCTTCAGCACGAATACCCGCATGCCTTCGCCCGGCAGCGCCACGGGTTTCACGGCGTTCGACAGGTCATTGATGTTCAGCACCTTCACGCCTTGCAGTTCTGCGACCTTGTTCAGGTTGAAGTCATTCGTGATCACCTTCGCGCCAAGCTTCTTGGCAAGGGCGACCAGCTTGCTGTCGACCTCGCGGATCCGCGGAAAATCATCCTCCGTAATGCGCACCTCCATGTGGCTCATCTTCTGGATGCGGTGCAGAATATCGAGCCCCCGCCGGCCCCGGGCCCGCTTGAGCGAATCGGAGGAATCGGCAATGTGCTGCAGTTCCTGCAGGATGAACTGGGGGATGATGATCGTTCCGTCGAGGAACTCTGTTTCGCAGACGTCGGCAATCCTGCCGTCGATGATCACGCTGGTGTCCATGATCTTGACGTTCTCCTCCGCCGGGCCCTTGAAAAGTTTCTTGAGGTTCGTGGGATTGAAGCGCTCGCCCTCCCGCACGCCCACGGTGATGCCAAGGTACCCGAAAAAGGCGTTCAGCAGGAGAATGATAAAATTAACGATCTGCTTTTCCAGGGGAACGAGCTTCAGCGGCGATGCAATGATGTTCGCTGCCAGCAGGCCGGCGATGAATCCCAGGATGCCTCCCGCTATCACCTTCAGCGAAACCCTTCTGAATATGAGTTCAGTAAGAATGATGAGAATAGCGACGCCGAACCCGATGGACATGCCTTCGAGCTTGCTGATCTGGTCCCCTGCCACGGTGGAGACGTAATAACCGGTAAGAGTGCCGAGAAAAACGAAAAGAAGCCGAATAATGACAAGACCCATTCCAGATCACCTCCTTTTATAAAAAATCCTTCTTTGCAATATCTGGATATTGAAACAAGTTCTTGAGCTGCAACCAGGACCAAAATAATAAGGGGAGTCCTGAGGTTATACCTTTGCGTCCTTTGCGAGAGACGCCTGTGCTTCTGATTCAATGACCTGGGTAGTAACTAAGGAATCAAAATCTTCTCAATGTGGACCGCCGTTTTCCGCAAATTTGCACTTTCCAATTTACACTTTCCAATTTTCAATTCCGCTTTATGCGGGTTAGGTGTGCGCCGCTGCCCTGCTACTCCGGCCTGAGCGTCACGAACAGATCCTGCCCTTTCCGCCGTACCAGCAGCAATACTATCTCGTCATTGCTCAGATTGCCGATCGCCGCGTTGTAGTCTTCAAGCGTCACGATATCCGCATGGTTCACCTGGAGAACAATATCGCCTGGCCGCAGTCCTGCTTCAAAGGCCCGGCTGTCTCCGGCCACCTTCACGATCACCACTCCTTTCTCGTCCTTGCCCATGCCGAAACGGCGGGCGATCTCAGGCGTCACCTCGCGCACAACGGTCCCGGCAAGGGCGCTGCTCTCGCGCTCGCCGGCCCGACCACCGGGCACGACTTCCGCCGTTTTCTTCGGCAATTCGGCGATCATTGCCTCGACGGTCGTTTCTTTTTTCTTTCGCAGCAGCTTTACTTTGACCCGTGTTCCCACCGGGGTCTGGGACACCATGTTCCGCAGATGGGCCGTATCCTGAACAAGCTTTCCATTATACTGCAGGATCACATCTCCCTGCCGGATGCCCGCCTTCTCGGCCGGGCTCCCCTTCACCACGCCGCTCACGATCGCACCGCGCAGGTCCCTGGCGCCGAACTCCTGAGCCAGGTCGGACGTCACTTCCTGGATGCTCACGCCGAGCCAGCCGCGCACAACCTTCTTATGCTGGATCAGGCTTTCGATGACCGACCGCGCCATGTTGCTCGGCACGGCGAAACCAATGCCCTGGTACCCTCCTGAGCGGGACACGATGGCCGTATTGATCCCGATCAGCTCGCCGCGCACGTTCAGCAGGGCGCCGCCCGAGTTGCCGGGGTTGATGGCCGCATCGGTCTGGATGAAATCCTCGTAATCGGCGATCCCCACGTTCGCCCTGCCCACGGCGCTGATCACGCCCATGGTAACGGTCTGGTTCAGGCCAAAGGGGTTGCCGATAGCAAAGGTGATATCGCCCGCCTTGAGCTTGTCCGAATCACCCCAGGGAAGGGCTGAAAGCTCCTGGGCCTCGATCTTGATGACGGCAATGTCGGTTTTGGGGTCCGCACCGATCAGCTTTGCCGTAAAATCGCGCTTGTCCGACAGCAGGACCTTGATCGCCTCCCCCTTCTCGATCACGTGGTTGTTCGTGACGATGTAACCGTTCTCCGACACGATCACGCCGGACCCCAGGCTCTGCTCCTTCCGCTCCCGCGGCACGTTCGGGTGGGGGTACTGGTCGCCGAAGAACCGGCGGAAAAAGGGATCATCGAAGAACTCAAAGGGCGTGCCCTCGGGAGACTTGATCACCCGCATCGTGGAAATGTTCACCACTGACGGCGTGGCAACGGTCGCAACGTCGGAGAGGGCCTCGCTCAGTTCCGTCAGCACCTCAATGCTTTTGGCTGAGACCTGGCTCTTGCCCGGAATAAGATTCATGATGCCCAGCTGTGAGGACAGCACCAGGCCGATCACAATACCGATGGCGAGGACGAACAGGGCGGCGGTGTACCGTGTCTTTTTGCTGATCATTGCAGGAATAACCTCCGACGGAGATGAGTAGTGCCGTGTCGGCAAGAGAGAATGGTGCATTGTACCAGAAAGAAGTCAATCCATTCAAGCGGTTTTTCAGAGTGAGGTTTTCAGATGGACAACCCTTCGACAGGCACTATACTGCCCTGCCGAATGCCGAACTGCCGCACCAGGGAAGAAAAGAGGGCTGCCGATCGGGCTGTGCGGAATCGAGGGAGTTGCTGAAGAAGGCCGGCGAGATGATCGTTGTGGCAGGGAGATGAGAAACCGGGCGCCGC
>MHDZ01000055.1:10660-12798 GCA_001805055.1 Nitrospirae bacterium GWC2_57_13
TCGAGATAGTCCATCTCAAATAGGCTGAACGTCCGGTTCACGCTGAGCCAAAACAATGTTGACATGATGTGCATTTAACTGTACAATTAACAGTACAAGCATAATGGGAGGGTAAAAAAATGATTAAAGAATTGAAAAATGTATCGATGAGCGAGGCGAGAAACGAGTTGACATCAATGCCGGAACTCCTGGAAAAGCAGCAGGGGGCCGTGGCCATAACACGACGGGGCAAGCCTGTCCTTGCCCTTATGCCGTGGGACCTCTATGAATCGATCATCGAAACACTGGAGCTTCTGGGAAACGAGAAGATGATGGCGGCCCTTCGGAAAGGCATCGCGGAAATCGCTGCGGGCAAAGGCGTATCCTGGGAAAAAGCCAAGCGAGAGCTTGCGGCATGACGTACAAGATCGTCATGGCGCCGACAGCGCTGAAACTGTTAAAAGAGATAACGGACCGACGCGTGCGCGATTTGATTGTCAAAAGGATCGACGACCTGAAAGAAGACCCCGAGAAACAGGGAAAGCCTTTGTTAGGCGAACTATCAGGCTATAGAAGCCTGAAGGCCGCAGGACAGCGCTACAGGATCATTTACCAAGCGGTAAAGGATAAGGTGTTGATTTATATTGTGGCAATTGGCATCAGAAAGGAAGGGAGCGCGAGCGATATCTATACCTTGGCCAAAAAACTCATCCGCCTTCATTTAGTTGATCCTCGCGAATAAACAGATAAGGCGCTGAATAGAGCGACTAAACTGTTGCCAGGGGGCTATACGTTCCATAGGGTCACCTAACCCGCATAAAGCGGAATTGAAAATTGGAAAGTGCAAATTTACGGAAAATGGCGGTTCAAAAACAGCCGTTTCATCCTTTATTTACAGAGACTTTATGATTTTATTGAAAATATTCTACCCATTTTGCTACCCATTTTGAGAAGCTTTTGATTCCTTAGTTACTAAGGGTCCCAAGATAGCTTTTTTCTCTTGACGGTGCCCTTTAAATGGGTGACCCTATGGGTTCGCCGCCGCCGAAGCGGAAACAGATCGTGTAGATCCTCGATGCCTTCGTAGATGTGTAATTGATGCTTCTCTACGAATAGAGTTCGAGCCTGGCATGTTTTGCGATAATGTTGAAATGATCGTCTTTAGTGTAAAGCGGTATATGATTGAGAATCGCAAGTGCCGCTATCGAGGTGTCTGCGGACGGTACTGTTATCCCCTTTGCCCGCAACGAGCGGTACAGTGATGCTGCGGCAAGATGAATTTCCTTGCTCATATCGAGATAGGGAAGCTTCGTCAGCCGTTCTTTTGTTGCAGCGTGGCTTTTGTTATCTCTGATTCCCTGGAGAACCTCCTGGAGAATAATGCCGCAGAGAACAGCCCGATTATGCTCTTTGATGAGGTTTTCAAGCATAGCGGCCTGCGGTGAAACCGGGTGCTGGAAAAAATCAATCCATATTGAAGTGTCAACGAGAACCATGACGATCCCTTCTCATCTCATCGAGGTTGCCCTCCCATTTCACCTTACCTCTCAACTCCAGAACCTGCTCAAACTCCTTTTGTTCGAGAAGTCGCTTAAGGGCATAGTTGACGATCTCCACTTTCTTGGTGATGCCTGTCAACTTCTGCGCTTTCCGCAGCAGGTCATCTTGAATGTCTATTACTGTACGTGACATAGCCAGCCTCCTTACGGTTTATATCCCATTAACTACAACTTACCATACCATACATATGATATCATTTCAATCATCTTTTGATATCATCAGGAAGAGTTCGGGGACAACATTGGAGTTTTATCGAAGGTGCCTTCGTCCCCAAGCCGGCCATCATGCAAAATAAAAAACTCTTGACGGGAGCGATATAGTATGTCCCTACATTGCACCCTTCTTTCGGCGCTCATGTGATGACAACGGAAAAAACGACTAAACTGTTACATCGAGCCGCTGGCGAAAGCGCTCAAGGTCTCGACCGACGAACTGCTCGGCGTGAAGATCGTCAAGCAGCAGCGCGATCCGCAGTACGCGGCCTTGTGGCGGCGGTTAAAAAAGATAGAGAGCCTTGAACTGCACCCCTCCGACTGGACAGTTGTGTTAGACTAACAGACAGGATCCCACGCCCTGGGAAAGGGCAGAAAGGGTCTTGT
>MHDZ01000056.1:0-19448 GCA_001805055.1 Nitrospirae bacterium GWC2_57_13
CATGCGCTCAGCGTGACGGTGCTCCATTTTTTTCTTCCTGCCCTGGCCTTCGGGCTCGTGGCAAAAGCGCCTGCTGACCGGAGCTTTATCTCCATCCCGCTGACGGCCGCAGTCGTTACCTTCGCGGGGATCGCGGCGGGATTCGCTTTCTACCGGCTCGTGCCGGGGTTCAGGAACATCTCGCGGCCGACCTTCGGCGTGATGATCCTGTCGGCCGCTTTCGGCAACGTGACCTACCTGGGGCTGCCGGTGATCACGGAGTCCCTCGGTAGGGAGTTCGGTTACGTAGCCATCATCTATGACCTGCTGGCGGCAACGCCGATCCTGCTGACTGTCGGGATCTTTCTGACGGCGCGGTATGGCGAAGGCGCCGCGCCAGTATCCGTGAAGGGCGCTTTTCTCCGGGTGCTGAAGCTTCCTCCCCTCTGGGGCGTGGCCCTGGGGATGCTCTTTAACCTGGGAGGCATTCCCGTGCCGTCCATCGTGCTGGACACGGTGACCCTCATGGGCAAGGCGGTCATTCCCGTGATGATCTTCACCGTGGGGCTGGCCCTGGACTTTCAGGACCTGCGGCGGCTGCCTATTGCGCTGCCGGCGCTGCTGCTCAAACTGGTGCTGGCGCCGGTGCTGGCATGGTGGATCGGGTCGCTGCTCGGCATTGCAGGCGAGACGCTCAAAGCCGTGACGCTCGAGGGCGCCATGCCGGTGATGGTCCTGTCGCTCGTGATCGCCGATGAACTTCGCCTTGATGTGCCCCTGGCGGCAACGTGCATCACTATATCAACGGTGGCGTCGTTCTTCACGATACCGGTGATGATGCGGGTGTTGTTCTGAGCAGAGGGCATGGAGCATGGGGCATAGTGCAAAGAGGGGGGCGATGACTGACAAGCATAAGCATACCGAAGAGTGCGGCCACGACCACGGTCACGATCATGGCGAGCATGAGCATGGCCTCGTGGAAGTGACGATCGAGCTTGAGGACGAGCACATCCCTGCCCTGGACGAAACGGCGGCGGAGCTTACGAAAGAATTAAAGCAGACTTGGGATCGGGGAGCCGTGGTACGGCTCGCGCTGAGCGAGTTCTTTTCACGGCGCGGAAAGATCACCTAGCAGGAGTCTATTATGGCACAAACAGTGAACACAGCGCCCTATTTCATCGACATCCATGTCCACGGCGCCGCCGACTTTGACACGCGCACGCGCCGCCAGGACGACATCATGAGCATAGCGAACATCCACGGCAAGCACGGGACCTCGGCCATCGTGCCCACGATATATGCCGGTTCTCTCGATATCATGCGGGACAATATGACCGCTGTGAAGCGGGCCATGACGATGCAGCGGTCAGGCGCCAGGATCCTGGGGGTCCATCTGGAAGGGCCCTTCCTGAATCCCGAATGGGGCGGCGCTATGGATAAGGCGAGCTTTCTTGAACCTTCCACAGAGGCTTTGTCGCGGCTCGTCGATGGATTCGAGGATATCGTCAAGATCATCACGATCGCGCCGGAGCTTCCGGGTGCGCTCCCTCTCATGGAGGCCTGCAGGGAAAAGGGGTTCCTGGTGCACATGGGGCACAGCAACGCCACCTTCGAGCAGGCCGAGGAAGGAAAGCGGGCGGGCGCAACAGGCATTACGCATCTGTTCAATGCCATGCGGGGATTTCATCATCGAGAACCGGGACTCGTCGGCTTCGGCCTGATGGACGAGGACATCTATGTTGAGATCATCTCGGACAAGGCCCATCTGCACCACCGGAGCCTCAAGATGGTCATGGACATGAAGCAGCCCGACAAGATACTGCTCGTTTCCGATTCCGTCAAAGGCCCCGGATGGGGTCTTGGACCGATCCGCGGACCAGGCGGCGTTCTGCTCGGAAGCGGCATCACCCTGAAGGACTCGATCCAGAACCTCATATCTCTCGGCGTGCCGGCTGACAAGGCTGCACGCTTTGCTTCCGATAATCCCATGAAGTATCTCGGCATCACGAGCGTGGCGTGAACCGGCGGTCTGAATTCAGAAGCCGATACAGCCTAGTAAGCGAATTCGGCCGATGAAGCCCATTAGCCTTTTCATATTCGATCTTGACGGTACGCTCGTCAATACCCTCGAAGACATTACCGCTTCCGTCAATTTTGCCCTTTCACGCCTCGGCAGGCGCCCCATCCCCCTTGATGACGTGCGGCGCTTCGTGGGCGACGGCATCGAGATGCTCCTGATCCGCGCCCTGGGGGAGCGGACGGAATTTCTTGAAGAGGCCCTCGGCATCTATAGCGTTCACCAGAGCAGGAACCTGGTGGTGCGCTCCCGCCTCTATCCTTCCGTGAAGGAGACCCTGGACCACTTTTCCGCGCTTCCCCTGGCCGTGGTCACGAACAAACCCCGTGAGTTTTCCGAGCCGCTCCTTGAGACTCTGGGGATCATGCGTTATTTCCGCATGATCATCGGCGCCGACGACGGGCTGCCGCTCAAGCCGGCGCCGGACGCACTTCTGCACATCATGCATACCCTGCAGGTCCCGAAGGCGCAGGCCGTCATCGTGGGGGACGGCACCACGGACATGCGTGCAGGCAGGGCCGCGGGTATCTTGACCTGCGCCGTGACCTATGGCTTCCGGCCCGAAGAGATGCTCCGCGCCGCAGGGCCTGATCATGTCATTCATCAGTTCTCGGAGCTGAAGGACCTTTTTATTGCCGGGGTCGCAGCGGCTGCAGAGAAGGCCTGAGACGCGGTGACGGGGTGAAGCAGTCAGCAGGGAACACTCTTTATGCTATTTCACCTGAAAATACCTTTCAAATCCCCCCTTTGCTAAAAGGGGGATAGAGGGGGAGTATCACCTGCGGCCGGAGGCCGCGATATGACCGACCCAACGCGGAATATCAACCCTGGCCGTCTCGCCATCCTGCTCAAAGTGGGCGTTCGACTCACTGCCGAGCGCGATCTTGAGCGGCTGCTGCGCATGATCATCGAGGAAACAACTGCGGTGATGGACGCGGACCGCAGCTCTCTCTTTCTCATCGACGGGGAGAAGGGAGAGATGTGGGCCAAGATCGCCCAGGGCGTCGAGGTCGTGGAGATCCGTTTTCCCCTGGGCAAGGGCATCGCCGGGACCGTGGGGAAAACAGGAGAGGTGATCAATATTCCCGATGCCTATGCCGACTCCCGCTTCAATCCGGAATTCGATAAGAAGACAGGGTTCCGCACCCGGAGCATTCTGTGCGTGCCCATGAAGAACATGAGCGGCGGGACCATCGGCGCGATCCAGGTGCTGAACAAAAAGGACGGTCTGTTTGGGGCCGATGACGAAGCTCTGCTCACGGCGCTGGCATCCCAGGCGACAGTGGCCATCGAGAATGCCGACCTCACCACGCGGCTCAGGGAGCTGAACCTCTCCCTGGAGCAGAAGGTGCGGGAGCGGACCGCCCAGCTCACGGACGCGAACGAACAGCTCAAGGATCTCAACCGGGAGCTCGAGACCATCGCCATCACCGACGGCCTGACCCGCGCCTACAACCGCCGGTATTTCATGGAGCGCCTGAAGCAGGAAGTGAAACGGCTCAGCCGATACGGCGGCACGCCCATGTCGCTGTTCATGATCGATATTGACCATTTCAAGAAGGTGAACGACACCTATGGGCATCAGGCAGGCGATGCGGTCCTTGCTGGTCTGTCGGAGCTGGTCAGAAGCAAGCTGCGCGACACGGACATTTTCGCCCGCTACGGCGGCGAGGAGTTCGCCCTTATCGCGCCGGAAACGGACCATGCCGGTGCCCTGGTGCTGGCTGATCGGCTGCGAAGCATGATCGGGCAGACAGCCTTCGACCATTCGTCCCGGTCGCTCAAGGTCACGGTCAGCATGGGCCTGGCCACCTGGACCACGGAGCTGAAGGACGATTTCGAGAAATTGATCGGCCTGGCTGATGCGGCCCTCTACAAGGCCAAGGAAAGCGGCAGGAACCGTGTCTGCTGGTGACGGTGTCGCTTGACTTGCTTTACTTATTATGGTAAAAGTAAAGCATCACATGGGAGGGCCGGCCATGCAGACGACCGTAAAGCTCAGTTCCAAGAATCAAATCGTTCTTCCCCGTGAGGCCAGGGAGGCGATGCACTTGAAAGGCCGTGATGAGCTCCTGGTGGTGGTCAAGGATGGCGTTACGGTGATCATGCCGAAGCCGAAGAGCTGGCGCTCAGCCCTGGCCGGCGCCGGGAAGGGAATATACTCCGGGACCTATCTCAAAAAGGAACGCCGATCGTGGTAGGGCCGCCGACCGTCGAAGCCTTCCTGAAAAAACACCGAGCTCTCGCTCTTGATACGAGCGCCTTTATCTATTTCGTTGAGCAGCATCCCCGTTACTTTCCTCTTTGCGAGAAGCTATTCGCCGGCATAGAGACAGGCCGGTTCACTGCCTGCACGTCCACGCTCACGCTGCTTGAAGTCCTCGTCCAGCCATACCGCCTCCAGAAGGACGACATCGTTCTTAAGTTCTATGCCCTGCTGACGAGCTATCCTAACCTTACCTGGGTCCCTGTGGGCTTGAATGTCGCGGACAAGGCAGCGCAGATCCGTGCCGGGTACCGGTTGAAAACACCAGATGCCATCCAAGCGGCTTCGGCGATCGTGGCCGGCGCCACGGGCTTCATCTGCAATGACAAGGCGTACCAGCAGGTCGAAGAGTTCGAATGTCTCATTATTGACGAATACGCGCCGCGGCGGTCTCTGGGTCTGTGATGGTAAGAAAAAGAGAGCATGGTGTTTATCCCGGGTGGTGAAACGAGATTGCCCCGCTATCGGCTGCAAGGACTTTTTCAACGTAACTACTCAGGCGGTTTTTGCTTAAAGCCGTCATTCCCGAACGATTTTATCGGGAATCCAGGGGTTCATTAAAGACACTGGGTCCCCGATTAAGGCACTCGGGGACGACGAATCGGGGGACCTGAGCAGTTACTTTTCAACAGCCTGTCGGCGATTATCGTGTGCTCCTCCGCAGACCCGTTTTCTGGCCTATTTGGGTCTTTACTAATCGGTAATGATTGGTTAAAATGTTCTTTCTGGAATTCAAAAGGCGAAGGAGTCCCCATGTCCCATCCCCAGGCAATGAAGGCGCCCCACGGCCATCCCGGCGCAGAAGGCGCTGAAAAGAACTATCTGCCCCGGTTGATCGCCTGGGAGGTGACGAGGAGCTGTATCCTGAACTGCGTCCACTGCCGCGCCGCGGCCAAGTACGGCCCCTATCGCGGAGAGCTCGACACAGAGGCATGCTATCGGTTCCTGGACGACGTCAAGTCCTTCAGCGATCCCATCATTATCCTGACGGGCGGCGAGCCCATGATGCGTGAGGATATCTACGACATCGCGAAGTACGGCGCCAAGCTCGGCCTGCGGATGGTCATGGCGCCCTGCGGGCTGCTTGTGACCGAGGAACTGGCGCAGAAGATCAAGGATTCGGGCATCATGCGCGTATCGCTGTCGATCGACGGGCTGGACGCGAAGAGCCATAATGCCTTTCGCCGCGTGGAAGGGGCCTTCGAGGGCGTGATGAAGGCCATCGAGAACTTCAAAAAGGTAGGAATGGAGTTCCAGGTCAATACGACGATCACAAAGCACAACGTGAAGGACCTGCCCAAGCTGCTCGAGATGGTGATCAAGCTCGGCGCCGTGGCGTACCATCCCTTCCTGCTCGTGCCCACGGGCCGCGGCAAGGATCTGGCAGACCAGGAGATCCCGCCTGAGGAATACGAAAGCACGCTCAAGTGGTTCTATGAGATGCGCGACAAGGTTCCCATCCAGTTCAAGCCCACCTGCGCGCCACACTACTACCGTATCTTCCGCCAGGGTGAGAAGGAAAAGGGCAAGACCATAACGCCTGAGTCGCACGGCTTTGACGCAATGACCAAAGGCTGCATGGGTGGCCAGAGCTTCGCCTTCGTATCCCATGTAGGCAAGGTCCAGATCTGCGGGTTCCTCGAAGAAGAGGCCGGCGACATCAAGAAGGAGCCCTTTTCGAAGATATGGAACGATTCGACGCTGTTCAAGCAGATGCGCGACCTGGACCACTATCATGGCAAGTGCGGCATCTGCGAATACCGAAAGGTCTGCGGCGGATGTCGGGCCCGGGCCTTCGCGATCTCGGGTGACTATCTCGCAGCTGAGCCTTTCTGCACGTACGAGCCGGTGAGGAAGAGATAGGAAGAGGGTAGGAAGGTAAGAGGGTAAACAAGGGACAGTCCCCTTTGGTTCCAGGGGGACTGTCCCTGTCCTGTTCGGCGAAGTAATGGTCATTAAAGAAGATGAGAGGGAGGAAGAACGTGAGGACAATCCGGTTTTGTATGGCGGCGATGGCGATGCTTCTTCTTGCGGGAAATGCGGCTTTGGCCGATGACGCGCAGCGGCGGAACTATCTTGATGAAAAATCCATGCAGCTGATCCAGGAGGCGGTCTTCGAGGTCGTAGTGCTGAAGCCTGCCAAGGATTCCCTGAGCTATGAGAAGCCGCTGCCCTTTGACCTGCTTCCTTTCGCCATCAGGACGGACAAGTACTATTCCATCGGTACCGCTTTCGCCATCGGGCCGGACCAGTTCGTGTCCGCGTCCCACGTGATGAACCTGGACGAGGAAAGCCAGTATCCCGAAGTGCTGCTGCGTGACACGGAGGGCGCCCTGTACGCCATCGACAAGATCACGAAGTTTTCCGACCACCGTGATTTTGTGATCTTCTCGCTCAAGGACAAGAAGGCGGACCGGTATTTCGAGGTGAACCGGAAACCGATGCTGAACCAGACCGTCTTTGCCGTGGGAAACGCCCTCGGCCAGGGCGTGGTGATCCGCGACGGGCTGTATACGTCGAACACGAAGGAAGAGGTGGACGGCGCCTGGGACTGGATGCGTTTCTCCGCAGCGGCCTCGCCGGGCAACAGCGGCGGTCCGCTCCTGGACCGGGACGGCAAGGTCGTGGGCATCGTGCTCCGGAAATCGAGCAATGAGAACCTCAACTACGCACTGTCCATCGCCGAGGCCCTCGACGCGAAGGCCGCTATTGCCTCATCCTACAAGAAGGCAGCCTATCGGCTCGACATCATGGACATGACCAAGATGGGGACCTATAAGAAGGAGATCTCCCTGCCCAAGTCCTACGGCGAACTGAAGCGGGAACTGGTCGGCGATTTCAACAAGTTTTCGGACCGGCTGCTGAAGGACCTGCTGGCTGAATACAGGGGAGACATCTTTCCGAACGGCGACGGCTCGATCCAGATGCTGCATTCCACCTATTCCGCCGTATTTCCGCACATGATCATGAAAGGCGAAGACGGGAACTGGGACGCCTTTTTCGCCGAGGAGACGAAGCGGGCCGATCTGGGGAAGAACGGCTATCTGACCTACGGCAACATGAAGAACTCGCTGTTCCTCTATATCCAGAAGCCCGACGATATTTCGCTCAAGACCTTTTATTCCGACTCAAAGCTCTTCATGGACCTGGTGCTAAAGGGTATCTATTTCAACCGGCAGGTGGCGTCCGAGAAGATCAAAATCACGTCCTTCGGCAAGGCCGTTGAGGACTACCGCCACACCGATGCCTGGGGGCGGAAGTGGTTCGTGCGCACCTGGCTGATGGAATATACGGACGGCAAGATCATCACCTTTTCGCTGCCCGTGCCGAACGGCTTCATAACCATCATGAAGGCCGGCCAGACCGGCACGGTGGACAGCGGCTATCTTCCTGACCTTAAGGTCTATGCCGACTTTGTCTATTTATCCTATTACGGCACGCTCAAGCAGTGGCAGGAGTTCCTCGCTATGAAGGACGCGGTGCCCGCTGTTTTTTCCACCGTCGAGCTGAACTTTTCAAAAAAAGAGCTCCAGTTCCGGTCGAAGCGTCTGGCCTTTTCTTATACTCCTGAAGTGATGAAGATCACGGAGAACAGCGACGCCAGCCTGCTGTTCAGCTTCTTCCGCGACGGGAACAAGGTGGTGTGGGACGTGGCCGGCGTCACGATGGGTGAGGACAAGAACAACCGGACGGTCTTCACTGTCTATCGGAATATCAAACCCGCTAAAGAGCTGCGGGACTCCTACCACAGCGACTGGGAGAACATCGTGGGCCGGAAATTCCCCTACAACAGCTCCGCATACTTCAAGGAAGGACAGACGATAATCCGGTCGGTCCACGCAGGGGGAGGCGACGGGAAGAACAGCACTGCCAACCGGCAGGTGCTCTACACCGTCACTCTTGATGTGGAGGGTTCGGTGGAGCAGCAGGCGATGGAGTCCCGGCTTGCGAAAATAGACGCTGCTCTCGCGGTGGCCGAGTAGGAAGCTTCCCGCGGTGCATTATTTTGAGTATCAGCGGCCCGGCCTTGCGCCGGGCCCTTTTTGTTCGCCTGCCCGGGACAGAGGTTTGTGACGGGCAGGCCCGGAAAACCCCTTGTTTTTGGCCCGGTCATTGTTTATAATGAACTTGCTTTCGTTATGAATACAAGCGTATACAACAGGTTGTCCAGGAAAACAGGGACAGTCCCCTTTGGTTCCAGGGGGACTGTCCCTGTCATAAGCCATCATAATGATGCGACAAGAATCAGCGTTAGCGATGTCAGGAGGTTCAAGAAATGCCGATTTATGAGTACGGATGCGGTGCCTGCGGCGGCCGCTTTGAGGCCATGCGGAAGTTCAGCGACGAGCCCCTCGGTGTGTGCCGGCTCTGCGGCGCAGAGGGCGTGAAGAAAGTGCTCTCTCTTCCGGCCTTTGTGCTGAAGGGCGAAGGCTGGTATGTCACGGATTATCCATCCGATGCCAGGAAAAAAGGGCTTCAGTCCGAATCGCCCTCTCCGGCGAAACCGGCAGAATCAGCAGCTCCGGCCTGCGCTGCGGGCGGCTGCTCGGGCGGTTCGTGCCCGTCAAAGAGCTGATCGATGACGGAGACGCTCCACGTTCACATTCCCTATGCCAAACTGCGTGACTATTTCGAACTGATCAGGAAGCGCAAGTACGATCTCGAGATCTATCTCTCCGCCGCGGTCCTCGACCAGCTTGAGCGCGAGGATCTGGAGAAACTGCGCGAGCGCCTGGACTGGAACCCGAAGCTGACGTTGCATGCACCGTTCGTCGATCTGAACCCCGGGGCCATTGATCCCATGGTCAAATCGGTGACACAGCTTCGTTTCCGGCAGCTTCTGGACGCCGCAGCCATCCTGCGGCCGCGGGCAGCGGTATTTCATCCCGGCTATGACAAGTGGCGCTACAGCGGCCGGAAGGATCTCTGGCTGGAGAACTGTCTCGAGACCTGGCGGACCGTTGCAGACGCGGCAGCGCGAATCGGGATGCGCGTGGCTGTGGAAAACGTCTTTGACGAGGACCCTGATGCCCTCGCACTGCTGTTCAAAAAGATCGATGGCCCTGACTTTGGTTTCTGCTTCGATACGGGCCATTTCAATCTTTTTTCGAAGGTGCCCATGGAGAAGTGGTTCGAGAGCCTCGGCAGCAGGATCGTGGAGGTCCATCTTCATGATAACGACGGGACTGCCGACTCACACTGGGCCCTCGGGCGCGGCGGGATCGACTTTGAAAAGTTCTTTCGTCTCCTGAAGGAGCAGTCTGCCGAACCTGTCTATACGATCGAGGCGCACGACAAGGATGATGTGGAAACGAGCATAGGAAAGGTGCGGGAGTTCCTGGGGCAGGGGTGATCAGCGCTCCCGGCGCTCGAGCGCCGTACTCGCTTCGTTCGAACGAAAAATGATGAAACGTTCTATCGGTATAGTGCTTTTTCTCGCAGCCCTGTTTTCCGGCTGCGCCATGAGGTCCGGCGGGGCAGCGGAGGCGTTGCGCGGCGGATTGACTCCTGCGGCGCGGAACCAGGCCGAAGCTTACTCCCAGTTCCTTGCGGGGACCATCCTGGAGCAGAACGGTCAGTTCGACGCGGCCCGCAAAGCCTATGAAAAAGCGTTCCGCCTCGATCCCGCGGCGGCGGAAGTGGCGCTCTCCCTCGCATCGGTCAGTCTCCGCACGGGGAAGATGGACGATGCAGCGCGCTACGCAGAGAAGGCGGCGGAGCTTGATCCGGGCAAGACGCAGGCGTTGGTGCTTCTTGCAGGGATAGCCACGAGCAAAAAAAATTATGACGAAGCCATTGCGCTCTACCGCAAGGTCATCTCCGTCGACCCTTCCCTGGAAGACGCCTATCTGTACCTCGGTACGCTCTATGCCTCGATCAAGCGATACAAGGAATCGGCGGAGATGTTCCGCGCCCTTGAGAGGGTGAATCCGTCATCGGTCATGTCGCCCTACTATCTCGGAAGGATCTACCTGGACCAGGAGCTCTACGAAAAGGCCCTTGCCGAGTTCCAGCGCGTCATAGCCCTGCGCAGCGAGTTCGAACCGGCCTATACCAGCACGGGGTTCATCTACGAACTGATGAAGCGGCCGGCAGAGGCCATCAAGGCCTATAAAAAAGCGGCAGAGCTCAATCCCCACAATATCGAACTGCGGCAGCGGCTGGCCCAGATCTACGTTGAACAGAATGCTTTGGACGAAGCGCTCGGTGAGTTCGAGCTGCTCGTGTCCCTCGACCCGGAGAATACGGACGCCTATGTCAAGATGGGGCTGATCCATGTCGAGAAGAAGCGCTACGTCAAGGGATCTCAGGCCTTCCGGACCGCTCTTCGCTCCCAGCCGAAGGACCTCAAGGTCCGACATTACCTGGCCTCCACGCTCATTGCCATGGAACTGTATGACGACGCCATTGCCGAGTATGGAGAGATCCTGAAGATCAATCCCGGCGATCCTGATGCGATCCTGCAGACCGCCTATGCCTATTCGCGCCAGGACCGCATGGCCACCGCTGCCCCCTTTTTGGAGAAAGCGCTTGCCGAACGGCCCGGCAAATCCGAGCTGTCCCTCTATCTAGCCGGGGCCTATATGGATCTGGAACGGTTCAAGGATGCCGAGGAAGTGCTGGTGCGCGGCATCGCCCTTTCGCCCGACCGTGACGACCTGCTGTTCACCCTTGCCGTGGTCTACGAGAAACAGGTCCAGCGCGAAAAGATGATCGCTGCTCTCCGGAAAACCCTCGACGTGAACCCCGATCATGCTGATGCACTGAACTATCTCGGATATACCTTTGCCGATGCCGGTGAGCATCTTGATGAGGCCGTCGCCCTGATCCAGCGGGCGCTGCGGATCAAACCCGACAATGGCTATATTCTCGACAGCCTGGCCTGGGCCTACTACCGCAAGGGCAAGACGCGGCAGGCGCTGAAGGTCATGCAGCAGGCGGTGCAGCAGGTGCCGGACGACCCCATCATCCGTGAACACTACGGCGATATTTATTTGAAGCTCAGCAGCAAGGACAAGGCGCGGGAGCAGTGGAAACGGTCGCTTGGCCTCGACCCGTCGAACGAGAAGCTGCGGGAGAAGTTTCGCAAGGCCGATTTCGGCGACCCTGACCTTTTGCAGCCCCTTGTCAAGCCGAAGGGCGGGAAGAAGAGGCGGCAATGAAAGGCCTCTTCGCAGTGCTGGTGCTGTCCTTCTCCGCGCTTCTCGCGGCTGCCTGCGCGCCCAAAGGGCCCGGAATTGCGCTTCCCGAAGTTCCTTCAGAAGGACTGGTCCGGGCGCTGGAGCAGCGCAGGCAGGCTTTCCCGGGGCTGAAGGCCATTGCCCGGGTGCAGGTAGTGCGCAAGGACCGGAAGCGCGCCTTCGACACGGTCGGCATTCTGCTTGAATCCCAGCACCGGCTCCGGATGGAGGCCTATGGTCCCTTTGGCGAGTCCCTGCTTGCTCTGGCCTGGGACGGCAGCGATATGCAGCTGCTCCTGGCCGGAGAAACACAGCCCCTGAGGCCCGGCCAGTTCGGGCTTGACCGCATCCTGGGCGCAGGCGTTCAGCCGGCCGAACTCTGCGCGATCCTTTCGGGGAACATCCCTGCTTCACCGGGAGAAGAAACCGTCAAAGCTTATTGCGGCAGGGAAGGGCTCTGCGCCGTCGAGTTCCGGTCAGGCGACGTTGCACGTCGTGCGTGGCTCACGGGGCCGGCAGCGGGCAGCGACAGCGTAGCGGCAGTGAGCCTTTATGAAGTATACCGCTCCGGCCGACTGATCTACCGGGCCCGTTTTGAGGAGCCTCAAATCCTGTCGCACTACGTGCTGCCTGGCAAGATCATCGTGGAGAATCCGGATCAACGGGCATCGCTTTCTGTGGAGTACACCGACCTGGAACTGGCTGATCAGTTCCCTGCCGGCTTATTCACGCTTTCGGGTGGAGAGGCCCCGGCCCCATGACAGCCCTGCTGCTGCGGGCTCCCGCAAAGATCAACCTCTGCCTCTCGGTGCTTGGGCGGAGGCCTGACGGCTATCACGACGTGGAGATGCTGATGCAGATGGTCGGACTCTACGACGAGGTCCGGGTCTCCCTCAGCGGCCAGGGCGTCAGTTTTTCCTGCGATCATCCATTACTTCCCACAGATGAGTCGAACATCGCTGTTCGCGCAGCCGCGGCGGCCCTGGCCCGGAGCGGTAAGCGGACAGGGATCGCCATAGAGCTCAAAAAGGCCATCCCGGTCTCGGCCGGCCTCGGCGGCGGGAGCAGCGACGCAGCTGCCGTGCTCGTTGCCTGCAACGTGCTTCTGGAACTGGGGCTCGACCGGCAGGGTCTGGCCGGGATCGGGGCAGGGCTCGGGATGGATGTGCCGTTTTTCTTTTCGGGACCTACGGCCTTTGCCTGCGGCAGGGGGGAGGTGCTCACCCCTCTGCCCCCGCCGGCCCCTTTTTGGGTCCTTCTGGTGAATCCGGGATTTGAGACAGCAACGGCCTGGGTATATCAAAACCTGAATTTGGGGTTGACAAAAAAAGGTGACTGTAATACTATTGCAGGGCTCAGGATAGGCAAAATTGCTGCTTCACTCCATAACGATCTCGAGACCGTAACGGCCGCCGCGCACCCCGCCATCGCGGAGATGCGGGAGGCGCTCTTGGAAGCAGGGGCGCTGGGCGCCCGGATGAGCGGCAGCGGGCCTACCGTGTTCGGTATCTTTGAGACCGAATCGACCTGCCGGACCGCTGCAGACCGGCTGGCCGGCCGGGGCTGGCTGCTCTTTCCGGCTCCATCGCTGACCGGTTCTCCGTTTGCGGGACACCTTTGATTCAAGCGTCGAGTGGCTTCATCCTTATATTCCGCCCGGAGCGGAAACTCGCGATTGTCCGGCATTGAGGGGAGTTCGGTATGGAGATCACGGAAGTCCGGGTGTTCCCGGTCAGCAACGAAGAGCGGCTGAAAGCATACGCAACGATCACGATCGACAATGTGTTCCTCGTAAGGGACCTTCGCATCATCAACGGAAACAACGGGCTCTTCGTGGCCATGCCGAGCCGCAAAATGAAGGACGGGACGTTCAAGGACATCGCCCATCCTTTAAACGGCGAGACACGGCAGGTGATAGAATCCAAGGTACTTGCCGAGTACGAGCGGGAACTGGCCAACCCAACGCCGAGATCCGAGGCGGCGCCGAAAAGTTCCGGAGAGTAGCAGGCGCAGCGATCGCAGGACCTGCCGCTGCTGAATGTGAAGCCGATCGAGGATAGGCGTCCGCCTATCCTTTTTCATGTTTGTCAGGCTGCTGCCTCGGGGGTCGTCTAATGGTAGGACAGAGGCCTTTGAAGCCTTGAATCGGGGTTCGACTCCCTGCCCCCGAACCAGGAATTTCACGGAACGAGGTCGTGCGTGATGGTCAAACTGAGAGGTCAAGAGCTCAAAATTTTCACAGGCAACGGCAATCCTGAGCTGGCCCGTGAGATCTGCGCGAAGATGAACAGCCCCCTGGGGAATGCCCTCGTGACGAGGTTCAGCGACGGCGAGATCAACGTGCAGATCGTGGACAACGTCCGCGGCATGGACGTGTTCGTGGTGCAGCCCACGTCGCACCCCGTGAACCGGCACTTTATGGAATTGCTGATCATGATCGACGCGCTCAAGCGTGCCTCGGCTGCGCGGATAACGGCCGTGCTTCCCTATTACGGATATGCGCGGCAGGACCGGAAGGTCCAGCCCCGCGTGCCGATTACAGCCAAACTGGTCGCCGACCTGATCACGACCGCCGGAGCGAACCGCGTGCTGACCGTGGACCTGCATGCGGCACAGATCCAGGGGTTTTTCAACATCCCCGTGGACAATCTCTTTGCCGCGCCGGTGCTGCTGGACTATATCAAGTCCAAGAAATTCAAGGACCTCACGGTGGTCTCGCCCGACGCCGGCGGCGTGGAGCGCGCCCGGGCCTTTGCCAAGCGGCTCGGCGCCACGCTGGCCATTATCGACAAACGGCGGGACAAGCCGAACGTGGCCCAGGTCATGAACATCGTCGGAGACGTGGAGGGGCATGATTGTCTGCTGCTGGACGACATGGTGGACACGGCAGGCACGCTGACCGAAGCGGCGGCAGCGCTCAGGGCGAACAGCGCGGGCACGATCTGCGCCGCCTGCACACACGCCGTCCTGTCCGGTCCGGCCATCGGGCGGATCAACGAGTCGGCCCTTGACGAACTGATAGTGACGAACACGATCCCCATGGACAGCAAGCAGAAGGAGTGCCCCAAGCTCAAGGTGCTGTCCGTCGGTTCCCTCATCGCCGAGGCGATCACGCGGATCCACGAGGAAACATCGCTCAGTTCCCTTTTTGTATAATAAAATAACAGCGGAAACCGTTTGAATTGTTTCAACGGTACGTAATGGAGGAAGTCATGGAAAAGATATCATTGACAGCGCAGGTCAGGGAGAAGGCGGGCAAGGGCGTCGCCCGGGAGCTGCGCAGGAATAATCAGATCCCCGCGGTGCTCTACGGCCACGGGGCTTCCCTGCCCATCGCCCTGGGCAGCAAGGAAGTGACCAGGATCCTGAAAACCGAGGGAGGCCGGCACGCGCTCATCAACCTCACACTGGAAGGCGCGAAGGAGAAGAAGGAGCGGATGGCGATGATCAAGGACTATCAGGCTGACCCGATCAGGGGCGGCCTTGTCCATCTTGATCTTCAGGAAGTCGCCATGGACGAGAAAGTGCGGGTCCCCGTGGCGCTCCATATCACGGGCACATCCATGGGCGTCAAGGAGGGCGGCATTCTCCAGCACAGCCTTCGCGAGGTCGAGGTGGAATGCCTGCCGGGCCAGATCCCCGACTCCATCACAGTGGACATCACGCAGGTCAACGTGAACGAGTCGCTTCATGTCAGCAACATACAGGCGCCGGAAGGCGTCAAGATCCTGACCGACCCTGAGGCCGTAATCGTTACGATCCAGCCGCCTATCTCCGATGCCAAGCTCGAGGAAATGTTGTCCGCAGCGCCGGTTGTCGGTGCTGAGGAAGGCGAGCCCGAACTGGTGAAGAAACCCAAGGCAGAAGCTGCCGCTGAAGGCAAAGAGGCTCCGAAGGGCAAGGAAGCCGCAAAGGAAGCTGCCCCCAAGAAAGAGTCAGCTCCCAAGAAGTAGCATTCACGGCAAGCACCAAGCTCCAGGCTCCAGGCACCAAATCCCAAATACATTCGAAGCGTCAAGCTTCAGACGTTTGGATGCTGGTGGTGTTGGGATTTGATCATTGTTTGGGATTTGTTAGTTGTGATTTGGAGCTTGCTTCGGATGAAGATCATCGTTGGCCTGGGAAATCCCGGCAGGAAGTACGAACGCACGCGCCATAACGTCGGCTTTCTGGCCGTGGACGAACTCGGGCGATCGTTGGGAATAGCTGTTGACCGCGAGAAATGCCGCGCTCTCATCGGCAAGGGGCGGCTGGGGCCGGAGCAGGTGGTCCTCGCCAAACCGCAGACCTACATGAACGAGAGCGGCTGGTCCCTGACTGCGCTTTTGCCCGAGTTCTACGCGTCCCTCGCCGACGTGATCGTGATCCACGACGATCTCGATCTTCCCTGCGGGACCGTGCGCATGAAGTCGGGCGGCGGGCATGGCGGACATAACGGGCTGCGGTCCATAGCCGAGGAAACGGGGTCGTCGGAGTTTATCCGTGTACGGATCGGGATCGGCAGGCCCGCTCCGGGCATGGACGCGGCGGATTTTGTGCTCCAGCCTTTTTCTGCCGACGAGCGGGCCCTCGCAGAGAATGCCGTTGCCAAGGCTGCCGAGGCGGTTCAGACCATCATCACTCAGGGCATGACCACCGCCATGAACAGATTTAACCAGAAGCAGACGGATCCGGACCGGGCCTGAGCAGGAGAACGACAGTGCCCGGTTTTGTCGTCTTTGCGGCGGCAAAAACACGATAGCATGCAGAGGAGTTTGGACGCGGAAAAGGCGGATAACCATCTATGAAAAAGCAGGATTGTTCATAACCCAATCGGCGTAAATCAACGTCCAAGAAATAGTATCCTTACCTGAGCTTCCTTGTCTGTCTTTAGCTGCAGGTGCAGATTGTATCTGCGGCCGAATGTTCTCTTGAAGTTATTCCTTCGTTGAAAGGACCCTGATGGACCGAAAATATCTTTGGGCCGGAGCTGCTGCAGCTGCGGTGGTCATCCTCGACCAGGTGACCAAATATCTCATCGTGGCCCATGTGCGCATGTATGAGATCATTACGGTCATCCCGGGGTTCTTCAATGTTACCCATGTGCGGAACCGCGGCGCCGCCTTCGGCATGCTCTCGAACATGCCTGAGCTGTTCCGCAGCCTGTTTTTCATTGCAATCACCCTGATCGCTGTGGTCGTGATCGCAGTCCTTGTCAAAAAGACTCATGAACGGCTGCAGGTCGTCGCTTTTTCGCTCATCGCCGGAGGCGCTGTGGGAAACGTCATTGACCGCCTGCGCTTCGGCGAAGTGGTCGACTTCATCGACTGGTATGTTCGCTCCTATCACTGGCATACCTTTAATGTGGCGGATTCGGCGATCACGATCGGCGTGGCGCTGCTTATCATCGATATGCTGAGAAAACCGCGGGAAAACGCTCCAGCCTCATAGTGAGATCAGGCATGAACGCCGGATATGCATTTTCCCAGAGACGTGCATGACGGCAGCCGCGGCTCTTGATTATTTGGAATTTCAGAGTTAGGATAACGTACGGTACTGGAAGCCAATGCATCCCATCCTTTTTGAAATACCCGAGTTCTTCGGCATCGGACCGCTCCCGCTCCGGATGTACGGACTGATGATCGGCATCGGCTTTCTGCTTGCCATTACGCTGGCTTCGCAGCGGGCGCGGAAAGAAGGGGTGAGCCCCGACCGGATACTGGACATGGGCGTCTATCTGCTGCTGGCGGCGATCATCGGGTCGCGCGTGCTCTATGTCTTGATCAACCTCGAGGAGTTCTCCCGGAACCCGCTCGAAGTCTTTGCGATCTGGAAGGGTGGGCTGGTGTTCTTTGGCGGCCTGCTCGCCGCAGTGCCTGTCGGCATCTGGTACGTGAAGCGGCACAAGCTCCCGGTCTGGAAGACAGCGGACATCATGGCGCCCTACATTGCCCTGGGCCATGCCTTCGGCAGGCTTGGCTGCTTCTTCGCCGGCTGCTGCTTCGGTTCTCCCTGCGACGGTCCGGTCTGCATCACCTTCACTGATCCCCACTCGCTCGCGCCTCTCGGCGTGCCGCTCTGGCCCACCCAGCTCATGGAATCGGGCGGAGAATTTTTGATCTTCGGGCTGCTCCTGCTCATTCGGAACCGCAAGTCCTTTGACGGCCAGCTCTTCTGGCTCTATCCGCTCCTGTACTCCATCCTACGGTTCATCGTAGAGGAGTTCCGCGGCGACACTGCGCGCGGACTCTATTTCGGCGGTCTTGCATCGACGTCGCAGATCATCGCGGTCGGACTGGCCCTTGTGTCGGTGTTCATGCTCTGGAGAATGAAGAGCGCGCACTCGCGTAAAGCGAAGCGAACATCATAAGGATCGCTGCATCCCGCGTCCGTCCACACCAGTCTCCACGTTGGGTCATCCCTATGCCTGCCACAACCCTCATTGTCACGGAAAAACATGCTGCCAAGCGGCTGGACATGTTTATTGCCCATCATGAGCCGCATATTTCGCGCAGCCGCATCCAGGAGATGATCAGGACGGGCCTGGCCGTGGTGGACGGCAGGCGGGAGAAGCCGGGCTACAAGGTCAAGACAGGTGAAACCGTCGCCCTTGACATGCCCGAGAAAAAGGTCTACGAGGTACTTCCCGAACTTATTCCCTTGAACGTCGTGTATGAGGATGAACAGTTCGTTGTGCTGAACAAGCCGCCGGGCCTGGTCGTCCACCCTGCGCCGGGAAATTATACCGGCACCCTGGTGAACGCCCTGTTGTATCATTACGGCAGCCTTCCGTCCTCGGGCGCGCCGGGCAGCGAACGGGAACGGGCAGGGATCGTGCACCGGCTGGACAAGGACACCTCGGGTGTGATGGTCGTGGCACGGACCGACCAGGCCCTTCGCGCCCTCTCGGCGCAGTTCAAGGACCGAACGGTTCGGAAAAAATATCTTGCCCTGGTCTCCGGCGTCATCAAGAAGGGGTCGGGAACGATAGATGCGGCGATCGGCAGGCACGTGAAGGAACGGAAAAAGATCAGCGTGCACACCCACAAGGCGCGCGAGGCGGTAACGCTTTTCCGCGTTCGGGAGCGGTTCCCGAAGGCCACCCTTGTGGAGGTCGAGATCAAGACCGGCCGCACGCACCAGATACGCGTGCATATGGCCCTTGCCGGCCATCCCGTGCTGGGGGACAGGACCTACGGCCCCGCGGCATCCGTGAAGGCCGGGGGCCTGATGATCCCCCGCCAGATGCTGCACGCTGAAGCGCTCTCGATCCTGCACCCCCTCACCGGCCATCCCATGACCTTCATCGCGCCCCCGCCGCGGGACATGGCTGAGGTCGTTGAGAAGTTTCGGAAGGCGAAGCAGCCCTAAGCCGGCCGCCGACGGCGTGGATGTCCTTTCTCCGTTTTACCCCTCATGTGATTCCTGCCCGCTAACAATCCGTTAAAATCAGATGGAATCTGCCTGGAAAGATTGTTATACTGCAGGCGGAAGCAACGGCCGGATCATGAGACAGAGACAACTATCAATAGCAAAAATAACCCGTCCCAGGATCACCGGGGTCTACGAGCGAAAGCGGCTTTTCAAGCTCCTTGATCAGGGCCGCGCAAGCCCGATCGTCTGGATCTCCGGACCCGCAGGCTCCGGCAAGACCACGCTTGTCGGCAGTTATCTCGACGCGAGGAATCTCTCCTGTCTCTGGTATCAGGTGGACGAGGGCGACGGGGACATCGCCACGTTCTTCTATTACCTGGGCCTGGCCGCTAAAAAGGCCGCGCCGAGGTTTCGCAAACTCCTCCCGCTCCTCACTCCCGAATACGCTTTCGGCATCCCCGTTTTTACCCGTCGGTTCTTCGAAGAACTTTTCAGTCGCCTCAATCCCCCCTCACCCCCCTTTGACAAAGGGGGGCGCCGAGGGGGATTTGTCATCGTCTTCGACAACTACCACCACATCCCCGAAGCGTCC
>MHDZ01000056.1:19510-19837 GCA_001805055.1 Nitrospirae bacterium GWC2_57_13
AGCGGCCGTTGATATAGGTGTAAATATGCGAACCGGAAGAGCGGGCCAGTTCGGGAGGGGCTACGAGTCCGGAGACGGAGACCCCGTCACCGCTGTAGGTTACCGGGTAGAGGCTGCCTGCCAGCGCAGGGCCGAGCAGGGCCACTACCCGGTTGCGCAGGTCCCCTTCCAGCGCCTTGAAGACGGTACGGCCGTCATTGACATAGGTAAAACGGACGGTAGGACGCGAGATCGCCAGGCGTGTCAGGAATTCCCCGACGTGGCCGGCTTCGGTTTCGGTGCTTTTAAGAAATTTCAGTCGGGGGGGGGTGTTGAAAAACAGGTTCC
>MHDZ01000057.1:0-268 GCA_001805055.1 Nitrospirae bacterium GWC2_57_13
ATCTATGTGAACCCCGAAGGCCCCAACGGCAACCCCGACCCCGTGGCTTCGGGCCGCGATGTGCGCGAGACCTTCGCACGCATGGGCATGAACGACGAGGAAACTGTGGCCCTCGTCGCAGGCGGCCACACCTTCGGCAAGGCCCACGGCGCCGGGGACCCGAAACTGGTGGGCCCCGAGCCCGAAGCCGCGCCCATCGAAGAGATGGGATTTGGCTGGAAGAACAGCTTCGGCATTGGCAAGGGTGTGCACACCACCACCAGCGGCA
>MHDZ01000057.1:317-35152 GCA_001805055.1 Nitrospirae bacterium GWC2_57_13
CAAGAGTCCGGCCGGCGCTCATCAATGGCATGCCAGGGACGTGAAGCCTGAACACATGATCCCCGACGCCCATGACCCGTCGAAGAAGCACCGGCCCATGATGACCACGGCCGACCTGTCGCTGCGCTTCGACCCGATCTACGAGCCCATTGCGCGCCGCTTCCACAAGGACCCGAAGGCCCTTGCCGACGCCTTCAGCCGCGCCTGGTTCAAGCTGACCCACCGCGACATGGGTCCCAAGGTGCGCTATCTCGGGCCTGAAGTTCCGGCCGAGGATCTGCTCTGGCAGGACCCGCTCCCTGTGGCCAAACATAAACTGATCGATAAGAAGGACATTGCCTCCCTCAAGAAAAAGGTCCTGGCCTCAGGTCTGTCGGTGTCGGAGCTGGTGTCCACTGCCTGGGCCTCGGCCGCCACCTTTCGCGGTTCGGACAAGCGCGGCGGCGCCAACGGAGGCCGCATTCGCCTGGCGCCGCAGAAGGACTGGGAAGTGAACCAGCCGGAGCAACTGGCCAAGGTGCTGGGCAAGCTCGAGACCATCCAGAAGGCCTTCAACAGCAGCCAGAAGGGCGGCAAGAAGGTCTCCCTGGCGGACCTCATCGTGCTGGCCGGCTGCGCAGCAATCGAGGCAGCGGCCAAGGCTGCCGGTCTTCGCGTGGAGGTTCCCTTCTTGCCTGGCCGCACCGACGCCTCGCAGGACCAGACCGATGTGAAGTCCTTTGCCGTGCTGAAGCCCGAGGCAGACGGTTTCCGCAATTACCAGGCGAAGGCATTCACCGTGTCGGCCGAGGAAATGCTGGTGGACAAGGCGCACCTCCTGACCCTCAGTGCGCCCGAGATGACGGTGCTTGTCGGCGGCCTGCGCGTGCTGGGCGTAAACGCGGGGGGGTCGAAGCACGGCGTCTTCACGAAACGGCCCGGCACGCTGACCAACGACTTCTTCGTCAACCTGATCGACATGGACACAGTATGGAAGCCCGTGTCCGATGCCCGCGACACCTTCGAAGGCCGCGGCCGCACAACAGGCGCGCTCAAGTGGACCGCCACCCGGGTCGACCTTGCATTCGGCTCCAACTCGCAGCTGCGCGCCCTGGCAGAGGTCTATGCGCAGGACGATGGGTCGAAAAAGTTTGTCAGTGACTTCGCCGCGGCCTGGAACAAGGTCATGAACCTGGACCGCTTCGACCTGGTCTGATCGGGGAGGCACGCTTCGCTTCACGAGGGGGCCAGCCCCCTCGTGTACGCCCCTAAAGCATGAGGGAATTTCTTTCCCTTAAACTCCCTTTGTTCGGCAAGCCGAACCCCTGACCCCAAGACTGCCAGTAGGGCAGGGCAGAAAATCACAATCCTTGATACATCGCCTGTAGAACTCCACCAGAGGATGAAATATCAGCGTAACATCCCGTCTTTGCGGGAGTTTCCCGTTTTTACCCCGTTAGAGAAAGCAGCCGATCATTACCGGTTGCGTGTTCACTGCCGCCATATATGTTCATGCCAATAATATTCTCTATTATACTATTCCAGGGGGATAGAACGGCTCTCCGCTTCGAGCAATAATAATCTTGACTTTGTGTTTTCTCGTATATAAAATAAGGTATGCCTATTAAGAGAAAACTGCTGAATGATCTCCAAGCTCATCTTCCCAAGAAAGAAATGACCCTTCTTGTCGGTCCCCGTCAGGCCGGGAAGACGACCCTGATGCTGCATCTCCAGGACGACCTGCAGAAGAAGGGCGATAAGACGCTGTTCCTGAGTCTTGATTACGAGCGCGACCAGCCCCATTTCGCGGACCAGGAGGCGCTCCTTTCCAGGCTGCGTCTGGAGTTCGGCGGCAGGAAGGGCTATGTGTTCATCGACGAGATCCAGAGAAAAGAGAACGCGGGTATCTTTCTCAAAGGTCTCTACGACATGCGGACGCCGTACAAGTTCATTCTCTCCGGCTCCGGCAGCGTCGAGTTAAAGGAGAAGGTGCACGAATCCCTCGCCGGCAGAAAGCGGATGTTCGAGCTTTCCACGGTCACGCTCGCGGAGTTCATCAATTACCGGACCGCGTACAAGTATCAGGACAGGCTTGCCGACTATTTCCGGATAAACAAATCCGAGGCGCAGGGTCTTTTGATGGAATACCTCAATTTCGGCGGGTATCCCCGGGTGGTGCTTGAGGACACCTCGAAGGAGAAGTCGGCGATCATCGACGAGATCTACCGGAGCTACATCGAGAAGGACATCGCCTTTCTCCTGCGCGTGGAGAGGATCGACGCATTCGGCAATCTGATACGCATGCTCGCCGACCAGATCGGCTTCCTGGTCAACCTCAACGAGCTTTCCTCAACAGCCGGGATCTCCGTACAGACCGTGAAAAACTATCTGTCCTACGCGGAAAAGACCTTCATCATCAGAAGGGTCACGCCCTGGTTCAAGAACCTGAGAAGCGAGATCAGCAAATCACCGGTGATGTACTTTAGCGACCTCGGCCTCCGGAACTTCGCGCTGCGCCGTTTCGGCAGATACACGGCGCTTCATGAAACGGGGTTCCTATTTCAGAATCTGATCCATCAACTGCTGTTCGAGAAGACGCAGGCAGAGGGAGGCACGGTCCACTTCTGGAGAACGAAGGACAAGGCCGAGGTGGATTTCATCATCACCGGCGCCGACGGCGTCATCCCCGTCGAGGTCAAATGCAGGGAGATGAAAGGCGGGGAGATCGGCCGTTCGCTCCGGGGATTTGTCGCAAAGTATAAGCCGAAGGAGGCGTGGGTCGTATCACTGGGAGCGCATGCAGAGGAGAAGCTGGAAAAGACGCGGGTGCGGTTCATCCCGTTTTATGGGCTGTTATGAGGGAATCATGACGGACAAGAAAGGAAAGTCGGCAATCATGACCACAAAAGCGAAACCCTTTAAACTGCTTCGCGAAAAAATGAGCCAGAAGGCGCGCGCAGCCGCAGAGAAGAAAACGCAGGAACTCGTGTCAGCGCTTACTGCAGGAGATGACCGCACTGATCAAATCAAGCGCACGGACCGGCGGCGGCAAATGAAAATCACGAAGTAGGCAGAGCGAGTTGTGATGAAACAAGGCTCTGGAGCCAATCCAGGGCCTTTTTATTTCACCGTTTTCGCATACCCTGCTTCGCGCCGGCACTATGCACTCGCTTCAATGTCTTTACCCCAGCCAAAATAGACTCGGACCGAAACAAAAATGCGGGCGAAGTCAGGGTAAAGATTCATGATTGGTGGAGAGGGGTGGGCACAAGAGTCCGGGTCGGAAAAATGAACACAGCTAAAGCAAAAAGAGCTAGCTTTCAAAGCTAACCCTTTGTAATTCTTGCTGCGAAAAATCGTTCGGATCCCTGAGCACAAGACTCTGGACAAATTCAACTGCACAATTACAGCACAATCCAAATGAAAAGGGATTAGCGAAGATCGCTAACCCCTTGATAGACTTGGTGGAGCTGAGGGGGAATCTCACTCGCTTCGCTTCACAAGGGGGCCAGCCCCCTCGTGAACTCCCCCAAACCCCCTGTGTTCGATCCCCCTCAGCAGAAATGAAAAAGGCTAATCCTGCGATTAGCCTTTTCAGAATGCTTGGTGGAGCTGAGGGGGATCGAACCCCTGACCCCAAGACTGCCAGCCTTGTGCTCTCCCAGCTGAGCTACAGCCCCACATGAGTTATTTCTTTTTTTGCAGAGCAATAATCTAACATTCGGCCCTGATGATGTCAAGAAAAAATGCGGATGCCCGCGATACCCTCAGTCGTTCTCCGCAAACCGGTATCCCACGCCCCGCACGGTCTCGATATAATGGCTGGCGGCGGCCTTCTCCAGTTCCGCGCGAAGACGGCGGATATGCACGTCCACGGTGCGGGGTTCGACAACGACACCGTCGTTCCAGAGCGCGTCAAGTATCTGGTCCCTGCTCATGACCCTGCCGCGCCGCTCCATAAGGAATCGGAGCAGATCGAACTCGGTGGCCGAAAGATCGAGGACCGTTTCGCCCGCAGCGGCACGGTGTCGTTCCATGTCCATCTGCAACGGGCCTGCAGAGAGCATCGTCCTGCCTGCCGTGGACGGCAGTGCAGACCGTCTGAGTACCGTCCTGACGCGGGCCAGGAACTCCCGGATGCCGAAGGGTTTCGTAATATAGTCGTCAGCGCCTGTTTCAAGCCCGGCCACCTTGTCAGATTCTTCCGACCGGGCCGTGAGCATGATGATAGGGATAGCGGCGGTCTTCCGGTCCTGCTTCATGATGCGGCAGACCTCCATCCCTGACAGGCCGGGCAGCATGAGGTCCAGGACGATGAGATCGTAGGGGTGCTCTCTTGCCATCCGGAGGGCATCAGCGCCCTCGGTCGCCTCGTCGACGCGGTATCCTTCCTTTTTCAGGTTGTAGGTCAGGAGGCGCAGGATGTCCTTTTCATCGTCAACAACAAGTATGCGAGCCTTGTTCCGCATGAAGGGGATGATACCGGAAAAGCGCCCCTCAGACAACAGGAAAGGGGGTTCGCCAAAAGCGCTGATCCTGCCGATTCGCAACAGCAACTTTTTGAAAAAAGGCAAAAAAACGACTATAATAGAACCATGGATGAGCAGGAAAAACCGGATCAGCCCCCTCCGGCCTCGACGGTCCCTCCGGCCCCGGCGGAACGGGAATTGCCGCTGGACGCCAGGCTGCTTTCCGACGCTGTTATCGAATTGAACATCTCTCGCAAGAACGTGGGCATCTATCCACCCGGACACATCCAGATCACCAAGAGCATTGATCGGGCCTTTGATTCGCTTCAGAAGATGTTCGAGGTGCGGGCCGAGATGACGCTGGGCGTTGCCAAGGACACGCTCCTGGTGGGCCAGGACTATCTGGACCGAAGGAACCCTGTATACCGCGATTTTGCGCTCTCCATGAACCAGCAGGGCATCGCTGCGGTGACGTTCATTCAGGGCCTCGTCAAGGACGAACTGGTAAAATTCCACCGCCTTCTCACGACAAAACCCGAGGACATCAGAAGCGAAGGCGGCATTCTGAACGTGACGGCGGGAGCAGATATCCCGCATATCAGGATCCAGGCCATCGACTACGGCCGTTTCCACGTGACCGAGGAGAAGGAGATCCTGAAGCCGGCGCAGCGATCAGCTGAAAAACCAAGCGTCGGCGTATGGCAGGATTTCGTTTCCCACCTGGTGACAGGCAGTCTTGCCGGCGCTGGAGAGGGCGTGTCCATCGCGGACGCGGAGCAGTTCGATCCTGCGGAACTGGCTCGCCTTCTGAACGAGCGCAAGCTCGACCCGAATACCGCGATGGAGAGCTATGACGAGATCATAACGACTCACGTGCGTGCGTCGACAGAGAAAAAGCGGCGCACCACCGCCCAGTCGGAAAGCCTGGCGAACCTGAACAGGCTCGTTAAGGAGCTGCATCCCGAGCTGCGAAAGCAGTTCCTGTCCGTGGCCTTTCGCCATGCTGCCTCTCAACCGTCGCAGGATGGAACAGAGGACCTGCTGGGAGGTATGCCCGACGATATGATCATCGAGATGATCAGGAACGCCAGCGCAGCGGGGAAGGAGATCTCGCCCACCCTGGCCGGCATGATGCAGAAGCTTTCGCAGGTCAGGAGCACGGAGTTGCCCGGCCGGCAGTCCCGGCAGGCGCCGGAGCAGCCGGTCGGTGCAGCGCAGGTCATATCGCCGGAGCAGATGCAGACGCTTTTCGATCGGGAGAGCTATGAAGATTATGTGACGCCTGATTACGATGCCACGCTCAAACGGCTGACGGAACACTCAGGCCAGTCGTCCGCTGGTCCTGTGGAGGGGATCTCACCGGATGAATTCTCCCCGTCCCTTGAGGATGATCATCTCGATTTCCAGATCGGTCGGGCGCTCCTTGCCTTTATGGAGGAAGAGCTCGATGACGAGGACTACCTTGAGTTCTCGCGAAAGCTTATCGCTGTTGTTCCGGACCTGTTGGGATCAGGGAATTTCACGCTTCTTCTCGATGTTCTGGAGTCGCTCCGGCGGCATGTGCGTGAAAAGAAGAGCCCTGTTGTCCGGGCGCAAGCGGAAGAGTCCCTTGCCATTTTTCATGATCCGGCCTTTATTGCCCAGGCCGTCAAGTCCTTCGACGCTTGGGCCCGCACCAAGGGCAAGGAAGCGGCGGGCTTCCTGCTCTCCCTGGGGCCCGAAGCGGTTCCGGGGCTTCTCGACATCTATTCCGAGGACCAGACGCCGGGAGGGCGACGGATCCTCTTCGACCTGCTGTGCAATTTCGGGAAGCCGGCCGTACAGGAAGCCCAGCGCCGGCTCCACGATCCCCGGGCCTATTACGTCCGGAACCTGCTCATGTTGATCCGGTGGGCGGGAAATGCGACCGTTGTCGCGTCGGTGAAGCCGCTTCTGCGACATGCTGATGAAAAGGTCCGGCTCGAGACCCTGGCGGTGCTTCTTCGATTCAGGGACGCCGAGGCGATAGAGCTTCTCCGTCAGGCACTCCGGTCAAAGGATCCGGACGTTTCTTCCCAGGCCGTGTTCCTTGCGGGGCAGTATCGCGTGGCGGCCGTCATCGACGACCTGCTTGCGCTGATCAAGAAGGTGATCCTTTTCGAGGCCGATTATCGGGTGAACGAAGAGATCATCAAGGCGCTCGGTGAGATCGGCGACCGGCGAGCGGTGCCGGAGCTCGAGAAACTCGCCCGTGCTTCGTGGTCGCTGCATCGCGAGAGCCTGCAGCGGATGAAGGTGGTGCTGTATGATTCACTTGGCAGGTATCCGAAGGACGTTCTTGCGGGGCTGATCAGCATCGGGGAGCAGTCGGGAGATGATCGGATCATACGTGCCTGCAGAAAATTAGCGGAGAAGAGGTAGCTATGCCCGATTCTACGACGGACAGGGATCTGCAGGAAGGCATCTCTCGCGTCATCGCGCAGCTCACGGCAGCGGTGACGAACACGGGGCTCTATTCCGCCGACCATCCGCAGGTTGCTCAGTACGCCGACAAGGCTTATGGTGTGCTGGACGAGCTGCTCGCTCTGCGGCCAGAGATAACGGTCCTGCTGATCGGCGACGACCTGGTGGCGGACCAGAAGCCCCTGCCACCAGGGGCCTATGTGACCAATTTCGTCCGTATTATGAAGCGAAAAGCCATTGAACGCCTCACCTTTGTCGCAGGCCTTCCGAGGGCCGAGTTCGGCGCGCTGATCCACGATCTTGCCTCTCCCGATGCAGCGATGGTACGATCAACAGCTTTTATCAAGCTGGGAAAGGTCGAGCTCAGGGTCAAGACCGGCACAGATGCAGCTCAGCAGTCCGGGCCGGTGAGTGAGATCTCTCCTGAGGATTACGAAGCGCTGATCTCCCTTTCGGCCACCGAGTTGAACGAGTTGAAAGATCTTTATCTGAACATCAAAAAACACCGGAAGATCGATGTCAGGGGAGTTGATGAGATCGTCAAGTCCTTTGTCGCGAGCGTGCGGCAGGAGAGCAATCCTCTGAGCCTGCTGGCGTCCCTGAAATCGGCCCACGAATATACCTTCACCCATGTCACGAACGTGGGTATTCTCACCATGAGTCAGGCCGAGGCCCTTGGGTTCAAGGGCGAGCAGCTCCATCAGATCGGCATTGCTTCGTTGCTTCATGACGTGGGAAAGCTCTTTGTTCCCGCTGAGATCCTGAACAAGCCGGGAAAGCTTACGCCTGAAGAGCGGAGTATCATCGAGACCCATACGGTCAAGGGCGCGCGGTATCTCATGGGGCTCGACGGCATCCCGAAGGTCGCGGTGCTCGCGGCCATGGAACACCATATGAAATACGACGGCACGGGCTACCCGACCCTCAAGGGTGGGTGGCGTCCGAACATCGTGAGCCAGATCATCGCCATATCCGATGTGTTCGACGCCATGCGCAGCAGGCGTTCCTACCAGGAGCCCTTCACGATCGAGAAGATTGCCGAGGTGCTGAAGAACGGGAGCGGGAAGTCCTTCAATCCCGCATTGGTGGACCATTTTTTAAAACTGATCCGGCGGTAACGGGCGGTAGCGGGGCGGATCCGGGTAAGGGGGCGCAGAACGGTGAAGATCCTTGTTATTGACGATGACTATGTCACGCGCCTCCTGCTTCAGGAGATCCTTGCTTCGAAAGGATATGATGTTGTCGTGGCTGAAGACGGCGAGGGGGGGCTGAGCAAGGCGCGAACCGAGCGGCCTTCTCTCGTGATCACCGACGTGCTCATGCCGGGCCTGGACGGCTTTCAGTTCCTCCGGGAGGCGCAGAAGGACTCCTATCTCGCCGGCGTTCCCGTGATCTTTTATACGGGCAGTTATCTGGACCGGAAGGACGAAGAGCTTGCGCGCGAACTGGGCGTGGCACGCTATCTTATCAAGCCGGTCATGCCGGAAATTCTGCTTGCGACGGTGCAGGAAGTGCTGGAGGAGAAGGGCCCGTCCGACAAGCGGACAGCCGAGCCGCGGCAACTCGAGGAGCCTGTGTTCCTGAAGCTCTACAACGAGCGGCTGGTCAGCAAGTTGAAGAGCAAGGCGATAGAGAGTGAGCGCGCACGGCTATCGCTGGGGCACATCATGGAAAGCATCGGCGACGGCGTGGTGGTCATAGAAAGGGACCATACGATTCTGCATGCCAACACAGCTGCAGGGGCCATGCTCGGCATCACAAGGGATGATATGATCGGCCGCAAGTGCCATGATGTCATACACCGGCAGTCGACGCCCTGCGACAACACGGACCATGCCTGCCCCCACAACGCGGTCTTTGATCGCGGAGAGATCGTCAAAGTGCTCCATACTCATACTGATGCCGGGGGAGGCGAGCGATACGTGGAGATCACGGCCTCTCCTGTCAGGGACGGCGCGGGTGAGATCTTTGCCATGGTCGAGACCCACCGTGACAGCATGGAAAAGCAGCGCGACGATGAGCTTGTGCGGCTGGTAAAGAATCTGAACGAGGCGCAGACGAACCTGAAACACATGGCCGTGACCGATGAGCTCACGGACCTGAAGAACCGACGGTACATCATGGAGCGGCTGGAGGAGGAGTTCCAGCGGGCAAAGAGATCGGCACGGTCGCTGGGTCTTATCATGCTCGATATCGACCATTTTAAGGAAGTGAATGACGTATATGGCCATATTGTCGGGGACGCCGTGCTCAGGACGATCTCCGGCAGGATCAGAGACAGCCTGCGCAAGCATGACCTGGTGGGCCGGGTGGGAGGAGAGGAATTCCTCGTTGTCTGTCCTGAGTCGGGTCTCGAAGAGACCGTGCAGGTGGCGGAACGGATCAGGCGGGTCGTACATGCAAAGGCCATCGGGGAAGGGACCGTCGAGGTCCTCGTTGCGCTGAGCGCCGGCGTCACGGTCCAGGGAAAAGGGGACAAGAGTGCTGATATGCTCTTTTCCCGGGCTGACACAGCACTTTACCGGGCCAAGGATCAGGGAAGGAACCGGGTTGTGACCATGACGTAAGGCGGTTTGCTCGCAGAACATAGGCAGCAGTTGGCTGAAGATGGGCAGTAGATCGCAGGAAAGCCAGAAAATGCTTGACAGAAAGCAGCCTGTTGAGGTATTGTAGCGGCACGAGAAATTATATCTTTATTCCTCTTTAAATCTGGTCCTGAGAGGCCAGGAAGGGTTCGGAATGGCGAAGTTTGAAAATCGCATAGTGTACTTGTTTTGCGCGGAAGCCTTCTCCCGGAAGTGTCGGGATGAAGGTTTTTTTGTGCCTTTTTTCCGAGGCAGATGGCAGGGGGACAGGTGAGAAAGCGTACTTTCCGCACCCTCTGCGCCATGCACTCTGCACTCTGCTCATTTTTTCCATATGACCATGAATGAAAAAGCACTCATACTCGACAAATCCGGCATTGATCGGGCGCTGACCAGGATATCCCATGAGATCCTGGAGAAGAACCGGGGGGCGAAGAGCATCGCCCTTGTGGGGATCCAGAAGGGCGGGGTCCACCTGGCCGGTCGGCTGGCCGCCAAGATCCGTGAGATCGAGGGAGTGGACATACCCGTGGGAAGCCTGGACATCACCATGTATCGCGACGACCTGGGAACGCGAAAGTCCCAGCCGGTCCCTAAAGCGACGGACATTTCCTTCGATGTGCAGGACCGCGTCATCGTGCTGGTCGATGATGTGCTGTTTACCGGAAGGACCATCCGGGCGGCCTTGAACAGCATCATGGACTACGGCAGGCCCATGCGCATCCAACTGGCCGTGCTCGTGGACCGTGGACACCGGGAACTTCCCATACGCGCCGATTTCGTCGGCAAGAACCTGCCCACGTCTTCGAAGGAAAAGGTGAAGGTCCTGCTGGCAGAGGATGGGGAAGAGGAAAAAGTCGTGATCCTTGCCGAATAGTCGGTAAGTGATGAGTTCGGAGTGCGGAGTGCGGAATAACTACTTCCTGCGCGCACCCGCAGGAATTCAGTGTCTTTAAACCATGTTCATCCGTGGTTCCCTCAGAGGTTGATCCATGTCACTCAGTTCAAAAGACCTGCTCGGCATCAAGGGAATGAGCCCTGAAGAGATCCGGCTCGTGCTCGACACGGCCGCCTCGTTCAAGGACGTGTCGGAGCGGGACATCAAAAAGGTCCCTGCGCTGCGCGGCAAGACGGTGATAAACCTTTTTTACGAGCCGAGCACCAGAACGAGAACATCCTTTGAACTGGCGGGCAAGCGTCTTTCAGCCGACGTGCTGAACATCTCGACTACTACGAGCAGCGTGGTGAAAGGCGAGACCCTGCTGGACACGGCGCGCAACATCGAAGCGATGAAGTGCGATGTTCTCATCCTGCGCCATCCCTGCTCAGGGGCGCCTGCGTTTCTTGCTTCGAGGCTCAAGAGCTCGGTGATCAATGCCGGCGACGGGTTCCATGAGCACCCCACCCAGGCCCTGCTCGACCTCTTCACGATCAGGGAAAAGCTCGGAACGATCGAGGGTCGTACCGTGGCAATTGTGGGCGACATTGCCCACAGTCGGGTGGCACGCTCGAATATCTACGGCCTTACGGCCCTGGGCGCCCGGGTCAGGGTCTGCGGCCCTGCCACGATGATACCGTACGGGATCGAGCAAAGCGGTGTTGAAGTATTCTACGATGCTGACCGGGCCGTGGACGGTGTCGACGTCATCATGACGCTACGGCTGCAGCTCGAGCGCCAGGCAGCGGGGCTCTTTCCCGGAGTCCGTGAATACGCGAGACTCTACGGTCTGAACCGGGACCGTCTCAGCCGCGCAGGGAAGAACGCCATGGTCATGCATCCGGGCCCCATGAACCGGGGCGTGGAGATATCGTCTGACGTGGCTGACAGTTCATCGGTCATCCTGGACCAGGTCACGAACGGCGTGGCGGTCCGCATGGCGATCATGTTCCTGTTGTCAGGGGGAGCAAAGGCGGAAGCGTCATGAATTCGGAATTCGGATTGCGGAGTAAGAGAATCGGAGGAAGCTTTTTAATTGAGTCATTTGCGAAAATTCGCGTCGCTGAGATGCGCCTGCTTTTAGTCATTCGCGGCTAATCCAGAAGGTTCTTATGAACATACTCATCAAAAACGGCCATGTGGTGGATCCGGCGAACAAGGTTGACGAGAAGCTGGATATCCTTATCTCCGGCAACAGGATCGCCGGTATCGGCAAGCCCGGCTCGATCGGGTCCGAGGGCGCTCAGGTCATGGACGCTTCAGGGAAGGTGGTCGTGCCCGGCCTGATCGATATGCATGTCCATCTTCGTGAACCAGGGTATGAGTATAAGGAGAATATCGCCACAGGCACGGCTGCGGCAAAAGCCGGCGGTTTCACGTCCCTCTGCTGCATGCCGAATACGAACCCGGTGAATGACACGGGATCGGTAACGGAGTTCATCCTGTCCCAGGCAGCGAAGTCAGGCAGCGCCCGCGTCTATCCTGTCGGCGCGGTCACGAAGGGTTCGAAGGGCGAGGAACTGGCCGAAATGGGCGAACTGCACGGGTCCGGGTGCGTTGCAGTGTCCGATGACGGCAGGCCTGTGATGAATGGGGCGATAATGCGCCGGGCCATGGAGTATTCAAAGATATTCGGAATCCCGGTCCTGTCCCACTGCGAGGACGCCAATCTTTCGGCCAAGGGCGTCATGAACGAGGGCGCGCTCTCCACAGAGCTGGGTCTCCGGGGCATTCCATCGGCGGCTGAGGATTCGATGACGGCCCGGGACATATTTCTTGCCGAACTCACGGGATGCAGGCTCCATCTCTGCCACGTCAGCACAAAAGGTGCGGTGGCGCTGATACGGGAGGCCAAGGCGCGGGGTCTTGCCGTCACCGCCGAGACCTGTCCGCATTACTTCACTCTGACCGATGAGGCTGTGCGCGGCTACAACACCATGGCAAAGATGAATCCGCCCCTCAGGACCGCTGAGGACGTGCAGGCGATCAAAGAGGGGCTCAGGGACGGGACCATCGACGTGATTGCCACTGACCACGCGCCGCACGGCATGGACGAGAAGACCGTGGAGTTCGAATATGCTCCCTTCGGCATCGTGGGCCTCGAGACGGCTCTGGGCCTTTCGCTCCGACTCGTGCAGGAGGGAGTATTGTCCCTGACCGATCTGGTCCGGAAAATGAGCCTGAATCCGGCGGTGATCCTGAAGATCAACAGAGGGACGCTCTCGTCGGGCGCTGAAGCGGATATTACGATCATCGATCCGGACCTGGAATGGACCGTTGATGCGGCTGTTTTCAAATCAAGATCACGGAACACGCCTTTTGACGGATGGAAATTGAAAGGCCGGGCAGTTCAGACGATCATGGGCGGGAGAGTATAGTGCGGAGTGCGGAGTGCGGATTTCGGAGTAAAAAATTACCGGCGACTATTATTGTTTTATCCCTATGCGCTGCGATTGCCTTCGCGGGCCAGGACCAGCATATCGCACAGAAGCTTGCCGGTCTGGAGTCGACAAGGGGAACCTTCTCCTTTGTCGTGCTGGGGGACAACCGGTCAGACGAGGAAACGTACCGATCGCTCGTCATGATGGCCATGGAGCGAAAGCCGTCCTTTGTGGTGAATACAGGCGATCAGATTGCCACTCCCGGTGATCAGGACCAGTGGGCTGCATTTTGGGAGCTGTCGAAACCAGTGATGGTCCCGTATTTTCTGACCGTGGGCAACCACGATGTGAACAGCGTTGAGAGCGAGACGGTCTATAAGGACCAGGTGGACCTTCCCGGAAATGAGCTGTATTATTCCTTCAGGGCAGGCCGGGCCTTGTTCATCGTTCTTAATTCGCATCTGACAGGGGAACAGCAAAAGATCACTGGCGACCAGTTCGCCTGGCTCCAAAGCCATCTGGAACAGGCCGGGAAGGGACCGGTGTTCGTCTTTCTGCACCATCCGCTCTATCCTGTCAAGGGAACGGGCAGGCATTACGGCAACAGCCTTGACCGTTATCCCGAGGACCGGGATCGGCTCCATGCGCTCCTGAAGAAACATGGCGTGACCGCGGTCTTTGCCGGACATGAGCATCTCTACCTTCGCCGGACCGTGGACCGCGTCAGCCACATCATCACCGGCGGCGGCGGTGCTCCGCTCTATGCCGATGACCGGTCCGGCGGATTCCATCACTATGTCCTGGTCACCGTGGGCCCAAAAAAAATAACCGTTGAGGTCGTGGACAGCAACGGAAACGTGAGGGACAGGTACGCATTATGAAAAGAGCGGTTCTTGCATTGGCAGACGGCACCATCTTCGAGGGGCACTCTTTCGGCGCCGAAGGTGAAACGTCCGGCGAGGTGGTGTTCAATACGAGTATGACAGGCTACCAGGAGATCCTGACAGACCCCTCCTACAAGGGCCAGATCGTGACCATGACGTATACGCAGATCGGGAACTATGGTGTGAACGATGAGGACGTTGAATCGGCCCGGCCCTGCGTGGAAGGATTCATCGTAAAAGAATATATCGATTTCCCGAGCAACTGGCGGAAGAAACGGTCGCTCCATGAGTATCTGCAGAGCCACGGCATCGTTGGCATTCAGGGGATCGACACGCGCGCCCTGACCCGGCACCTGCGGGATTTCGGCGCCCAGCCGGGGATCATCTCCACTGCCGATCCTGATCATGCACGCGCAGCAGCCCGGGCCAAGATCTTGCCGAAGATGAGCGGCCTTGATCTCGTCAAAGAGGTGACCTGCGCCGAGCCCTACCAGTGGGATGAGAGCGACTGGGATCTTGAGAAGGGGTATGGCGTGCGCAAGGGCTCCCGCTACCGCGTGGTGGCCTATGATTACGGGATCAAGCGGAACATCCTGCGGCTGCTCACCAGCGCCGGCTGCCAGGTGACGGTGGTGCCTGCAACGATGCCGGCCGAAGAGGTGCTGGCCATGGACCCGCACGGCGTGTTCCTGTCGAACGGACCAGGCGATCCGGAGCCGGTCACCTACGCCATCGAGAACATCAGGAAGCTGCTAGGCAAAAAGCCGATCTTCGGCATCTGCCTGGGACAGCAGCTTTTGGGTCTGGCCCTGGGCGGCAGGACCTATAAATTGAAGTTTGGACACCATGGCGCGAACCAGCCGATCATGGACCTGGCTACGGGTCGGGTCGAGATCGCGGCCGAGAATCACGGGTTTGCCGTGGACATGGAGACGGTGAAGGACCAGGTCGAACTGACGCACATAAACCTGAACGATAAGACTTGCGAGGGAATTCAGCATAAGACGCTGCCTGCCTTCTCGGTCCAGTATCATCCCGAAGCATCGCCGGGACCCCACGACAGCCGGTACCTTTTCGCCCGGTTCGTAGATATGATGGAACGGCACGGCAAGAAAGGACCTCGCAGAACGATGCGCGTGGTCAAAAAAACAGCGGCCAAAACAGCGCGCAAGGCAGCACGCAAGAAGCCATAGGAAATCCCTGTCGGCCTGTAAATGCCTCGGGCAGGAGCCCATCAGCCTGAAAACATCAGTCAGGACGCGGAACCGCCGGCCATACATCAAGTGTACAATTTGCAATTTTCAATTGGGGCCGGAGGCCGTGCTATGGCTATCGCGATCACACAGAAAGAGCTGGCCGAGAGGATCGATAGTGCCTACGGTCTGCTCGAACAGTGCCGGATCTGTCCGCGGGAATGCGGAGTGAACAGGCAGCAGGACGACCGCCTTGGGTTCTGCAGTTCCGGTCTGAACGCGAAGGTGGCGAGCGTGAGCCCCCATTTCGGCGAAGAGCCGCCGCTCACCGGCACCAAGGGGTCCGGCACGGTCTTCTTCGCGAATTGCAGCCTCCGGTGCCTCTATTGCCAGAACTATCCCATCAGCCAGCTCGGCAACGGCGTGGAACGAACGCCGGGGGAGCTTGCCTGCCAGATGATCTGGCTTCAGGAGCAGGGGTGCCACAATCTGAACCTTGTGACGCCAACGCATTTCATGCCGCAGATCCTGAAGGCCCTGTTCGTTGCGCGGGAGCGGGAGTTCCGCCTGCCGGTGGTCTGGAACTCGAGCGGCTATGAATCGCAGGAATCGCTCCGTCTGCTTGAAGGCATCGTGGATATTTATCTTCCTGATATGAGATACTCAGACGACCGTTACGCCATGAAATATTCTCTTGCGTCAAAATATGCCGAGGTGAACCGGGCTGCGGTCAAGGAGATGTATCGCCAGGTGGGGGACCTTGTCGTGGACGAAGACGGCATCGCCCTGCATGGCCTGATAGTGCGCCATCTCGTCCTGCCGGAAGATCTGTCAGGCACCGAAGACGTGATGGGGTTCCTGTCCCGTCGTGTCTCGAAGAAGGTGCATGTGAGCCTGATGGCCCAGTATTTTCCCTCCTACCGGGCCGCCGAGCATCCGGAGCTGGCGCGGAAGGTGACGGCGAAAGAATTCGGCGAGGCGCACCGCATCATGGAGCGCTACGGGCTGGAGAACGGATGGGTGCAGGAGCATGACGGCTAACGCCGATTGTAAATTGAAAATGGTAAAGTGCAAATTGGAAAATGAAACAGTACTGATTCTCATTTTGAAATTTTAAATTTCCAATTTCCAATGCATTAAGGTTTGAGAGGAAGGATTAGATGCCGAAAAGAACTGATATTAAGAAGATCCTTATAATCGGCTCCGGGCCCATCGTGATCGGGCAGGCCTGCGAGTTCGATTATTCCGGAGTCCAGGCCTGCAAGGTGCTGCGCGAGGAGGGCTACCAGATCGTCCTGATCAATTCCAATCCAGCCACGATCATGACGGACCCTGAACTGGCCCATCGCACCTATATTGAGCCGATCACGCCGGAGGTGGTGGAGAAGATCATCGCCCGTGAGAAGCCCGACGCGATCCTGCCGACAATGGGCGGCCAGACAGCCCTCAACATAGCGGTGGCGCTCGCGGAATCTGGAGTGCTCAAGAAGCACAAGGTCGAGCTCATCGGCGCCAAGCTGCCTGCCATCAAAAAGGCCGAGGACCGGCAGCTGTTCAAGGATGCCATGCAGAAGATCGGCCTGGAGGTCCCGAAAAGCGGCCTTGCTACGACGGTGGAAAAGGCCCACCAGATCGTGGAGGAGGTGGGATTCCCGGCCATCCTGCGGCCCGCCTTCACCCTTGGTGGAACGGGCGGAGGCATCGCCTACAACCGGGAGGAATATGCCGAGATGATCGTCCGCGCCCTCGATGCGAGCCCGGTGAACCAGGTGCTGATTGAAGAGTCCGTGCTCGGCTGGAAGGAGTACGAACTCGAAGTGATGCGCGACATGGCCGACAACGTCGTCATCATCTGCTCCATCGAGAACCTTGACCCCATGGGTGTCCATACAGGCGACAGCATCACCGTGGCACCGGCCCAGACCCTGACGGACAAGGAATATCAGATCATGCGCGAAGCCTCGCTGCTCATCATTCGCGAGATCGGCGTGGAGACCGGTGGCTCGAACATTCAATTCGCCGTGAACCCCGATAACGGCAGGCTGGTCGTGATCGAGATGAATCCCCGGGTGTCCCGCAGTTCCGCTCTGGCATCGAAGGCCACGGGGTTTCCGATCGCAAAGATCGCGGCCAAGCTCGCCGTGGGATACACTCTCGACGAGATCCCGAACGACATCACCAGGGCGACGCCGGCATCCTTCGAGCCTTCCATTGACTACGTGGTGGTGAAGTACCCGCGCTTCGCCTTCGAAAAATTTCCCCAGGCCGATGCAACGCTCACTACGCAGATGAAGTCTGTTGGCGAGGCCATGGCCATCGGCAGGACCTTCAAGGAATCCTTCCAGAAGGCGCTCCGCTCCCTTGAGATCGACCGGTACGGCCTTGAATCGCGCCGTGAGCGGGACGGGGATACGGAGGCGGCGCTGGCCGACATCCGCCAGAAGATCGGCGTGCCGAACTGGGAGCGGATCTGGTACATCGCCGACGGGCTGAGGACGGGCATGACTCTGGAGGAAATATTCGATCTCTCCGGCATCGATCCCTGGTTCCTGTTCCAGATCAAGCAGATCGTCGACCAGGAGAAGGAGATCAGGGAACTGGGGCCCCGCCTGCTGGATACGGGGATGCGGACCCTGGACCATCCCCTCCGGCAGGCCAAGGAATTCGGCTTTTCCGACCGCAGGCTCGCCCAACTGCTCACGACGACCGAAGAGGCTGTGCGGACAGCGCGTGTGACTCTCGGAATCATACCGGTCTACAAGACCGTAGACACCTTCGCCGCAGAGTTCGAGGCCCATACACCCTATCTTTATTCGACCTACGAAAAGCCCTTCTTCAGGAGCGCGGGGCCGGGAGCGGCGCCTGCGGCCCAGGCCCAGGCAGAGAGCGAGTCAGGCCCCACAGACCGCAGGAAGATCGTGATCCTCGGCGGCGGGCCGAACCGCATCGGGCAGGGTATTGAATTCGATTACTGCTGCGTCCATGCGGCCTTCTCCCTGAAGGAAGACGGCTACGAGACGATCATGGTGAACTGCAATCCTGAGACGGTCAGCACCGACTATGACACGTCGGACCGGCTCTATTTCGAACCCTTGACACTGGAAGACGTTTTACATATTATACAGCGTGAACGTCCTCATGGTGTGATCGTGCAGTTCGGCGGTCAGACGCCCCTGAAACTTGCAGTGCCCCTTGAGAAGGCCGGCGTCAGAATCCTCGGGACATCGCCGGACAGTATCGACCGTGCAGAGGACCGACGGCGCTTCAAAGAGCTGCTGGAGAAGCTCGACCTCCTGCAGGCAGAAAGCGGGACTGCCGTGTCCTGCGAAGAGGCTGTTGAGATCGGGAACCGCATCGGCTATCCGGTCATGGTGCGGCCCTCATATGTGCTGGGCGGGCGGGCCATGGAGATCGTCTACGACGAGGACAGCCTCAGGAATTACATGTCCCGGGCGGTGAAGGCTTCGCCGGACCGGCCGGTGCTCGTGGACAAGTATCTGGAAGACGCCGTCGAAATCGATGTGGACGCGATCTCGGACGGAATCGATGTGGTCGTGGCCGGCATCATGGAGCACATCGAAGAGGCGGGCGTGCATTCAGGGGATTCTGCATGCTCCCTTCCGCCTTTCTCGCTCCCGCCGGGGATCATTAAGGAGATCGACCGGCAGACGCGGGCACTGGCGCTCGAACTGGGCGTCATCGGCCTGATGAATGTGCAGTTTGCCGTGAAGGACGGGAAGATCTATATCCTCGAAGTGAATCCCCGGGCCTCCCGGACCGTTCCCTTCGTGAGCAAAGCCATCGGCGTGCCGCTTGCCAAGATGGCATCGCGCGTCATGGGCGGCAAAAGCCTTGCTGACCTGGGATTCACGAAAGAGGTGGAGGTGAGCCACATTTCGGTCAAAGAGGCGGTGTTCCCTTTTGCCAAGTTCCCCGGCGTGGACACCCTTCTTGGGCCGGAGATGAAATCCACCGGCGAAGTGATGGGCATCGACATGGATTTCGGTATGTCCTTTGCCAAGGCGCAGATCGCCGCCGGTAATCCCATGCCGCAGTCCGGGCGAGTCTTCATCAGCGTGAAGGACAAGGACAAGCCGGCCGCCCTTGACGTTGCCGACGGGCTGGCAAAGGCGGGCTTCACTCTCTTAGCGACGAAAGGCACTGCCGAATACCTGCGCGAGCGGGGTATTGCTGTTGAATTGGTGAACAAAGTGGCCGAGGGAAGGCCGCACATCGTTGATTTCATCAAGGACATGCAGGTGGCCCTTGTGATCAATACCGTCCACGGCGCCCAGGCCCAGAAGGATTCCTATTCCATCCGGCGGACGGCCCTTATGCAGGGTGTAGCGTACTTTACGACGATCTCAGCGGCCCGTGCCGCCGTGCGGGGCATTGTTTCCATGAAGGCGAAGACGCTACAGGTAAAGACCATTCAGGAGTATCAGGCGCGATGACGAACAAACTGCCCATGACCAAAGAAGGCTATGAGAAGCTCACCCAGGAGCTCGACCACATCAAGAAGGTCGAGCGCCCGAAGAACATTCGCGACATCGAAGAAGCGCGTTCGCACGGCGATCTGTCGGAGAACGCTGAGTACCACGCAGCCAAGGAGCGCCAGGGGTTTCTGGACGCGAAGAAGCGGGAACTGGAATACAAGCTCTCGCATGCTCAGATCATCGACCTTTCCAGGCTGTCGAACGAGAAGGTGGCTTTCGGCTCCCGGGTCACCATCGCCGACGTCGATACGGGCGATAGCAAGACCTACATGCTTGTTGGCCAGGAAGAAGCTGACATCAAGCAGGGAAAGATCTCCGTGCAGTCTCCCGTGGGAAAAGCACTCATTGGCCATGCGGTGGGGGACGTGGTCAAGATCAAGACGCCGGCCAAGACCATGGAGTGCGAGATACAGGAGATCCAGATTGGGCTTGAATAGGCAGCATGCCGCTGAGATCATATCGCACTCCTTCATCGGGAGGGGCTACTATCGTCTCGTGCTGCGGGCGCCTGACGCGGCGCGGAGCGCTCTTCCGGGCCAGTTCGTCATGCTTCGCGTATCTCAGTATCTTGACCCCTTCCTTGCCAGGCCTCTGGGCATCTATTCCATTCCTTCAAAAAGTTCAATTGAAATTGTGTATCGTGTGGCAGGACGGGGGACGTCTCTGCTGACGCAGATGGAGCCCGGCAGCAGCCTGGCCATGCTCGGCCCCCTGGGCCGGGGCTTTCCCGCGGTGGAGCCGGGCGCAACGCCGGTGCTGGTGGCAGGCGGAAGCGGTTTCCCCCCCCTCCATTTCTTCGCTTCCCGGCTGCGGCGCGGCGGTCTGTCCACCCCTCTCTTCATCGGAGCCCGGGACCGGGCAGGGCTGCCGCCTCAGCCTGTGCTGGCAAGCTTCCGGAAGTACGGCGCCAAGATATCCATGGCTACCGAGGACGGCAGCGCAGGTGTAAAATGCATGGTCACGAGCATTCTCGATGACTATCTTTCGAAGAGCGGACATGCAGCGTCGTCAGTGCTGTATGCCTGCGGACCGCGTGCCATGCTCGCGGTTGTGAGCCGGGTCGCCCGGGACCGGTCGATACGCTGCTTTGTATCCATGGAGGAACGAATGGCCTGCGGCGTGGGCGCCTGCATGGGTTGCTCGGTCAGGTCCGGGACCGGGGGATTCAAGCGGATCTGCACGGAAGGCCCTGTGTTCGAAGCAGGCGAGCTCGACTGGTCATCGTAGATCATATTGCTTTAAGAGCAGAGGGGTTTACCATGGTGAGTATGCCGAACTGCAACAATAGTGCGGAATGCGGAGTGCGGAATGCGGAATAAGATGCCCGAAGTCCGAGATCAGAAATCCGCAATGGGAAGCCCCGATCTCTCCGTCGAGTTCGCAGGGATCAAGCTCAAGAATCCGGTGCTCACCGCGTCAGGCACCTTCGGCTACGGTGAGGAATATGCCGAGTTCGTGGACCTGAACAAGCTCGGCGGCGTGATCGTGAAGGGCATTTCGCTCAAGCCCCTTTCAGGCAATCCTCCCCCGCGGATATGGGAGACGCCGTCGGGGATGCTGAATGCCATCGGCCTCGAGAACCCCGGCGTAGATGTGTTCCTGCGCAACAAACTACCTTTCCTTCGACAGTTCGATACAAAGGTGATCGTCAATATTTTCGGTTACACTGTGGAAGAATATGCGGCCCTGGCCGAACGGCTTGACGATGCCGAGGGCATTGCCGGCCTCGAAGTGAACATATCCTGCCCGAACGTGAAGGCCGGAGGCATGGTCTTCGGCACTGATCCGGCAACGACCCATGAGCTTCTCACCGCAGTGCGGAGCAGGACAAAGCTGCCGATCTTTGCAAAGCTTTCGCCGAATGTTACGGATGTGACGGCCTTTGCGCGGGTGGCCCGTGATGCGGGTTGTGACGGATTGTCGCTCATCAATACGCTTCTGGGCATGGCCATAGATGTACGCACGGGCCGACCCCGGCTTGCGAACTGCACCGGCGGCTTGTCAGGCCCGGCTATCCGGCCTGTGGCGGTACGGATGGTCTGGCAGACGGCGAAATGCGTTCCGCTGCCGATCATTGGTATGGGAGGGATCGTAACTGCCGAAGACGCGCTGGAGTTCATCATTGCAGGCGCTTCGGCGGTTGCCGTGGGTACGGCGAACTTCCTGAATCCACGGGCCACGCTCGACGTGCTTTCGGGAATCGAGGAATTCCTTGCCCTGCGGGGTGTGAAGCGGCTTGATGATCTCAAAGGGACGGTGAATACCACGTGAGGATCGTTTCCAGCCTCAAGAGCAAGATCATCATCTCCGTGTCAGCGATCCTTGCTGTCACCATCGGCGCCGGGACCTGGATCAATATCGGGTACCAGCGGTCCCAGATGGAGAATGCCCTTGAGGACAACGTGCTGATCATCTCGAACACGATCGAGCGCAGCCTGTCTAACGCCATGCTCGAAGGCAAGAGCAAGGAAGTGCAGCGCATTCTTGAAGCCGTAGGCGGATATCATAATATCCAGGAGTTGAAGATCTTTACGCCCAACGGCGTGATCCTGAAATCGTCAAAAAAATGGATGATCGGCCGCAAAGTGGACCCTGGCACGCAGAAGTGGTTCCTGGAAGGGAAATTCCGGAAGCCTATAAAACGCCGGAGCGACGGGGTCTTTTCCGTTCTGTTTCCCATCGAGAACGCGGCGGCCTGTACGCGCTGCCACGGGACCAAGGTGAAGCTGAACGGCGTGCTTGCCGTCCATGTCTCGATGGCGCAGCTCCAGGAGAAAGTAGGGGAACTGAGCAAGACCATGTTCCTCTGGGCCTTCGGCATCACGGCTGTGCTTGCCATATCACTCTCCACTTTTCTGACCCATTTCGTGACCAACCCGATCCAGGACCTGATCAAGACCATGGAGCGCGCCGAGAAGGGCCTGGAAGCCCGCGTGAACGTGAGGAGCACCGACGACATCGGGCGGCTCGGGGAGGCCTTTAATTCGCTTCTCTCGAAGCTTGAACGTGCGCGCCGCAAGGTGGAGCGCTATCATTATGAGCAGATGAAGCGCGCCGATCGGCTGGCCTCGATCGGTGAAATGGCTGCCGGCATCGCTCATGAGATCAAGAACCCCCTGGCCGGCATCGCCGGCGTGATCCAGGTGCTGAAGAAAGACATGCTTACCACTGACCAGCGGCGGCCGGTCCTTGAAGAAGTCCTCTCGCAGGTGGAACGGATGGACAAGGCAGTGCGGAACCTGCTGTCCTTTGCCCGGCCGCCGGAGCCGAATATGACCATGGTGGACGTCAACGAGCTGATCGGGAGGCTGCTGGATTTCCTCGCCCCGCAGTTCGCGAAGCACACTATCACGGCGGAGCGGAGGCTCACTGCAGGCATGCCCTGGCTTTCCCTCGATCCCGACCTGTTACAGCAGGCTTTTTTGAACATCGCCCTGAACGCGATCCAGGCCATGAAGGATGGCGGGAAGTTCTTCGTCGAAACGCGGTATGACGAAGCCTCGAGTACGGCCCCGGGAGCAGTGAAGATCATATTCACCGATACGGGCAAGGGGATCTCGGCGGAGAATATGAGCCGGATCTTTGGGCCTTTCTTCACGACGCGCCAACAGGGCACGGGCCTGGGCCTGACGATCACGCAAAGGATCATTGAGCAGCACAGCGGCGAGATAAGCGTAACCAATGCTGCGACGAAAGGCGCCAGTTTCACGATCTCGCTGCCTTACCCGCAGTCGGAAGCAACCGCATAGGAGACCTGCGTCATGCCCCAGAAGATACTTGTGATCGACGATGAGAAGCTGATACGGTGGACCCTCGAGCAGCACCTCGTGAAGGAGGGATACGAGGTGGCCACGGCGGAGTCGGCCGAAAGAGGAATGGACTTGATCGCCGATGACGCTCCCGATCTGATCCTTCTTGATAACCGGCTGCCGGACATGAGCGGCCTCGAAATGCTTGAGAAAGTGAAGGTCCGGGACCGGGGTCTCATGGTCATCATGATCACTGCCTACGGGATGGTCGAAGCGGCGGTGAAGGCCATGAAGCTCGGCGCCTATGATTACGTCAGTAAACCCTTCAACCTTGAGGAGATCACCTTCGTCATCAAGAAGGCCCTTGAAGCGGGATCGCTCCGGACGCAGGTGAAGCAGCTGCGTCAGGAATGCAAGGCGAAGGTCGGCACGCTCATCGGCGAGTGCGTCGAAATGGAGAAGGTGAAGGACCTGATCCTGAAGATCGCCCGGAGCGACGCCACCACGGTCCTGATCCAGGGAGATAGCGGCACCGGCAAGGAACTGGTGGCCAAGGCGATCCACGCAGCCAGCGCCCGCGTCGACAAGCCCTTTCATGCCATGAACTGCGCTGCCGTGCCCGAAACGCTGCTCGAGAGCGAGCTCATGGGCCATGAGAAGGGTGCTTTTACCGATGCCAAATCTGCCAAAAAGGGCCTCTTTGAGCTTGCTGACAGCGGGACGCTCTTTCTCGACGAGATCGGAGATATGGACCTGAGCATGCAGGCCAAATTGTTGCGAATCCTGGAAGAGAAGACGTTCAAACGGGTTGGCGGGGTGAAGGACATCAAGGTCGATGTGCGCGTCATCTCAGCCTCGAACCAGGATCTATTGAAGTCAATGAGCGATGGGACCTTCCGCAAGGACCTCTTTTACCGGCTCCAGGTCGTTCCTGTCATGCTGCCTCCGCTGCGGGAACGCGGCAGTGATATTCTGCTGCTGGCGAACTATTTTATCGATCACTTCAACAGGGAGTGCCACAAAAGCGTTAGCGGCATATCGAAAGAGGCCGAGGACGTGCTCCTGTCCTATTCGTGGCCCGGGAACGTCCGGGAACTCAAGAACGTGATAGAGCGGGCCATGATCCTTGAGGTGCAGGACGAATTGCTCGTCGAACATCTTCCGCAGGAGTTGCTGGAGGAAAAGGAAACGTCGGCTTCGGGCATACCGGTATCGCTCGACGGGTTCGTGATACCGGACCAGGGTATCTCTATCGAAGACGTTGAGCACGCCCTTGTCCGTAAAGCACTTGAAATCGCCGCCGGCAACCAGACCAAGGCGGCTTCGCTTCTCAAAATGCCCCGCGATGCTTTCCGGCGGAGGATGAAGCGGTTCGGTATTATCTAATTCTTCCTGATCAGGACTGTTCCCCGTTTGCTGATGATCGTGCCGGCAGTTTCCAGCTGGTAGAGCATTATCGTACACACTCTGCGCGTATCCGCTCACCCTAGTGCGGTCCTCTTTCGTTAAACCGAATATATCTCAATGATCCAGAGAGGTTAGCGATCATAAAGCACCTTGGGGATAGGCACGTTACTTGCAAAAGTGATGCAACTACAACTAACTGTGATTGATAACTGTAAGGAGCGAGGTGAAATCCGTGTTCGTTCGTTGGAGCTTTGGAGGCATTCTGATAGCCGCACTGATCGGCAGCATCGCATCGTACAGTATGCCTGCGCAGGCAGGAACAGACTCCTGTGTGGCGGGCAAATGCCACTCCACGATGGGAAAGGCAAAGGCAGTCCATCCTCCGGTGAAGGACGGAATGTGCACGGCCTGTCATGCGGTGAGCGAGACAAAGGGCAAATCCTCGAAGCATCCGGGAGGCCTTACGATCACGCTTGTTCAGCAGGGAGCCGATCTGTGCACCATGTGCCACGAAGCGAAGAATACCAAAAAAGTGGTTCACGCGCCCATCATGGGCGGAGATTGCACGGGTTGCCACAATCCGCACCAGTCCCCGAACAAGGGAATGCTGCGCGAACCTGCGCCGAAGCTCTGTTTTCAGTGCCACGCAGATACGGCGTTCAAGAGCGCTGTTCTACACCCGCCCGTTGCTTCCGGCGATTGTTCAACCTGCCACGATAATCACCAGAGCGATTTTTCCCAGCGGCTTGTGATGGACCGCAGCCGACTCTGTTTCATGTGCCATTCGGACAAGGAAGAAGCACTGAAGAAGAAAAAGGTCGTTCATGCACCAGTCAAGCAGTCCTGCGTCAAATGCCACGATCCTCACGGGTCCCCCAATGCGACCCTCCTGACGTCCACGGTGCCGACGCTCTGCGCTGCCTGCCATCCGAACGAGGTGCAGTCCGGCCAGAAGTCCTTCTCGAAGCACGCACCGACAAATGAAGGGAAGCGCTGCCTGACCTGTCATGACGCGCATGCGTCGGATCACCGCAAACTGCTGCCGCAGCCGCAGATGGAACTTTGTCTGGGCTGCCACGATCGGGAGATCAAAGCCGCGTCAAGCACCATCAGGGACATGAAGGGGTTCCTGCAGAAGAACAAGGTCGGCCACGGACCGTTGAAGGACAAGAACTGCTCGGCATGCCATGATCCGCATGGTTCCGACTACTGGCGACTTATGGAGAAATACTATACCTCGGAGTTTTACGCTTCCTATGCTGATGGCAGATACGCATTGTGTTTCAGCTGTCACGCAAGCGCAGCGTTCACGGAGATGACGACGAAGGCTGAGACGAAATTCCGGGACGGAAGCAGAAACCTGCATTTTGTGCACGTCAATAAAAAGCAGAAGGGCAGGACATGCAAGACCTGTCACGAAGTCCATGCAGACACCGGTCAGCCCCGGCATATCAAAGATATGGTGCGGTTCAGCGGATGGGAAATGCCGATGAATTTCATCCCGACCCGAAGCGGCGGATCCTGTGCGCCGGGATGCCACGGCGAGAAAAAATATTCAAGATAGCAGCGCGACCTGCAGCGAGCGGGTGGTGTGTCGTATGGTGTTGACCTTGTTTCTCGCGGTCGCGGGGAACCGTCGACGGCGAACGAGCGTGCATGTAGGGAGGAAGCTTGAGGCATCGAATGTTCACCTTGTTCAGAACCGTGATCGCTGTCTGCGTGATGGCGGTCGGAACGGCCGTTGCCGCAGATGCGCCTGCTGTCACGATACATTATCCCGTGGACAGGTCCGTTGTCGGGAACAAGGTGAATTTCGTCCTGGATTTCGCAACGGACTGGAGCGCGGTTCCTTTTTTTCAGGTCCTGGCGGGGAAGCGTGAGTATCCTGTCGTGGAGACCTCGTCGGGAAGGCACGCGATGCAGGGAATTGCGCTCGAACCGGGAGTGAACACGCTCACGCTCAGGCTGTTCGCATACAAGGACGCAGCACGAAAGAAGGGTATGGAGCTTGTCTCCACGCGGGAGATAACCATCTATAGCGATGTCCCTGTCTTTTCGGGTAACGCGATCCCCGAGGGATTCACCGTACGTCCCTTCCATACCCGGGGCCAGGAGAAGGACTGTTCGGGATGCCATCGCATGGATGTGGAGCCCGCAGACCTGAAGCCGGTACAGCCGGCGGATATGATCTGTTATACCTGCCACAAGAGCATTCCCACGGGCAAGCATATCCATGGTCCTGCTGCGGTGTGGGGATGCATCTCCTGCCACGATCCCGACGAAGGCCCTGTCAAGTATCGTTTTGCGGATCGGTCCCCCTGGAAGATCACGCGTACCACGCAGCCCGTGGAGCCGCTGGTGTTCACGATCCCCTCGGACGGGGTGTTCAACTCCTCGTCATCGTCGCTGGCCATAAGGCGGAAGCAGTTGAAGGATCTGCTGGCAGAGCCGCTTTCAGCGCTTCGAAGGCACCGAGCGTACAGCATGTTCCTGGAAGTACATACTGACGGCGCACCCATCAGGAACCCCCGCTATAAGGACCATCGTCAACTCGCCAAGTCGCGGGCCCGGGTCCTTTCCACGCTTCTTGTTCAGTTCGGTGTGTCCAAGGCGAAGATCTCGGTGGTTGGTGTGGGAAGATCGAGCCCCCGGGCAGGTGAACAGGGCAGTGGCGATAGTAATCGCATTGTTATCGTTCTGCATCCAGCCGGTACGGAGGTGAAGAGCAGCGAGAAGCTTCCGTCGATGAAGGGCTGGGAGCGCCAGGTCGTGCAGATCACCTACGCGAACGGACCCGCCGTCTCCGGCCTGACAGTACGGGAAGCACTTCCGTCACACGTGCAGTACGTCAGGGACACAGGTACAGTACAAGGCAGGTTCAGGAATCCGCGCATAAATAAAAGCGCGCTGATCTGGAACCTTGGCGGCCGCAAGGGGAACTTTGAAGAGACGATCGCGTATGTGGTGAGGAGAACGGGCACCTCCTCCAAGGCTCCACCGGAGACGGCCATCTCCTACACGCAGCAGGACGGCGTGATCGTCAACTATGCTCCTTTTGAGAAGGGGAAAAAGCGGCGGACGGTGGCGGAGACCTGCCTCTCGTGTCACCAAGGGATGCTTGACGGCGCTTTCAGGCATGGTCCGACCGAGGCGGGTTATTGCAATCTTTGCCATGACCCGCACGCAAGTCCGAACCCCGCATGGCTCAGGAAACCCGCCTGGGACCTGTGCGTCACCTGCCATGCCGAGATGGCCGAGGGAAAGCACGTGGTGGCGGGGTTCGTTTCCGGAAAAACCCATCCAACGAAAGGCCGAAGTGATCCCGCTCGCCCCGGCAGGGAGTTGTCCTGCGCCAGCTGTCACAATGCTCACAGCGGTAAGAGCCGCTCGCTTTTTGTGTACGGTGTCAAGGAGCGGCACGATCTGTGCGTCCAGTGTCACAAGAATTTTTGACCCTGGCCGTCCCTGTGCGGGTCGGGACGCCGTCTCGTTCACCTAAGGTGCTGTCAATCCTTTTATATCCTCCTTGCAACAGTCATTGCGCTGGTATATACTGTTCAGTATAGGGAGCTTGCCGCTTATGAAAGTACTTGCCATTCTGCCTTTCCTTGCGGCCCTGTTCAGCGGTTGCGCGGTCATTACGGGAGAGGACTCCACGCTCTCCCGGGAGCAAGCCGCAGGACCGCGGCTGGCTTTCGAAGAGACCCTGAAAAGCAGCGAGAGCCTTCAAGGACAAGGCCTGCGGGAAAATGTGCGTCCGGCAGTTTTCGCGCAGTCGCTCCAGCGGCCCGTGGCCGTTTATGCCGATGCATTCCGGGTCTATGTGACCGATGAGTATCATCTTTCATCATCCCAGTCAGCGCGGGTCTTCATCTTTGACCGGGGCGACCGCAGCCTGACCATTCTGGGTGATGGCGTACCGGCTGCCGATGCCGTCAAACTGCTCGCGCCGTCAGGCATCGTCGTGGATGCCGCAGGTGTTGTGTTCGTAGCCGATGCTCAGCAGGGGAGGGTGTTCGGATATGACCGGAACGGCGCACTGCTGATGGAGTTCGGCAAGCGGGGGGAGCTCGGCTCTCCAGCGGGCCTCGCCATCGACCGGGACCGGAACCTGCTGTACGTTGCTGATTCTCATGCCCGGCTGGTGAAGGTGTTCACGACAATGGGAACGCCGGTGCTCGAGATCGGCGCAGCAGGGGAGCATCGTTTATCTGGAGCTGCGGCCCTTTCCCTTGACGGGGCCGGAAATGTATATGTGCTCGACGACCGTTCCCGGAAGGTGCGGGTCTACGACCGCGAGGGCGCGCATCTGAGGGAATTCAGCATAGCAGGGGAACAACCGGGAACGTCCCTGCAGCCGAGGGGCATTGCCGTTGATTCTGTCGGGCGCGTCTACGTGTCTGACGCGGTCGCGAGTTCGGTGCGGATCTTTGACGCCAGCGGAGCCTTCATCCGCACCTGGGGAAGATCAGGCGTGCTGGCAGGAGAGTTCCTGAGGCCCCTCGGGATATTTATCGACAGGAATGATACCATCTATGTTGTCGACCAGTCCAATGGACGTGTTCAGGTATTCCGTTCGTTCCCCTGATGCCCGCAGCGGCTTGCACAGCGTGATGCGCCTCGCATCGTACGCGCTGATGCTCCTTGCCGCATGCCTGCTTTCCGCCTGCGGACCCGCGAAGCGACCTGCCGAGCCGGACAACCTTTTCTGGCCCCTTCCTCCTGATCCACCGAAGATAAAATATATCCAGTCCATCTATTCGGAAGACGATATCGGCCGGGTCTACTCCTTCATGGAAAAGCTGTTCGGCAAGGACTATCACGACAGCCTTGTACGACCCTACGGCGTGTTCGCCCGGACGGGGGCGATGGCCGTGGCCGATGTGACCCTCCGAAGGGTGCTGCTCTTTGACCTGACGTCGAAGCGGCTCACGATTGTCGGTGACGACGGAACGCTCAGGATTCCTTCTGCCGTTGTTATCGACAGCAGCGGCAGGATCTATGTGGCCGACGGACCTGGAGGCAAGGTCGCGTTGTATGATGCTTCCGGTCGATATCTGACAGCGTTCTTAATGAAAGACAGCCGGCCCATTGCGCTGGCCCTGAACGAGCAGGCTGGAAAGCTTTATGTTATCGACGGGGATGGGCACCGTATTCTCGTCTTCGGGCTCGATGGCCGCCGGATAGCCGTTATCGGCAAAGCCGGGAGAGGGGCAGGCGAGTTCAATTTTCCGATCGATATCGCGATTGACCGGTCCGGCCTCCTGTATGTCCTCGACGCCCGGAATTTCCGGGTGCAGATCCTTGAGGAGGACGGTAGTTATCTCAGGTCCTTCGGCTCTGCAGGCGACGTCCCCGGTTCTTTTGCGAACCCGAAGGGGATCGCTCTGGACTCCAAGGGCCATATCTATGTGACCGACGCCGCCTACAGCAATTTTCAGATCTTCGACTCCACAGGAAATATCCTTCTCTTTGTCGGCTCCCTTGGGCCCCGGCCTGGCGAGTTGCACTTGCCAGCAGGCATATCGATCGATGAACAGGACCGCATCTATGTTGCCGACCAGCTGAACGGTCGCGTCCAGATTTTTCAGTATCTCGACAGCCAATAGTTCGTTACAACGCAAAATTTTCTCAAACTAGAAATAACTTCTTTGACGCTGATCTGCGCTGATTGAGTTATGAAGAATCCTGATTTTTCATAGTTGTTATAGTTGGTTATCCGCCCTTATCCGTGTGCAAGGCGTTTGATTTTTTTGGGTTCCCCGCACCTTATGTAAGAATAGGATGCTGGGCTCTGTTGGCCTGTCCCGAGGATCAGGGCCTGCCCCGTCTTGAGCGGGGCTTGTCCGGATTAGGTAGAACGCCGTCCTATTTCGTGATCACCTTTCCATCCTTTGACACGCCTCGGGTCTTATGATACCTTAAGAGTACCATGCTGGAAGCGAAACAACCTGCTGATGCCGCGCCCTCCGAAGTACAAGAAATTGCAAGGGATATTCTTGCTGCTCTGCGCGCAGTGAAGCTCTATCCGGAAAACAACCCCGTTCATTCCCAGACCATAGCGAGAACTTTCAAGGTTCTGAATCAGTACCTGGACCGGCAGCCTGAATACCATCTCGGCCTGCAGAAGGCGGGTTTTATTTCCCGTGCCGGCCGGATCACGCTCGGCCCGCACCTCTCCAAGGGCGTGGCCGCGGACCTCTTTGCGAAAGGCGTCAGGGAGATTGCCTTTACGCGGGGTCTTACAGAGTCTGAATTGCGGGATTTTCTGACGGTCTCCGCTATGCAGTCCGACGAGTTGAAGCAGCAGGGAGGCATTGCGCCGATCCTCTGGGGAAAAGGGGTAGTCCATGTCCGGATCAGGGAGGCAGCGCTCGATGAGCGGCCTCCTCTAGACGGTCCTGCAGGGACAACGCCTGCTGATGAGATGACTGCAGGCCTTGCAGGAGAGCTGGGTGCCTTGGAAGGCTCGTTGGTCAGCGTTTTCGGTCTGACAATCGGGCTTGCAGAACTCGCCGCAGACCCTGCATCGTTCGGGAAACAGGCTGTAGGGATCAGTGCTGGTGAAGGCCTGTCCCGTCAGGAGCAGGATGACAGGCTGCTCGAAGTATACCGGCAGGTGGGACAGCAGGTCCTGAAGAAGTCCTATGAATTGCGCGGCCCGGTCTTTTCCGCCCTTGCCAGTTCGATCCTCTCCATGGACGCGGACCAGAGCTCCCGGCTTGTTGCAGAAAGGCTCTACCCCGAGGCTGACGCTCTCCTGTTGAACGGGAATGCGCAGAATCTTGCCGAGCGTCTTCCTCATGATCTGCATGAACTCATTTCTTCCCGGTTTTCACGCTCCTGGACAGCGCCGCAGGTCTCGTCGCTCCTTGAAAAAATCTGTTCCGCTGAGGACGGCGTCAAGTCTACAGGTCCAGCCGGCGTCCCGCTGCCTGCGGGCCTGGCTGAGGCGGTAAGGGAATTGGCGGAGTATACGCCCGGAGAGCTCGAAACGCTCAGGACGATCTGCGAATCAGGGGAAGAACGGGACTCACTTGTGGCAGCGTCCGGGGTCCTGATGCACCTGCTGCAGTCTGTTCAGGATGGAACACGAAAGGAATCGCAGCAGGATTCCCTCAGCTCTTTTTCGAATATGGTCAGCCAGCTTGAGGATGCCCACGATCGTCTCGTTGCAGTGAATGACTATGCTGCGGCCGGGCAGATCCTTCGGGCCTTCAGATCCGCATCTGTTCCCCTGTACCGCCAGCGGCTCGGCGAGGCTATCATGAGGTCCGCTGAACGGCGACGCATCGAGACGCTCATCGCCCGTCTGCGCGGACTTGCGCCGGGCGCCGCAGATGCGGGCGTATATCTCGCCTACCTTTCCATCCTCGACCGGCAGGCCACGCCGGTACTGCTCGAAATGCTGTCTGCAGAAGAGGACAGGACCATGCGTCGGCTGCTGGTCCAGATACTGAAGGACCTGGGCAGGAACCAGATCGCATTCCTGGGACAAAAACTGTCAGATGAGCGATGGTACTTCGTGCGCAATATTGTGAGCATCCTCGGGGAGAGCCATCGCGAGGAAGCTGTAACCTATCTTGCCGGCGTCGCACGGCACAAAAACTTTCAGATCCGCCAGGAAGTAGTCCGCGCGCTGACCACCATCGGCGGCGGAAAAGCCGCAGAACTGCTGGTCCAGTTCCTTGCCGACAGGGACATCGACATCCGGTTCATGGCGATCCGTGGACTCGGTACTCTGGCGTCGCCGAGCGCCAGGGGGGAGCAGGCACTGATCGATTTTTTGAAGCGTAGGGCTTGGTCGCGCAAGGGGGATTTCGAACTGCGTTTGGAAGCGATAGGATCACTCGGCCGTATGGGCGGAACGGCTGCGCAGACTGTGCTTGGGAAGCTCGCGCGGCGGACGTGGTGGCGCTCGGGCAGGCAAAATCGGGAGATCAGTGCCGAGGCCGCACGGGCGTTGGCTGAACTTGAGCGGAGGACCCATGGCGCTTGAAGATCAGGTCACCCAGCGCGCCGAGACCAGGCTTTCCTTTTTTCTGCAGCAGCAGGTAGTACAGAAGGCGAAACTCGCGTTCCTGCGCTTCATGGCGCTGCTCAAAAATGCGTCTCTTTACCCGCCTGCCCACCCGTTCCTTCTGGGATCGGCCGAGCAACTTCTGGTCAGCCTGGAAGAGCTTTTTTCCGACCGGAACGAGGCCTCTTTCCATTTTGTTTCCGGAGAGCTGTTTTTCGGCGCCCTCTCGGTGCAAATAGAGGAAGTATTCTCCCAGGGCATTGAAGAGTTCGTACAACGCGACATCGGCGGTTTCACGTATCGGAAGGGACTGGAGCGGCAGGAAATCATTGCTTTGGCCTATCTTCTGCAGAAGGCGCCGGGGGCCGCTTCCGGGGACCTGCGGGAGCAGATCCAGGGGGCGGGGATCACCCACGTTACGGTCCTGCCGGTGCCTCCTCGGAGAGATCGGAAGAACAGAGCAGGCGATGGAACGGAACGTTCCGCCCGCGAGCTCTATCAGGACGGGATTGAGACCGTGAAGGACCTGATCCAGTCAGCCCAGCACGGCAAGATGCCGAACACGCGGCAAGTCCAGATGCTGGTACAGGGCATGGCGGACAGCATTATGGGCAACAGAGACGCCCTGCTCGGCCTGACAACCTTGAAACTCTATGATGAATATACCTTCGCCCATTCCGTCAACGTATCCATCCTTTCACTGGCCATGGGGACATATCTCTCCTTTGACCGCCCTCAGGTCGCTTCGCTCGGAGTGGCCGGGCTCCTGCACGATATAGGAAAGGTAAACGTTCCCGTCGAGATCATCAACAAACCGGACGGCCTTGCCGATGCTGAATGGGACATCGTGAAGCGCCACCCCGTGGAGGGGGCGAGGATCCTCTCGGGTATGCCGGGCATAACGCGGCTCGCCATGGTGGCGGCCTTCGATCATCACCGGCAGTATGATCTGAAGGGATATCCGCACCAGTCACCGGGGGCGCAGCCTCTCCCGCATCCCTATTCCCGCATCGTTGCCATCGCAGACGCCTATGACGCCATCACCTCGGCGCGCGTCTATTTTCGCATGATAACTCCTCCTTACGAAGCGGTGCGGCTGCTGCTTACCAAGCGGGGCACTATTTTCGATCCCGTCCTGGTCAAGGCATTCGTCAACATGGTCGGAATATTCCCGATCGGCACGCTGCTTCGGCTGACTACGGGCGAGATCGCGCTGGTGGTTCGCCAGACCAGGGACCTGCTGCGCCCCAGCGTTCTCCTGCTCACGACCTTTGACGGAACAGAGACCGAGGAGGTCAGTTTGCTTGAGACACGGTCCGGTGCCTACGGCAGGAGTGCAGTAGCCACCATCGCACCTCAGGATGCGAATATCGATCTGGTGCGATATTTCCAGTAGCGTTGGCCGCAGATTTCTGCTCACAAAAATCCCGGTGATGAGACCCCCAAGCCAGTGTCGTCCCGCGCCGTTCCCGGCGGGCTCTTTCCCCTTCCATTTTATTGACAATCAATGATTTTTTATGTATCTTGTGCATGTGCCGAGTGCGTCACATAACCGGCGAAAGCCGGATAGCCCCGCGGACGTCCCGCGCCTTGCGGGACTGCGGGATGTCGCGTTGTTCAAGGGAGACTCCAACTCCTGCCGGAGGGGCTCCACTGGACGGCGCCGTTCGCGCGGTTGTTGGGCGAACAGAATCGTTCCGGAGAGAATATTTGATCCCGATAAAGGATATCAACCCGACACGGCGGTTTCCCGCCGTTACACTGGCGCTGATCGGCATGAACAGCGCTGTTTTTCTGTATCAGTTGACCCTGGGGCCTCTGGCGCATGAATCCTTCCTGCATTCCTATGCGCTGGTGCCTGCAAGATTGCTCTCCGGCGGCGGCCCGGCGGACGGACTTTTTCCTGCTGGAGCAACGGTGATGACTTCCCTGTTCCTTCATGGCGGTTTTCTGCATGTGACCGGAAACATGCTGTACCTCTGGATCTTCGGCAACAACGTAGAGGATTCGATGGGACCCGCAAGGTTCATTCTGTTCTATTTTCTCTGCGGCACACTTGCCGCCTTCAGCCATGCCTTCACCGATGCTTCGTCGATGATCCCGATGATCGGAGCAAGCGGCGCGGTGTCGGGAGTGCTGGGCGCCTATCTGCTGCTGTTTCCCCGCGCCCGGGTTCTGACGGTCGTGCCGCTCGTCTTTCTGATCAGGACCGTCGAGATCCCGGCCATGTTCGTGCTCGGATTCTGGTTTCTTTTTCAGTTCCTGAATGCGCTGGTCACCTCGGGGCAGGGCG